>JADLHC010000230.1 GCA_020849035.1 Planctomycetia bacterium
GCAGCGCCCGCGCTCCCAGCCAGCGCGCTTCCGCCCCGCGGTCGTCCCCCGCGTCGAACTCGTGCGCGAGCCGCCGCAGCGGCCCGACCGCCGACGCGTGGAACCCGCCCAGGAACAGCTCGCGCGCCCCCTGGAACCGGTTGTCCGCCGACCGCGACTTCACGATCCCCGGGCTGTCCGCCGCCTTCATCCGCAGCTCCGCCGCCCGCCCGTGGAGCGCCCGCGCCTCCAGCGCGATCTCGGCCGACGGCAGCCCCGCCTTCTCCGCCGCACGCGCCCTCTGGTCCGCCAGCTCCGCCCTCCGCCCCGTCACCGCCGCCGCCAGCTCCAGCGCCGCCTCGCTGTCCCCCAGCGACAGCGCCAGCCCCTCCGCCGCGCGGGCGAGCCCGGGCAGGTCGTTGGGGTCCGGCCCGTAGAGGAAGAGGTTCTGCAGGTCGGCGAGCGTGAGGTCGGGCGAGGCGAGCGTGGCGGGGAAGGGCCTGGGGCCGAGGTGCTCGAACGCGGCGGCGTAGGCGGCGACGGCGTCGGTGCGGCGGGCGGCCTCGAGGCGGCGACGCGCGACGCGGGCCCGGCCGGCGAAGAGGGCCTCCGCCGAGGCGGGCAGGTTCCGGAACTCGGCGAGGTCGGCGGGGAAGAGCGGATCGTCGGCGACGGCGTCGGCCTCGAGGAGTGCGATGCCGGCGGACTCGCGGAGGGCGGCGGTCGGGCCCTGTGCGACGAGGGCGCGGAGCAGGGGAATCGCTTCGGCCGCACGGCCGGTCTGCAGGAGCGCGAGGGCCAGGGCGAGGCGCGCCTCGGCGGCGTCGGCCGCGCGACCGGCCTTCTGGAGGTCCGCCGCCGCGCCCGCGAGTTCCGCCTCCGCCGCGGGCACGCGGCCGATCCGCGCCAGCACCCGCCCGAGCGCCAGCCGCGACAGGGCGCGCTCGACGCCCGGCGGATCGTCCTCGACCAGCTGCGCCGCCATCTCCGCGGCGCGGGCGCGGTCGTCGTCGCCGCCGGCCGCCAGCGCAAGCGCCAGGTCCCGGCGCCCGTCGGCCCCCAGGTCCCGCGAGGCCTCCAGCCGCTCCAGCTCCGCGATCGCCTCCGCCGTGTGCCCCAGGCCGATCATCCGCCGCGCGGCCGCCAGCCTCAGCCGCCGCGCCTCCCGCGGGTCCGCCCCCAGCGAAGCCGCCTGCGCCGCCCGCCACGCGGCAAACTCCAGCGCGCCGGCCCCCGGCAGCTTCTCCCGCGCCGCCTCCGCCAGCCGGGCTTCCGCCGCGATCAGCGCCGCATCCCCTGCCGCCGCCCTCAGGTCCGCCGGCGCGTCCGGCCCCGCCCCGCGCCGGGAGAGTACCCGTTCCGCCCGCTCCCGCGCCTCGGCCAGCCGCCCTTCCTCCAACGCCCGCCGCGCCCGGTCCAGCTCCGCGCGGTCCGCCGCCACGCCCGAACCGCCGCCTGCGACGATCCAGAGGACGGGAAGGGACCCGATCGCGAGCAGGAACAGGACGACCCTCCACCGCGCGAGGCGCAGTGCGGCCGGCGACGGCCTGTCAGCGGGGGAGGCCACGGCTCACGTCCTGGGCGCGTAGTAGTCCGGGAACTTCTTCGCCATCATCTCGCGCACCTCCAGCAGCTGGTGGTGCGCCTTCAGCATCTTGATCCACTCGACGATCTTGAAGACCTGCTCGTCGTACAGCCGGTGGCCGGACTCGGTCGTTTCGGCCGGGCGGATCAGGCCCAGCATCGTGTAGTTGTGGACCGTCTGGCGCGTCAGGCCGGTGTACTGCATGACTTCGCCGATCTTGAAGAGCTTGCGCGGCCCGGAGGTGGGGGGGGCGGCTGGTGTCGGCGGCGGGGGCGGTTCGGCGTCCTTCTCGGGGCGCGTGGTCCGTCGCGTCGGGCTGCTCATGGAAGGGAGGGCCTCCGGGTCGGTGGGGACTGTGGAAATATTACGGCACGAAGAGGGGGGGTGGGGCGGCGGATTTACATGATCCACCTTATAAAATGTAAAGTGTAAATTAGTATCGGCGGCCCATGCACAGGGGCTGAAGGGGCGCCCGCTTGCCTCGCCCTATCCGTTTCTATCCCTGTCCATCCGCGACCCCGCCGTTCGTATCCGGCCTTTCATCCCCCCTCATCCCGTCCTCTTTCCCACCCGCGTTTCCACCACGCGCTTCACCTCCACCCGAACGGGCCCGAAGTTGACCAGCAGCCCAAGCTCATGGCCGCTGCACCGCAGATAGGCACCCAGCCGGGCTTCGTGCCCCGGGAGGATCCCCTCCCGCGCCTTCGTCTCCACGACGACGACGCTCTCGACGACCAGATCCGCTTCGCACAAGCCGACCTTGACGCCCTGGAAGTGGACAGGGAGTTCCGCCTCGACCCGGCAATGGAGTCCTTCCTCCTGCAGGAGAAGGGCCAGCGCGTTCCGGTAGACGTGCTCGAGGTGGCCGGGGCCGAGCGTGTTGTGCGCGCGGAAGGCGGCGCCGATGATGCGGGAGGTGAGATGTTCGTGGGGAAGCATGGGGCGTCATTCCTTATTCAAGAGATGTGACAAGGATAAGGGGATGCAGGATGGATGTCAAGGGGATGTGATGAAATAGGGGATGAAAAGGGATAGGAACGGCGGGGTCGCGGATGGAAGAGGATGAAAAGGGATGGGATGGATACGGCGGTTAGACCCGGACCTCCAGGTCGTCCCCCGTCGCCAGCGCCTCCCCCTTCAGCGCCGGTTCCACTTCCTCCGCCAGGAACGCCTCCACCTGCTCCGGCGCGCGACCGACGTAACGATTCGGATCGAGCAGGGAAGCGGCCTGCGACTTTACGGCGGCAAAGGCCGCGTCCTGCGACAACCGGTCGAACAGGTCGTTCGCCTTGCCCTCCTCGCGCACGCGCGCGACGGCCGCGACGGAGGCCTCGCGGATCCTCTCGTGCAGCTTCTGGCGGTCCCCTCCCGCCTTGACCGCGGCCATCAGCAGGTCCTCGGTCGCCATGAACGGCAGCTCCTGCCGCAGGTAATTCTCGATCACCTTCGGGTACACGACGAGCCCCTCCGCGACCGACACCGCCAGGTTCAGGATCGCGTCCGCCGCCAGGAACGCCTCCGGCACGCTCAGGCGCTTGTTCGCCGAGTCGTCCAGCGTCCGTTCGAACCACTGAGCCGCCGCCGTGAGCGGAAGATTCGCCTCCAGCGTGATCAGGTACCGGGACAGCCCCGCGATCCTCTCGCTCTTCGCGGGATTCTGCTTGTACGCCATCGCGCTCGAACCGACCTGCCCCTTGCCGAACGGCTCCTGCATCTCTCCTCGCGACTGCGCGAGCCGCACGTCGTTCGAGAACTTCGCGGCGCTCTGCGCGACGCCCGACAGCGCCGCCATCACCTGCGCGTCCACCTTGCGCGTGTACGTCTGCCCCGTCACCCGGAACGCGCTCGCAAACCCCATCTTCTTCGTCAGCCGCCTGTCCAGCTCCTCCACCTTCCCGCGGTCCCCCTCGAACAGCGCCAGGAACGACGCCTGCGTCCCGATCGCGCCCTTCACACCCAGGAACCGCAATCCGTCCCGCCGCGCCTTCAGCTCCCGGAGATCCATCAGGAAATCCTGCAGCCACAGGCACGCCCGCCGCCCGACCGTCGTCACCTGCGCGGGCTGGAAATGCGTGAACCCGAGGCACGGCGTGTCCTTCCATTTCTTCGCGAAGTCCGCCAGCGCCCGGCAGGCCCGCGCCACCTTCGGGATCAGCAGCCCGAGCGCTTCCCGCATCAGGATCAGGTCCGTGTTGTCCACGACGAACATGCTCGTCGCGCCGAGGTGGATGATCCCCGCCGCGCCCGGCGCCTGTTCGCCGTAATGCCGGATGTGCGCCATCACGTCGTGCCGCGTCTCTCGCTCGATCTCCGAGGCGCGCCGCGCGTCCACCCGGTCCCGCGCCGCCTTCAGCTCCGCCACCTGCGACGCCGTGACCGGCAGCCCCAGCTCCATCTCCGACTCCGCGAGCGCGATCCAGAGGTCGCGCCAGGTGGTGAAGCGCCTGCGGTCGCCGAACAGCTCGACGATGCGGCGGCCGGCGTAGCGCTGCGTCAGCGGGCTGGCCCAGTCGTTCAGGGTGCCGCCCGGGGCCGGGCCCTCCTCCCTGTGACCGCTCACGGCGCCCCCGCTCCCCGCGCCGGGAGCCAGAGCGCCACTGCGACGTAGATGCCCGCCAGGACGAGCCCGAGCGTCGTCACGAGCCAGAGTCTCGTCAGCCGCCGCGGCGCCACGACCTCCGCCAGCACGAACGCGCCGAGCGGCAGGAAAAGGAGGCTCCCCAGGCTCGACACCGCCGCGAAGAGCGGCTTCGAGAACGCGGGAAGCTCGCGCCCGCCGATCTCCAGGCGCGAGGCCAGGGCGTTGACGTGGTAATAGCTCCACCCGGCCAGCGTCCCGTAGAGCAGCATCGACAGCCCGAGGTACGAGTAGTGCACGGCGGCGTCCGGCCGCCCGTCCGCCTCCGGCGACGCCCCCGGCAGCCCCGCCGGCGTCGGCGCCGACTGCCCTGCAGCCAGTCCCTGATCAGTCACGCGGCCTCCGTGCTCCCGCCTCCTCCAGCATCCGCGCAAACCGCGCGGGCTCCATCCGCCCCCTGCAAGCCAGCTTCCCGTCCACGAACGCGACCGGCACGCTCTTGCCGTACTCCGCCATCGTCCCCGCGTCCGCCGTCACGTCCTCCATCTCCACCCGGAACCCGTACCACATCCGGAAGACCTCCGCCGCCCCTTTCATCTCCTCGCACAGGGGACACCCCGGCTTCGACAGGATCCGCACCACGACCTCAGCGCCGCGGGAACTCAAACTTCCCCTCGTTCTCCTTCCACCACGCCTCCCACTTCTCCGCCGAAGCCTTCCGCTCCTCCGGCGACGCGTACGTCTTGTACCCGAGGTCGAATCCCGTCGCCCACTTCAGACCCTGGATCGCCGTCAGACGGATCGTCGTGTCCGGGTGGTACAGGAACTCGATCAGCATCCTCACCCCGTCCCGGTGCTCCACCCGCGCCAGCGCGTCGGCGATCATCACACGCCACGAGTCCGTGCCTTCGGTGGCGTGCTTGAGCAGGGCCTGCCGCGTGGCGTCGTGCGGGTCCCAGCCGACCATGATCTTGAGCAGGTCGCCGCGCACGCTTCCGTCGCTCAGGATCGGCTCCAGCACCGGGGCGACGTCCGCCGGCTTCCAGCGGCTGAGGACGTACATCGCGTTGTTCCGCGAGGGGGACTGGGGGTTGCGGATGAGGCGGACGAAGTGCTGGACGAGGAAGTCCTTCCTCTCGAAGGAGTCGGCGCCCTCGAGGGCCTTTTCGGGGGAGAGGGTCGGGAGTTCCTTGAGGAAGGCCTCGTACTTCTGCTGGACTGCGGGGTCCAGCGCGGCGCTGTTCAGGGCGGTGCGGATGTCGTCGCCCGTGAGGGTCGCGCCGGAGGGCGCGAGCAGTTCGAGCTTCTTGCGGAGGTCGCTGACCTGGTAGGTGAGCGTCTTGACGTCGCGCTCGAGGGTCTCGACGTGCTGCAGCATGCCGTTGACGACCTTGTCGGAGGCGATCTGCCGGTCCTGCACCGCGTCGAGGCGGTTCGAGACCTTCTCCACGTCACCGGGCGTCGCGCAGCCGGCGAAGGCGCAGGCCAGGACCACGGCGGACAGTTTTTTCACGGGCGTTCCTCCAAGTCGCGGCGGGGCCGCGTCGATCCCCCCGGGGATCCTGCGGACGGCGAAGGGGGGGATTGTACCCGAATCGAGGGGCGGCACCAGAGGGCAGGCTACTTCCAGCGGACCTGCACCTCGCGGCGGCCTTTCTTCACCGTCCCGACGATCGCCGCCTTCTCGCCGGCCTCCTCGAGGCGCCGGACGACGGAGTTCGCGTAGTAGCGGTCGACGATGAGGACGAGGCCGATGCCGAGGTTGAAGACCCGGGTCATTTCCTCGTCGGGGATGCCGCCCTTGTCCTGGACGAAGCGGAAGATGGGGGGGACGGGGAGTTCGCCGACGCGGACCTCGACGTCGACCCCGGGGGGGATGACGCGCGGGATGTTTTCGACGAGCCCGCCGCCGGTGATGTGGGCGATGGCCTTGACGACCTTCTTGGTGCGGTAGGCGGCGAGGACGTGCTTCATCGCCCGCACGTAGATCCGCGTGGGCGTCAGGAGGACGTCGCCGAGCGTGCCGCCAAGCTCCGGGACGTGGTCCGAGTACTTCAGTCCGGCCGCTTCCGTGAGGACCTTGCGGACGAGCGTGTAGCCGTTGGAGTGGAGCCCGCTCGCCGCCACGCCGATGACGGCGTCGCCGGCCTCGACCGACTTCCCGTCGATGATGCGGTCCCGCTCGACGACGCCGGTGCAGAACCCGCCCATTTCGTATTCGCCGGGGCCGTAATCGTCGGGGTGCTGCGCCGTCTCGCCGCCGAGGAGCACGCAGTCCGCCAGGTCGCAGCCGCGCACGAGTCCCCGCATCACGTCGAGCATCACGTTCTCGTCGAGCGGCCCCACGGCGATGTAGTCGAGGAAGAACAGCGGCTCCGCCCCCGAGACGATCAGGTCGTTCACGCTCATCGCCACGAGGTCGATCCCGACCGTGTCGTGCTTGCCGGTCTTCTGCGCCACCTTCAGCTTCGTCCCCACCCCGTCCGCGCACCCGACCAGCACCGGGTCCCGGTACGCCTTCTTGAAGAGGTTCGCCGGCCCGTTCAGCGCGAAGAATCCCGCGTACCCCCAGTCGTTCTCGATGACGCGCGGGTTGTACGTGCGGCGCATGAGGGCGAACAGCTTGTCGATGAAGCGGTCCTTGGCGACCGTGTCGACGCCCGCGTCCCTGTAGGTCATCCGCGCCATGGATCTTCGCTCCCGGGGTTCTGGAAGGCGCGCGATCCTACTCGACGGGGCTCGGCGTGTTGAGGAACTAACACTTGCGCTCGTGCCGCAGCTTCTCGAATTTCTCGTGCACGGGGACGCGGTAGCGGCCGTCGTAGCACGCGGTGCAGTAGTGCCCGCGGGGATTCGTGACCGCCGACAGCAGGCCGTCGAGCGAGAGGTAGCCGAGCGAGTCGAGGTCGAGGTGGCGCCTGATCTCGTCGACCGACATGCGCGCGGCGACCAGCTCCTCGGGATTGGGGAAGTCGATCCCGTAGAAGCACGGGTGGGCGATCGGCGGGCAGGAGATGCGCATGTGCACCTCCTTCGCCCCGGCCTGCCGCAGCAGCCGGACGCGCCCCCGGCTCGTCGTCCCGCGGATGATCGAGTCGTCCACCACCACCACCCGCTTCCCACGCACCACGTCCCCGATCACGTTCAGCTTGAGCCCGACGCCGGAGATGCGGGCGCCCTGGGTCGGCTGGATGAACGTCCGCCCCACGTAGTGGTTGCGGACGAACCCGTGGTCGAGCGGGATCCCCGAGGCGTGCGAGAACCCCAGCGCCGCGTCGTTCCCGCTGTCCGGGATCGGCACCACGATGTCCGCCGCCGCCGGGTGCTCCTTCGCCAGCGCCCGCCCAAGGCTCATCCGCACCTGGTGCACGTTCTCCCCGAACACCCGCGAGTCCGGCCGCGCGAAATACACGTGCTCGAACACGCAGTGCGCCGGCGTCTCCTCCTTCTCCGGGAAGAAGAACGACCGCTCGCCCTTCGCCGAGAACTCCACCACCTCCCCGGGCTTCACGTCCCGCACGTAACTCGCCCCGACGACGTCCAGCGCGCACGTCTCGCTCGCCGCCACGGGCGCCCCGTCCAGCACGCCCAGGCAGAGCGGCCGGAACGCGTGCCGGTCGCGGATCGCGTACATCCGGTCCCGCGCCAGGATCAGCAGCGAGAACGCGCCCCGCAGCTGCCTCAGCGCCCTCACCAGCCGGTCGTCCTCCGGGCCGTCCCACGGCTGCGCCAGCAGGTGCATGATCGTCTCGCTGTCCGTCGACGTCTGGAAGATCGACCCCCGCGACTCGAACTCCTGCCGCAGGTGCCCGCTGTTCACCAGGTTCCCGTTGTGCGCGATCGCCAGCGGCCCCGCCGCGTAGTTGAACAGCAGCGGCTGCGCGTTCTGGATCGTGCTCGACCCCGTCGTGCTGTAGCGGACGTGGCCGATCGCCACCGGATTGCGCAGGGAAGCGAGGATCTCGTCGGTGAAGATGTCTCCGACGTGACCCATCTGCCGGTGCGCAAGAAGGTCCCCCCCGCCCGTCGAGCAGATCCCGGCGCTCTCCTGCCCGCGGTGCTGAAGCGAGTACAGGCCGTAGTACGTCTTGTGGACCGCCTCCGGGTGCCCGTAGATCCCGAACAGCCCGCAGTACTCCCGCGGCGCCCCGCCCTCCACGTCCCGTTCGTCGCTCATGCGCCCCCGTTTCCGCCCGCCGTCACCCCTCACTCCCGCCGCCCCTCACGCCTCCTTCACCTCCCGCGCCACCTCCTCCTGCCACTTCCGCCACGGGTCCAGCGAGAGAGCCTTGCGGAAGTGCTTCTTCGCAAGCCGCGGCATCCCCTCGCGCTTGTACGTCATCCCGATGTGGAAATGCGCATCGGGGTCGTCCCGGTCGATGCGCAGGACCGACCGGAGCCGGGCCCGCGCCCGGGCGTACTCTCCCCGAAGGTAATAGCCGAACGCGCTGAGGAACTGCTCCCGCTTCCGCTCCTCCAGCGCCTTTCGCCGGCGCCAGACGAGGATCCGCAGGAGGTCGAGCGCGGCGTAGAGCCAGACGATTCCCGCGGCGACCGCCGGGCCGCGCGGGTCGATCCTCGGGCCGAGCGCCGTGATGACGGGCGCCATGGCGACGGCGTTCGCGAACATCGCGAACCAGACGAACAGCCAGAGGCCGCGCGAGATTCGCCCGAGCACCACGTGGCCGGCGCCGGGCAGGACGAAACCGATGCACGCGGCGAGCTTCGTCGTTCGCGGGAAATCTGGCATCGGCTCCTCACCACGGCACGGCGCGGCTCTACTTCGACATCCTCGTCGCCGGAATCGGGTCGGCGCCCGTGAACTGCCTCTCCCACGACCGGATGTGGTCGATCCGGATCGCGCGCTCCGCGGCCTGGAACTCCTCGAGGCTGATCGGCACCGCCTTCATCGGCGACGTCGGCTGCTGCCCGTTCTTCTTCGCCGGCGCCCAGTCCTCGGTGAACAGCAGGGCAATCCGGTCGGCCGGAACCAGCGTCGCCGTCCGGCCCGGGGGGGCCGTGTAACGCTTCGTGTTCCCCGTGCTGCGCACCAGCTCGGGAGGAAGGTCCGCGACCGGCGCCGCAACCTCCACGCCTCCGCCCACGGCGATCCCGTAGTACTTCTTGAGCGCCGCCTGCACCTCCGCCTCGGGCGCCACCACCACCTTCACCTTGAGCCCCGTCGCCTTGCGGACGTCCGCGACGGCGGCGCGATTGAAGAAGTTCGACTTGGCGATGAACACGATCCCCGCGGCCTTCTCGACGGGGACGATCTCGTGCCTCTCGGCGAGCTCCTTCGGCACGCACGCGATCACGTCGGCGGCGATGCTGACGGAACCGATCGAGACGTGCGGGATCTGGTAGGTCGCCGCGAGGAACCGCGCCATCTCGGGCCGGGACGGGGCGCCCGCGCCGACCAGCGCGCCAAGGACCTGCGACCCTTTCCGCTCCTCACCCGCCCGCGCGATCTCCTCCGCAAGCACAGAACCTTCTTCGATCAGGATCTCGCCGACGCGCTGGAGGTCTTCACCGGCCATGAGCTTCTCCGGATGTGAATTCGATGCAGTCCCCGATTATAGACCGCAGGTCCGCCGCTTCCAATCCAAATCGGTTCGCCACCGAACCCATTGAAGGGGGAGGAGTTGGGCGGAAGGGCCTCGTGCCGGGACTCCGCGACGCCGCGAACTCACTTCCTGAATGATTTGACCCGCCCCTCCCTCCATTGCTAGGATCCCCACGACGACCGTCGGCCGCGCCGTCTTGCGCGCGGCAGGCGGGCATCGGGGAGGCCGGACCTGCCTCCCGCCGGCCCA
>JADLHC010000231.1 GCA_020849035.1 Planctomycetia bacterium
GTGCCTGGCGTCTGGTGGGCCACCGAGAACCGGCGCCCGCCGGCGCAGGACCCGTAGGCCTTCGCGCGGTCACAGAAGCGCAGGGGCTCGAAGACGTAGGTCAGCGGCAGCTCAGGCATGAGCGGTCTCCACAGGGTCGGACATCTCTCCCGGCGGCCGACAGCGGGCCGCCGGGATCACCTCGTCTTCGGTCCCAGGTTTGCGACGACTCACTGCTGGCTGGAGTAGACATCGGCCGCGCAGACAAGCGTGCCCGTGCCCACGACCGTGTACTTGAGCCGGACGTACGCCATCGAGATCGTCCTGGCGGACGTGAACGCGGTGCCCACGACGAAGCCGGTGTCCGAGGTCTCACTGTTCCAGTTCTGCAGGTCGTTCGAGCTCTGGAAGGTGACGGTGAGGCTCGTGGCGCCCCCGAGGTTGTAGACGGTGACGCTGGCGCGGACCGTGTTTGCGCCGCTCATGGGCATGGCGGGTGAGTACTGATCGGTCCCGTTTGTGACCGACTGGCGGGTTGCGGCTGCGTTGTACATGGCTCTCCTCAGGAATGGGGGTTGATGTTTTGTTTTCGAGATCTACGCGGCTCCTCGACGGACCTTCGCAAAGCGCGATCCCTTCGACCCGGACAGCGTCGCGGCGAAGACGCCCTTGAGGTCGTTCGGGCCGCCCGCGACGAAGTACCGGAGGCGGACCCAGCGCGAGGTCAGGCCGCGGGCGAGCCAGGTGGCGTAGCCCACGGCCTTCACAACGGCTTCGCACTCGGGGCGCCAGTTCTCGCCGTCGATGCTCGACTCCAGGGTCACGCGGATTGCCGTCGGGCTGCCGAGCGCGGACCCGGACAGGACCAGCGTCACGACCTCGACGCGCACGCTCGTGCAGCCGCGCAGCTCGTACGCCTGCGAGACCGTCTTGTCCGAGATGGCCAGCGAGAGTTTCCAGGCGACCTGCGCGGGCGAGCCGGGCTCCAGGCGGAATCGCACGCCCGCGCCCGGCGACTCCGCCAACGCGAGACGGCTCTCGACGCCCTCCGCCGGCGCGTCGCACGCCTCGCCGACAGGCGCGAGCCGAGTCCACGGACGCGCGTCGCCCTCGCAGGCTTGTCCCCTTGCACAGGAGTCACAGCAGGCCAAGGATCATGCTCCTCGACGTCGACACGGATCGCGCGGCCCCGGGGATCGTTCCCGCGGGGGTGATGCGCGGAGATCCAGAACAGCAATCGGCGGGCCGCGCCGGGGCGGCGCGACGGCTCTGAAGCCGTCTCGATTTCGAACCGCGGCCCCCCCCGGCGTCGATCGCAAGCGACGACCGCTGCCGGGGTTCAGGGGCCGTCTCGTTCCTGGGCGGATTGGCTCGTTAACGATCCAGGGGGCATCGCCTCGCCGGCCGCCACGCGCCACTTCGCGCACAGCCGGCGGAATCGCTGGTGATCGATCCCGGCCAGCTTCGCCGCTCCTCGCATGGAGCCGGCAGCCCGTCGCAGGTACTCGACGAGCGCCTGGCTGTAGAACGCCCGTTCCCGGGCCGGCAGCGATCCGTCCTGCGGCGCGCCCGCTGCGCACTCGGGGTGGGACGCGACGTACTCGAGCACGTGCTCGGGGCGAATCTGGTCGCCGTGCAACGCGGCCAGGCTTGCGAGGGCGTTCTTCAACGCGCGCACGTTGCCCGGCCACCTCAAGCCTGACAGCAGGCCGACCGCTTCCGGCACGATGACGGCGGGCCCCGCCTCCGGGCGTCCGGCCTCGCGCCAGAGGTCGTCGAGCAGCGCGGTGGCCAGCAGGGGGACGTCCTCCAGGCGGTCCCGCAACGGAGGCACGTCGATCCGGATGACGTTCAGGCGCTCGTAGAAGTCCTCGCGCAGCTTCTTCTCGGCGATGAGGTCCTCCGGGGGCCTGTTCAGCGCCGAGATGACGCGGGCCGGGAACGGCCGCTCTTCAAGGCCCAGGACACGCCGGAGACGCCGCTCCTGCAGGACTCGCAGCAGCTTGGCCTGCATGCGAAGGCAGGCGTCGCCGACTTCGTCCAGGAATACAGTCCCCGCTCCGGCCTGCTCCAGGAGGCCGGCGTGTTCCCGCTCCGCCCCGGTAAACGCGCCCTTCTCGTGGCCCATCAGCTCCGATTCCTGGAGGGTCTCGGGGATAGCCGCGCAGTTGACCGTCACATAGGGCTTACAGGCGCGCGGTGACCGGTCGTGAAGATGGCGGGCGACGAGTTCCTTGCCCGAGCCACGTTCCCCGAAGATGACGACGTTGGCGTCGGACCGGGCGGCTCGATGAACGACCGAGAGCAGATCCCGAATGGCCGCGCTCTTACCGACGATGGGGCAGGCGGGTGCGCCAGCGATCATGGGTGGCTCCTCTCAAGCGCGACCGGCGCGGTGAAAGGAGCAAGGCTGCCTGCCTGCCGCAAATCCCGGACTCGTTCTGCATAGGCTCAATCTCCCTTCCACCGCGAATTCGTGCTCACCCAGCCCACCGGTTCGCAGCACTCCTGCGCACCGCCCGCCACCTCCCTCACAGCCCTGCATTCCGTTCCCTGCCCACTGCCTCCTGCCCACTGCCCACTGCCCACTCGCCTTACCCCTACTCCACCCCGTCCGCCCGCGTGATCAGCGCGTCGCCGTTCGCGTCCATCCGCGCGAACGCCCCGTCCGGCCCCTCGAACTCGTCGCGCGTGACCTTGCCGTCGCCGTTCAGGTCGAAGCGGGTCATGAACGCGTTGGCCTTCTGGCGGAGGGCGCGGACGCGGGTGAAGTAGCGCTCGAGCTCTTCCTTGTTGATCGTCGGGTCTTCCTTTTCGGGGCGGTAGCCGTTGATTTCGTTCCAGAGGCGGTCCTTGCCGTCGAGCTCCTTGCGGTCGAGCTCGCCGTCGCCGTTTGCGTCCATGCGGCGGAGGACGGCGTCGGGGCTGGGGCCGGGGACGCCGCCCCAGCGGCGGATCTGGGCCTCGATCATCTCCTCCTTCGAGACCATGCCGTCGTTGTTGCGGTCGACGGCGTCGGGGTACTCCTTCGAGAGCTCGAACTCCTGCAACGACAGCTTCTTGTCGCCGTTGCGGTCGAGCTTGTCGAAGCTCTCGAGGTCCACCTGCTTCTCCTCGCCGCCCGGAGTGCGGTCCACGTACTTGTACTCCTCCTCGTTCACGTATCCGTCCCGGTTGCGGTCGCAGGCGTCGTGGACGTAGGACTCCAGCTCCTTCCGCGAGAGCCGCCCGTCCGCGTCGAGGTCGTGCTCGCCGAAGTCGTCGAGCCCGCGGAACGTCTCCTTGCGCTTCGGCGCCTCCATCTCCGCCTTCGCCTTGATCCCCTGCTCGACCTCGCGGATCTCGAGGGCGGTGACGCGGCCGTCGCCGTCGGTGTCGTAGCGCTTGAAGAAGTCGGGGGAAGAGAGCTCGGACTTGGAGATGGCGCCGTCGTCGTTGGTGTCGTACTTCTTGAGGTAGCCGAGGGCGATGCGGCCGGGGGATTCGCGCTCGGGTTCCTGGGCGGCGGCGGAGAGGGCACAGATGAGGACCGCCAGTACGGGCCCGAGGAGCAGCCCGCGCGCCACTCCATCCGCGGCCGTTTCCGCCCCATCCGCCTTTATCCGCGAATGCCGTTGCCGTTTTTCAGTCAATCCCGGAACTACGCGACGGCCTTTCAGGAAGGAAGAAAGGAATTCGCGGATAAAGGAGGATGGGGCGGAAACGACGGCGGATTTGGGGGGGAGTCTCATTTCAGCGGCGCCCTCAGCAGCTTCTCGAATTCTTCTTTCCTCAGGTACCTCGCCCCCTCGTGGCTGATGTCCTTCAGCGCGCGCCCGTCCTCGTCCACCATCCGGTCCAGCGGGAACGCTTCCACCACCGCCGCCCCGCCGCCGCGCGGCCCGGCGAACGCGGCGACGATCGCGGGTGTCTGCGGCTTGGTGCCGTCGACGAGGAAGATCCCGTCGGCGGTCGAGAGCACAAGGAACCTCTGGAGGAACGGGGGGTTGTAGGCGTGGATGACGGCGAGGGCCTCGTTGCGGTCCTGCGCCTGGATGCTCGACACGACCTGCGCCCGCTCGGGATTGGTCACCTTCATGCACTGCAGCCGCCCCATGCGGTTGCCGTCGTCCTGCGTGTACTCGAACGTGAACCAGAGGTAGTCGTTCTCCTCGGTCGGGATCTGGCCGCCCTCGGAGCCGAGGTCCACGTGCGACTCGAAGGCGAGGGCGCCGATGCGCGCGGTGCGGTAGCCCTGCATCATGGTCTCGAAGCCGCGGACCAGCGTCATCGCCGAAGGCTCCGTCGCGTCGTAGATGCGGATGCCGTACACCTGGTCGGCCACGAAGGCGAGCAGCCGCGCGGGGGTGCGGCCCTTCTTCGCCGGGTCGGGGCGCGAGTACTGGAAGTTCGTGACGACGCGCGTGGCGTTCCCGGCGGCGCTGGTCGCGCCGCGGCCGCCCTGCGCGCGGCCGAGGATCTTCGGGGCGGCGGGGTCGCCCACGTCGGCGGCGAGCAGCCCGCCCTCGCCGTCCGCCACGTACGCGATCGGGCCGTTCAGCGACAGGTCCTGTGCGTCCGTCGTCGCCAGCCGGCCCAGTTCCCTCGGCTTCGCGAGGTCCGACACGTCCCAGATCGCCACGCCCTTCTTCCCCTCGCACACGTACAGCCGCTTCCCCGCCGCCACCACGGTCCGCCCGTCCTCGCCGGGGATGCGGCCGACGACCTTCGGGAACGCGGGGTTCCGGAGGTCCACGATCGAGATCCCCTGCGCCTCGCTCGACACGAACGCCGTCACCGCCTCCCCGCTCACCGGGTCGGTCACGAGGGCCGCGCCCCGCGCCCCGCGCACCGGCGCCGTCGCCACCGGCTTCGACTCGTCCGGCGTCTTGCGGTCGAACGCCACGACCTCAAGCCCCGCCGCCGTCGTCACGAAGAAGAAGTTCCGGAACAGGCGGTAGTTCTCCGAGCCGAGGCCCCACGTCGCGGCGCTGCGGTGGCACTCGGCGCACGAGCGCGCCTCGGGGCGCGTGGTGTGCGTCTGGTGGTGGACCATCGTCATCCCGGAGAGCCCCGCGGCGGTGCGCGGCAGCCCCTGGTCCACGAGGAACTTCCCCTTGTCGTCGCGCACCGTGCACATCGTCGAGAACCCGACCATGTACGGCGCGATCATCCCCTCGGGGTTGTACCCCAGCCGGAATTCGCGGTACGTCGCGAACACCTTCTCCAGCGTCGTCACCCGCCCCGCGGTCCGCACGCCGGACAGGATGTCGAGCTGGCTGAATCCCTCGTTCCGGTCGAAATGGAAGCCGAAGAAGTTCACGTTCCAGCCGTTGTGGCACGTGTAGCACTCCAGCTTCGCGTGCTGCGCCGTCATCGCCTTCGCCGCCTTCGCGCTGTACCGCGGATGCCCCTTCGTCACCACGTCCTTCGCCTGCACCACCTCGTGCTCCTTCCCGTCCACCTTCGACGTCAGCACGAACTTCCCCCCCTCCTGCCGCACGTGGTCCAGCTTCCGGCCCTTCTCCGTCGCCAGCGTCGCATACGCCTCGGGCGTCCCGTGGCAGGTCGTGCACTCGATCTCGACCGCGTGCTCCATCTGCCCGTAGATGTTCCCGTCCCCCATCGTGTCCGCCGCCGTGTGGCAGTCGATGCAGTGCATCCCCTTCTCGTGGTGAACGTCCGGCGGCGTCACCTTGTCGTCGCGCAGGTACCACATCCCGTTCAGCCGGTACGGCGTGCTCCCCGGCACCTGCGGCCCGCCCGGCGCCCCCGGGGGCAGCATCGCCATCCCCCGGTACGCCAGCCCGATGCTCGCGTCGCCGTAATGGCAGTGCGCGCACGTCGTCGTCGGGATCGCGCTCGTCAGCTGGTGCCTCAGCGGATGCCCCGCCTCGTACCGCGGCACCGTCGGGTCCCCCGTCTCCGTCAGCCCGTCGTCCGCGTACGTCACGTGGCACGCCGCGCACCCCTCGCTCCGGTAGTCCCCGTCCATCCCCAGCCGCCCCCGCACCGCCCTCCCCCGCCCCCACACGTGGCACTGCATGCACGACTTCCGCGGCACGTCCCGGTAGTGCGCCGCGATGCTCGAAGTCTCCCCGTAGTCCGAGAACGCCGGCAACCGCGTCAGTTCCGCGATCCCGTTCTCCGGCACCTCCCCGTCCACGTCCTTCACGTCGAAGATCCCGTGCCGCGGCGTCTTCGACTTGTCCACCCCGTTCTCGTACAGCCCGTCGCACAGGTGCCCCGCCGTCGTCCCGTGAAGGCTCTTCGGCACGTTCGCGCATTCCGCGACGTGGCACTCCCCGCACGTCTTCGCCACGACGCGGAGGTTCGTGGGGTTGACGAAGCGCAGGTACTCGGGCTCGAAGTCGAGGGCGACGACGCGCTCGTCGTTGGGAAGCGCCCCGCGGGGCTTCACGTGCGCGGCGGCTTTTGCCGTCGCCTTCCCGTCGCCGCCGTGGCACCCGACGCACGACACCGGGAACCACGGGTGCATGTCCTCGATCCCGCCGTGGCACGAGACGCACCCCGGCGAGTCCCCGTTCGTCGCGTCCCCCGCCGCCACCTCCGGCGGCTGCGCGTCCGGGTCCGCCCGCACGAACAGCACGGCGGCGAGGACCGCGAACGCGGCGGCGCAGGCGAGGGCGAAGCGGATCATCGCGCGGCCCGGGACGCGCACAAATCGGCGGACCGCCCGCCGGCCGGTTCCGGTAGACTCATCGTCATGCTGATTCTCGGTTTCATCCTCATGGTCATCGGCGGCATCTGGCTCGTCATCGAGGCCTTCCGCGAAAGCGTCCTCTGGGGCCTGGGCGTCCTCCTCATCCCGATCGTCGGCCTCGTCTTCGTCGTCATGCACTGGGACGTGGCCGGCAAGCCCTTCCTCATCCAGCTCGCCGGCGTCATCCTCTGGTTCGTCGGCGGCGGGGCCCAGAAGCACGTCTCCACCCTGCCGCCCCCGCGCCCGCCCGCCGCCGTCGTCGCGACCCGCTGAGCCCTACCCGAACAGCTCCTTCATCCCCTTCGCCTTCGCGTGCTCCGCCTTCGCCCCCATCAGCGCGCAGAGCGTCGGCGCCACGTCGATCGTCTGGAACTCGCCCAGCGACTGGCTCCCCTTCTTGAAGTCCGGCCCCGCCGCGAACAGGCAGACCTTCCCGAGGTCGTCCGACCGGTCGCCGTGGTCCAGCCCGTTGCGCTGGTTGAGGTCCTTGTCCCGCCCGAACTCCGGCAGGACCATCACCGTCGTCGTCTCCCGCAGCTCCGGGTCCGCCTGGATCGCGTCCCACAGCTTCCCGATCTCCGCGTCGTTCCGCCGGATCACCTCGATGTACGCGTTGATGCTGTTGTGCGCCACGTCCGCCTCCTGCAGCCCGATGCCGATCACGCGGGGCTTGAAGATGCGGAAGAGGTTCATGGCGACGCGGATGGACTTGGCGTCCGCCGCGCCCGGTCCGGTCAGGTTCGCGGTGTTCGCGCTGATCTCGTCGAGGATGAACTGCTTCACCCGCTTCTGCGTCTCCGTGTCGTTCTGCAGCGCCCCGTCCGCCAGCTTCTTCACCTCCTCCGGGTCCATCGAGTCCTCGAGCTTCTTCACCAGCGCGGCCTCGGCGTCCCCCGTCTTCTTCGGGCGTCCGAAGCGGTCGAGGATGTCGCGGAACTCGGCGTTGAAGATGCCGTCGCCGGAGATGAGGTTGGCGCCGTACTTCGCGCCGTAGTCCTTGTGCTCGCCGTAGGCGTAGTTGATCGTCTGGGCGCCGCCAGTCGTGGAGAGCCAGCAGTCCTTCGCGGTGAGGTCGAGCTGCTTGCGCAGGTACTCGAACACGGTCGGGTTCTTGCCGCGCTGGTTCTCGCGGATGCCCATCTCCTCGACGCAGCCGGTGAACAGCCCGAGGGCGGCGCCGTAGTGGCCGACGTTGCGGGCCTTCATGTTCGGGCAGACGACGCCGGCCTTGGCGATGCGCATGAGGTTCGGGATGTTCGCGGGGGTCCCGACCGTCTCCTTGCTGCGCACGCCTCCCGCGAAGGCGACGAGGATCACGCGTTTCGTCTTGAGCCCCGTTCCGTTCTCGGCGAACGCGCGGGCGCTCTTGCTCAGGAGGCTCGGCAGGAACGACGCGGCGGCTGCGGCGGCGGACGTCGTCTGGATGAACTCGCGGCGGGTCATGGACATGGGACGTTCCTCGGTTGGTGGTTTGAAGTTGGAAGTTGGAAGTTGGAGGTTGGTGGTAAAGGCAGGAGCCCCGCCCCAGGGCGCCCTTGCCGTTACCTCCAACCACCAACCTCCAACCACGAACTAGTAGTTCTGGTACTCCTCCGAATCCACGATCGCCTGGATCGCCAGCTTCGCCTTCCCGTCCTTCACCGCCTGCACGAACGCCTCCGCCTCCTTCTCCCCCGGCGCCCGGCCCAGCATCCGCCCGAACAGGTCCTGCACCCACTGCGTCGGGTTGTCGATCTTCCCCGTCTTCACCTGCTCGCTGTCCACCATCACCTTCGCCAGCACGCTCCGGATCGGCGTCGGATCGGCGAGAGCCTGAAGCGCGTTCCGGAACAGCCGGAACTCGTCGTACGTCGCTCGCCGCCCGAGCAGGTCCGTGTACAGCGCCCGGATGAACTGGTGGTCCGACTTCTTCCGCAGCTTCGACGCCCGCGCGATGTACTCGTCGTCCAGCAGCCACTCCTTCATCACATCCGCGAACGCCCGCGGGTCCGCCATCACCCGCTCCACGTTGTTCGCCAGCACCGCGGGCTTCACCGCCGTCCCCGTCAGACGCCGGTGCTGCCTCTCGAGGACGAGCTCGTAGAATCGCTTCTGCTTCATCACGATCGAGACGAAGTCCGCCTGGCTGCGCCCGGTCTCGCCGAAGACCTTCGCCTCGTAGCCGTCGTACATCTGCTTGCCGGACTTGAGGAGCATCGGCTGGCCCTGGACGGTGATGCCGAGGAGCTGCTCGAGGATGACGGTGACGTACGTGTCGTTTCCCGGGTTGCGGTGATTGAAGTACTGGCAGATCACGATCTCGTGGACGGCGTCGGGCAGGGTCAGCGACCCGGCCGACAGGCGCTTCGGAATCGAGACCATGCGCTCGGTGGCGGGATGGAAGTTGTCGAGAAGGAGGAAGTAGTAGAGCTCCTCCTCGTACCACGTCTCGAAGCACTCGACCGAGGAGAGGAGGCGCGCGACGGTTTCGCCGCGGGCCTCGGAGGCGGCGAGCTGGACTTCGGCGTCGGTCGGCGAGCGTCCGAGGACGTCGAAATGCACCTCGCGGACGTAGCGGAGGTCGTCGGCGGAGAGGACGAGCCGGCCGCGGGCGTCGATCCTGCCCTGGGTCCGAAGCTCCTGCGGATCGCAGTCGCGCCCGCCGTAGCGGACGGTCGCAGCCTTCGCGGCCGGCGCGGCGTCGGGCTTCGCCGGCCCGGACGCCGCGGCGAGCAGCTCCGTCACGACCTCGCGGCCGTCGTCGTAGCCGTACTTGCGGCACCATGCCTCGAGGGCGCGAAGGGCGAGCGGCGATTTCGCCGCCTCCAGCCGCCGGGCGAAGATCGCGCCCCAGTCCGGCCGCACCGTTTCGTCGCCGATCTTCAGCACGTCCTCGATCGCGTACGACTCGGGCGCCGCCTTCCCGCCGACGACACACTCGATCTCCAGGTCGAATTTCGTACGCGTGAGGACCTTGCCGACGCGCGCGGTGCCGTCGCGAAAGCGGACGCGGACCTCACCCTCGCGGAGCGCCTCCGGGTCGGGGCGCTCGCGGACGGCGGGCTGCGGGACGGACTCGGGGGCGGGGGCGGGCGCCGACTCCGTCGCGGCGACCGGTGCGGGTGCCGGCGCGGGCGCCGGCCCGGGCGCCGGCCCGGGCGCCGCCGCGACCGGCTTCGCCTCCGCCCGGGGACCGCTTCCACCGTGAAACAGAACGACCGCCGCCAGCGCGGCGGCCGCCGCCAGGCCGCCAAGGCCGCCGAGCGCGAGGACCGCCAAGCGGCGCGAGGGGAGCTCCGGGATCTCCGTCGTGATCTCGTCGTCGGGCGACCCCTCCGACCGCGGGCCCGAGGGCGTGCTCCTGCCGGGCGGCTGGGGCACGGCCGGCGGCGCCACCGAAGGCCCGATCCGCGTCGGTGCCTCCTGCGGCAGCCCGGCTTCGCCCGAGAATTCGAACCGGACTTTGCCGCACTGGAAGTGGTCGCCGGGGCGGAGGGCGGCGCGCATCACGGGGCGGCCTTCGACACGAACGCCGTTGCGGGAGCCGAGGTCGAGGACGACCCACGCGCCGTCCATCAGTTCGACGGCGGCGTGACGCCGCGACATGGTCGGGTGATCGATGGCGACCTGGCAGTCGTGGCCGCGTCCGATCACGGTGCGGCCGGAGCCGAGCAGGTGATCGCGCGAGTGACCGTCGGGCGTAATGACACGAAGGCGGGCCATTTGGCGCAGCCTATGGTACTCCCCCCGCCTCAATTCTAGAGGCACGAACGAATGTGTCTCCAGGAACTTCGCGCCGAAATCAGGCCGGTGCGGAATCTTGCGCAGCCCCCCCCTTCCGTGTCGCCGCCTCCTCTCTCGCGCCCCCAGTCCCGTCCGTCGCCCGCCCACACCACGATGTACAATCACATCATGCCCCGCAGCGAACGCCGCCCCGACGACCCCGCCTCCTTCGTCGCAGGTTTCGTCAGCAACGAGCACGCCGCCACCAGCGCCACCCTCTCCTACGACGAATACCTCCGCCTCGTCGCCGCCGATCCCTACGCCGCCTCGCGAACCTCCTACCAGTACCTCCGCGACGCCATCACCTCCTTCGGCGCCGATACCGTCAAGGACATGGGCCGCACCTTCCCCCGCTTCACCGTCTTCTCCGACCCCTTCTTCGGCGGCCAGAAACGCGTCGTCGGCCAGATCCGCGCCATCGCAGCCCTCTTCAAGCACATCGACGCCTGCGCCAAGCAGGAAGAAGACGAGTCCATCTACATCCTCGTCGGCCCCCCCGGCACCGGGAAAAGCCGGATCTTCTCGCTCATCGAGAAGGGCCTCGAGGAGTACTCCCGCACGCCGCCCGGCGCCGCGCACACGCTCAACTGGCTCTTCCGCGAGAAGTTCGAGATGGAGGGCGAGGCGCGCGGCCTCGGCTTCCGCAAGTTCGAAGATCTCGCCAGCGAGACGGAGTCGTACGCGCACCTGCCGGAGGACGAGATCTTCTCGAAGGTCGAGTGCCAGGTGCGCGACCACCCGCTCGCGCTGATCCCGCGCAAGGTGCGCAAGGACGCGATCGCGCGGGTCATCGAGCAGCGCGTGGAGAGCCTGAAGCGGGACCTGACGGCCGCGGCGAAGGAGGAGGTGAGCCGGCTGCGCGCGCTGGTGGTGCCGCAGAAGCTCGTGGAGGCGGAGCTCTGCCGCAACTGCCAGAACATCCGCGACCGCCTGCTCGAGCTGTACGACGGCGACTGGGAGAAGATGACCAAGCACGTGCAGGTGACCCGCTGGCACTACTCCCTGGAGATGGGGCGCGGCATCGCCGAGGTCGACCCGGGGGTGAACGTCGAGACGGAGCTGTCGCCGGCGTCGCACGACGAGAACAAGTCCAACCTCTCCGGCCTCCTGCGCGGCATCCGCCTCTACACCTTCCACGGCAAGCCCGCCAGCGCCAACCGCGGCCTGATCAACTACCAGGACATCTTCAACAAGAGCCACCAGCAGCTCCAGCACCTCCTCAGCGCCGTCGAGGAGAAGACCGTCTCCTTCGGCGACGTCACGATGAAGGTCGACTACGCGATCTTCGGCTCCACCAACCTGCCTGAGAACCGGCTCCTCGAGGAGGACGTCCTCACGGAGGGCCTCCGCGACCGCATCGAGCAGATCCAGGTCCCCTACCTCCTCACCTTCACCGACGAGGAGCAGATCTACGAGCCCAACGTCCGCGAGATCCGCAAGTCCCAGCACGTCGCCCCCCACTCCATCCGCGTCGGCGCCCTCTACGCCGTCCTCACGCGCCTGCGCACCCCGGGCCTCGCGGACTACTTCACCGCCGAGCGCCGCCGCATGCAGCAGTTCGAGCACGACAAGGCGAAGTTCGAGTCGCGCAAGTTCCTCCTGCTCCGGCAGGAGGAGGTGATCAAGCGGATGACGCTGCTGCAGAAAGCCAAGCTCTACGCGGGCGACCTGGGCTGGATCAACCACGAGCGCGCCGACCTCCTCACCGACGCCTTCCTCTCCGCGATCCGCGAGGAGCACCGCGGCGCCGAGGGCACGAGCGGGCGCTCGCCCCGCTGGTTCAAGCGCATCCTCGGACGCCTCTCCATGGACGAGAACAACCGCTGCATCAACCCGTTCCAGGTCTACGCGCAGATCCAGGCGACCTGCGACGCCGAAACGCAGCCCCTCCTCGACATGGTCCAGGAGGACTACAACCGCTCCGTCGTCCGCGAGGTGGAGGAAGCGCTGTTCGAGGTCACCGAGGCGGACCTCCTCAGGCGCGTCGAGGGCTACCTCGAGCACGCCCGCGCCTTCGTGCGCAAGGAGTCCGTCTTCGACACGTTCCAGAAGAAGAACGTCGACCCCGAGGAGTTCCTCTCGCGCGAGGAGGACTTCCTCGATCTCGCCGCCGGCAGCCGCGGCGACTACCGCGTCTCCGTCGTCCAGAAGTTCGGCAAGGCCGCCGTCGCCGCAGGCACCCGCCCCAACCCCCGAGACGCCGTCCCCGAGCTCTTCGACCGCTACCGCGAGCGCCTCTACCGCTCCGTCCGCGACAAGTTCAACTTCCAGGCCTTCCTCCTCGCCCTCGAGCGCTTCGATCCCGCCGAGCAGGACCCGTTCGACGAGCTCAAGCCGGTGCCGGGCCCGGGAAGCGCCGAGAAGGCGGCGAGCGAAGTCGGCCGCGTGCTGAACAACCTGCGGCGCAGGAGCGCCGCGGCCGCGAGCGAGCGGGCGGGATACTGCAACGACTGCGCGAAGAAGGTCGTGAAGTACGTTCTCACGAACGAGAAGACGCGCGGGCATTTCCTGGCCGGCAAGTAACGAGGCCCCGGAAGCGAACCGGGCCCCGGGTTGCCCCGGGGCCCGGCGAAGTCGACTCACTCCGGACGGATCGAGCTAGTTCCCGCCCAGGTCGATCACCCGCACCTGCAGGCGGTCGATGCCGCTGCCGTCGTCCAGGTTCTTCACCCAGAAGATCGCGCTGCCGTCGATGTCGCAGCAGACGCAC
>JADLHC010000232.1 GCA_020849035.1 Planctomycetia bacterium
CGTGCGGCGCGGGTCCGGGCGGCGCGCGTCACAGGCACCCGCACGGCCCAAGCTCTCGTCGCGCGCCGGTCGGACCCGCGCCGCGCGCCGCAGGGAGGTTTCTGCTCACGTTCTCAGTTGACAAGCATGCCGGACAGTTTATAATTTTTACGGATTTGATGGCCGTGGTCGGGCGGGCCCGCCGTTTGCGCGTAAAATCCTCGAGTCCAGGTGCCGTTTTCGCCGGATTTCTCCTAACCTTTTGCCGCAGAAAGCGCTTATAGAGTCAGGCCCCGCGGCGAGGGCCGGGAGTTTCCGGACAGGTGTCACGGCCGCGTGCACTTTTGCGGCCACTTATGGGGGGGCGACCCATGCCCAGGATCGGCGACCGCATCAGCGAGTACGTCCTCACCGAAAAGTGCGGCGAAGGCGGCTTCGGGGAGGTTTGGAAGGCCCATCACCACATCTTCGCAGCCGACACCGTTGCGGTGAAAATCCCGACGGACTCCACCTACGTCGACTTCCTGCGCAACGAAGGGGTCATCCAGCACAACTTGCAGCATCCTCATATCGTCCGCACGATCGGCCTGGACCCCGCCGCCCAGCCGCCCTACTTCGTCATGGAGTTCGTCGAGGGCATGGCGCTGCGGGCGCTGCTGCGGGAGAAGGGGCGTCTGGCGTTCCGCGAGGCTGCGGACATTGCGGTCCAGATCCTGGAGGCCCTCGCGTTCGCCCACGACCGTGGTGTCACGCACCGCGACCTCAAGCCCGAGAACATCCTCCTCTCGAAGGCGGGCCCTGCGGCCTGCGAGCGGGCGTCGCTCCACCAGGCGCTGGGCGGCGTCTGGCGCGCGAAGATCTCCGACTTCGGGCTCGGCTCCGTGGCGCGGGCCATCACCCACACCATGTACCTCTCCGGCGTGCAGAAAACGCAGGCGGGGAAGGCGCTGACCGGCACGTTCGAGTACATGTCGCCGGAGCAGCGCCGCGGAGGCGGCGAGGCCGACCCCCGGGCGGACGTCTACTCCGCTGGAATCGTGCTCTACGAGATGCTGACGGGCGACACCCCGGTCGGCGCGTTCCGCTATCCCGCACAGGTCCGCGACGACGTCCCTGCCGAGGTCGACCTCATCATCCGCGGCTGTCTGCAGCCCAACCCCCGCGACCGCTTCCCCTCCGCCCGCGAAGTGCTGGAAGACCTCGTGGCGGCGGTGGAGGGGCGGCCGCTGTCGCACGTGGCGCGGATTCTCCCCGCGGAGCGGGCTTCGTGGGAGGCCGTTCCGCTGGCGCAGCTGGCGCCCGTCGGCGTATTCACGTTCCGCGGCGGGCAGGAGGTGGCGACCGTCGCGGAGCTGGCGAGGGCGTCCGACGCGGCGTGGGAGGACGCGAAACATCACCTTTACGCGGGCGAGATCGAGTCGTGGCTGCGGCGCGTGGGCGAGAAGGAGCTGTCCCGGCGCGCGATGGAAATACGCGAGACGACCGTGGACCGCAACGCCGGGCTGGAGGCGTTCCTGCAGGCCACGGGCCAGGTGGGGCGCCCGCGGCTCGAGCTGGACGTGCAGCGCCTCGACTTCGACGACGTCCCGCGCGGCCTGTCGCGCCGCACGCGCGTCTTCGTGAACAACCTCGGCCGCGGCTGGCTGAGCGGCACCGCGACCTCCGACAGGCCCTGGCTGAAGGTCCTCACGCCGCAGTTCCAGGGCGACGACGTTCCTGTCGACCTCGTCGTCGACACCGACCGCCTCAAGCCCGGCGAGTCGCACGCCGCCACGGTCCGCTTCCGCTCCAACGGCGGCGAGGCCGAGGTTCCCGTGAACGTCCGCGTCGTGCCGCAGCCCGCGAAGATGCGGGTCGACGAGAAACGCCTGTACATCGCTGCGGGCGGCCGGCTCGCCGAGGGATCGCTCCACGTCGTCAACGACGGCGACGCGCCGCTCAGCGTCACCGCCGCGGCGCCCTACGACTGCGTGCGCTTCTACGAGACCTTCCCGCTCGCCGTGCACAAGCGCTTCCGCCTTTCGTTCGCCGTCGACGTCCCGAAGCTGCGGGCGGCGACGGGGGGCGCGGACCGGGTGGAGATCCCGGTGACGGTCACGGGAAGCGGCGGGAGCGTGGTGGTGCCGGTGCGCATCCAGGTGGCGGAGGGGTTCCCGCTGTTCCAGCTGCTGCTCGGGGGCGGGCTTGCGGGCGCGCTGTTCGCGATGGGGCTCGCCGACACGTTCATCTTCCACATCGTGTACCTGTTCGGGATCTTCCGGCTGATCTACAAGCTGAGCCAGCCGTCGCAGGTGTCGGCGACGGAGCCGGCGGCGGTGGAGCGCACGGCGGACCGGTCGCGGTCGGTCGGGTTCTGGGGGGCGTTCTGCCTCGTCGGGACGATCCTGCTCATCGGGGCGCAGGGGCATTTCTCGTCGCGCCGCGGCGACGCCGGCCCTTCGCGCGCCGTCTGGTCGGACCGTCGCTAGCGGTTCGATACGCACGATTCCATGGATTGCCGCCGGGGGCGGCAACCCGTGGAATCGAAGCCGGCTCGCCACCGGGCGGGTTATCATGGCGCCCGAACCCCGGGGAGGCCGAACGATGAAGATCCTTGCCGCCGTCCTGCTCATGGCCGCCGTCGCCCTGGCCGACCCGTGCGGGTCGTGCGGAAACGAGGTCCCGGCGGACGCGAATTTCTGCCCGAAGTGCGGCGCGGCGAAGGCCGCGGTCTCTAAGAAGGTTGAGGACGCGGTGAAGGCGGCGGAGGAGAAGAAGCGCGAGTTCATCGCCTCGCTCGAGTCGCTGCGGAGGGCGTACGACGACAGCGGCCAGACGCAGCGGGCGACGGAGATCGACCTGATGATCCGGAGCCTGGAGGAGACGGATCTCGGCGCGGCGGGGGGGGCGGCGCCGGCGGCCGGCGGGCGGACGGAGCGCCGGAGCATCAAGGAGGCGAACGACCTGTACGAGTCGGCGAAGCTGTACATGTCGACGATCAACCCGGCGAAGCGCGGGACGAACTTCAACATCGCGATCGACAAGCTGCGGGAGATCATCGAGAAGCACCCGGAGTCCGACAAGGTGCCGGACGCCTGGTACAGCCTGGGGCGGTGCTATTCGGACGGATTCGTGAAGCGATATGAGGACGCGATCAAGGCGTACGACAAGGTGTCGGAGCTGGACCCGAATTACAGCGGGGACGGCCGGATCCTGGCGGCGCAGCTGGTGGACAAGCTGGGGCGGTACAAGGAGGCGTACGAGAGGTACGGCGCGGTGATCGAGCACGACGCGAACGCGAAGAACGTGCAGTGGGCGCGGGAGCGGCGGGCGAAGCTCGAGCCCTACAAGTAGGAGAGCCGGAGGACGAGGCGGGTTCGAGGGGTGATGCGGGCGTGGTCGGCGATGCGGCGGCCGACGAGCCAGACGACGGCGCCGCCCGCGTCGCGCACGACGAGCTCCTCGCGGCGTCTCGTGCGGGGCACTCCGAGGTCGGCAAGGATGTCGGCGATCTTCCGGCTGCCGGGCGCGCCGAGGGGCCGCATGCGTTCCCCGGCGCGCGGGGGGCCGACGGTCAGCGGCGACTTCACCCGCGACGCGTCGAGGGCCTCCTCCGCGGCCGTCTTGTCCCTCCGGAACGCGGCGAGGAAGCCGCGCGAGCCCGCTTCAACGCGGGCCGCCAGCCGGCGACAGGAGGGGGAGAGGACGGTTTCTCCCGGCACGGGCAGCGGCGCCGGGGCGTCAGGTTCCCGGGGCGGGCCCACGACGCGGAGCACGGGCCCGCGCCGGTTGGCGATCCAGCCGCCGCCGAGCGGCGCGATCCTCAGCGGAGGTTCGCCGAACAGGCGGTCGAGGGCGTTGCGATGGGCGCGCGTGAGCCGATGCCCGTGCGGCAGCAGGCGCGCGACGACCGCGTGGCGCACGGGCGGCGGCGCGTCCTGCAGGACGCGCACCTGAAGCGAGTCCCCGTCAAGCGCGGCGGCGTGGACGCGGTCCGCCCACGCCTCCACGAGCTCCGTCAGCCCCGTCGCCTCCCGGGCCAGCTCCGCCAGGTGCCGGGCCGCGCCGGGGCGCGCCGTCTCCAGGGCAGGGAGCACGTCCCGGCGGATGACGGTCCGCGCGAACCGTGGGTCCGCGTTCGACGAGTCCGTCACGAAGGGCAGCCGCCGGCGGCGGAGGTAGGCCCGGACCTCGGCGCGCGCCACGTCGAGAAGCGGCCGGACGAGCCGCGCGCCGGCGCCCAGCCCGCGCGACGGCAGGATGCCGCGCAACCCGCGCGTCCCGGCGCCGCGGGCCGCGCGGTACAGAACGGTCTCCGCCTGGTCGTCCCTCGTGTGCGCGGTCGCCACCGTCCTGGCCGCCGCGAACTCCCGTTCCCGCGCCTTCCGCGCCGCGTCCTCGAGCGACTCCCCGGGGGCGCGCCGCACGGGCGCCTTTACCGCCCGGCACTCGACGCCGAGCCGCCGCGCCGTCGCCCTCGCCGCAGCCTCGTCCCGGTCGGATTCCCGCCCGCGCAGCCCGTGGTTGACGTGGATGGCCGTGAGGGGGAAGCGCCTCACCGCCGCCAGCGCCGCCAGCAGGGCCGTCGAGTCGGCGCCTCCCGAGAACCCCACGGCGACGGGAGTCCCCGGCGCGACGCCGGCGCGCTTCATCCCCGCGAGCACCGCGCGTTCGAACGGGTCCACGCGCCTACCGGATCGCGGTCGGCACTTCGACCGTCGTGAGCTGCCGAAGGGTCCACGCCGCGAGGACCTGCTTGAAGGCGCCCTGGGCGGTGCTGATGGCGCGCTGGAGGGAGCAGTTGCTGTCGAGCATGCAGGCGGCGCCGGGGGTTTCGGGCTTGAGGCAGGGATTGAAGAAGAGGGGGCCCTCGACGGACTCCATGATCTCGAGGAGGTTGATGTCGTCGGCGGGGCGGGCGAGGGAGAAGCCGCCCGCGAAGCCGCGGTGGGAGCGGACGAGGCGCGCGGTGACGAGGCGCTGGAGGATCTTGCGGAGGAAGGACTGGGGGATGCCCATCTTCTCCGAGATCTCGTCGACGTGGCACATGGAGTCGCGCGAGGCGAGGTACTGCATGGCGCGGACGC
>JADLHC010000233.1 GCA_020849035.1 Planctomycetia bacterium
AACCTGGACGACGGCAGCAGCATCGACCGTCTGCAGGTGCGGGTGATCGACCTGGGCGGGAACTAGCTCGATCCGTCCGGAGTGAGTCGACTTCGCCGGGCCCCGGGGCAACCCGGGGCCCGGTTCGCTTTCATGCCGGCGGTGCAGCCGTCCCGGTCCGGTCTTGACGGCACCCCCGCCCTCCCCTAGGATCAGTTCCCGTATTCCGGCAGATGCTTGCGGGTCAAGGCGGCGCGTGGCGCCGTCTGCCCGGCTCCCGCCCTCCACCGAGATGGAGAACCGAGGAGCTCGCGCGGACCTGCAGCCGTTCGGCCTCCAAGAGCACTGTCCCGGATCCCCGGCTGGGCAACCCCGCCTGGGAATCAGTCCCGGAACACCGCACCCGGTGGGGGGCGGGAAAGAGGAGGGAGCATGAGACTGCAGCGCACGATCGGCCGCCCGGCGGAGATCGAGGGGATCGGCCTGTTCTCCGGGCTGCGAACCCGCGTCCGCATGCTGCCGGCGCCCGTCGACACCGGGGTCACGTTCACGCGCGTCGACCTGCCCGGCCGCCCCAGGATCCCGGCCAACGCCGTGACCGCCACCATCAAGCCGCGGAGGACTTCGGTCGCGGTCGAGGACGCCGAAGTCGAGACCGTCGAGCACCTGCTGGCGGCCGCCGGCGGCCTGGCGATCGACAACCTCGAGGTCGAAATCAACGGCGCCGAGGTGCCCGGAGGGGACGGATCCAGCTCGCCGTTCGTCGACGCCCTCAATTCCGCCGGCATCGTCGACCAGGACAAGCCCAAGGGCTACTACGCGCTCAAGGAGCCCATCACCATCCGCGAGGGCGAACAGAGCATCGTGGCCCTTCCCTCCAGCGAAGGCCTCACGGTCTCCGACACGCTGAATCACGAGAACCTGCCGTTCCACGCCCAGCACTACACCGTCGCGGTCACCCCCGACACGTTCGCGCGCGAAATCGCGCCGGCCCGGACCTGGTGCCTTTCGAGCGAAGTCGAGGAGCTGCTCAAGCAGGGTTTCGGCAAGGGCTGCACCACGCAGAACACTCTGATCCTCGACGCGCGCGGCGTCCGCGACAACACCCTCCGCTTCCCCGACGAAATGGTGCGCCACAAGATCCTCGACATCGTCGGGGACCTCTACCTTGCGGGGTCGTACCTGAAGGCGCACGTCATCGCGGTGCGTTCCGGGCATGCGATCAATCACAAGCTGGTGCAGGAAATCCGCCGCCAGATGGAAGGACTGGCCCCGTCGCCGCGGAAGCCGTCGAACACGATGCTGGACGTGCGCGAGATCCTCAAGATCCTCCCCCACCGCTACCCGTTCCTGCTGATCGACAAAGTCATCGAACTCGACAGCTACAAGCGCGCCGTCGGCATCAAGAACGTGACCTTCAACGAGCCGTTCTTCCAGGGCCATTTCCCGCAGCAGCCGATCATGCCGGGCGTGCTCCAGATCGAGGCGATGGCGCAACTGGCCGGGGCGCTTCTCATGCGCAAGGCAGAGAACCAGCAGAAGCTGGCCGTCCTGCTGTCGATCGACCAGTGCAAGCTGCGCAAGACCGTCGTCCCGGGGGACCAGCTCCGGATCGAAGCGGAGGCGCTGAAGATCAAGGCGCGGACGGCGCACGTCTACACGAAGTGCTCGGTGGACGGGAACATGGTGTCCGAGGCGCAGATGAAGTTCATGATCGTGGAGAACGAGGAGTAGGGGCCGGCCTGCGGTCGGCCGCGAACTCGCCCCTTGCAAGTTTCGGCGCCCGGCCTTAGATTCCCCTTTCCCTTGAACTGACACGCCCGCCATGGCGGGCGTGGAGGGGGTTTCAAGGCAGAGACCGGGCCGCAGTGGCGGCCTGCTCGGCGCGCCGACCATTCGGCGCTCTGCGTCCCTTGAGGACGCTCCTTCGAGGCGGCCCTGAAATGGGCGGTCCCAGAATCCATCCCACGGCGCTGGTTCATCCGGAAGCGCGACTGGCCGAGGACGTCGAGATCGGCGCCTTCTGCATCATCGGCCCGAAAGTGAAGCTCGGGCGCGGCACGCGGCTGCACAACAACGTGGTGCTGCAGGGGACGACGGAGATCGGCGAGATGAACCACATCTACCCGTTCTGCGTCTTCGGCACGGCCCCGCAGGATCTCGGGTACAAGGACGAGGAGGTCTTCGTCCGGATCGGCAACAAGAACCTGTTTCGCGAGTACGTGACGATCAACTGCGGGACGACGAAGGGCGACCGGTCGACGGTGGTGGGCTCGGGCAACATGATCATGGCCTACTGCCACATCGCGCACGACTGCGTGCTCGAGGACGGCATCATCATGGCCAACGGCGTGCAGCTCGGCGGGCACACGAAGGTCGAGAAGGAGGCCAACTTCGGCGGCCTCGCGGCCGTGCACCATTTCTCGACCATCGGGGAGCGCTCGTTCGTCGGCGGGCTGACGCGCGTGGTGCACGACGTACCGCCGTACATGACGGTCGAGGGGCATCCGTCGCGGGTCAAGTGCGTCAACACGGTCGGCCTGAAGCGCAAGGGCCTGACGAAGGAGACGATCGAGGCGCTGAAGGAGGCCTACAAGCTCATCTATCGCAGCGGCTTCACGAAGGCGCAGGCGATGGAGATCCTGGAGAAGCGCCGGCCGCAGTATCCGGAGGTCCTGAAGCTGATCGGGTTCCTGCGCGCGGTGGAAAAGGGGCGGCAGGGGCGTGCGCGGGAGGCGCTGCGGAGGGCGCCCGTGGCGCCACCGGTCGCGCCGGCCCCGGCGCCGCAGGCCTGACACGTGCGGCTCGGGGTCGTCGGCGTCGGCAGCCTGGGAAAGGAGCACGCGAGGGTCTGCGCTTCGCTCCCCGGCGCGACGCTGGCTGCGGTGTGCGACGCGAGCCGCCCGCGGGCGGAAGAGATCGCGGCGAAGCACGGGGCGCCGGCGTTCTCGGACTGGCGGGAGCTGAAGGGGAAGGTGGACGCGGTCGTGGTCGCGACGCCGACGCTGTACCACCGCGAGGTGGCGGCGTTCTTCCTCGAGGCGGGCATTCCCTGCATGGTGGAGAAGCCGCTCGCGGGGACGGTCGCGGAGTGCGAGCAGATCGTGGCGCTCGCGGCGAAGAAAAAGGTGCTCCTGCAGGTCGGCCACATCGAGCGGTTCAACCCGAGCTGGCAGGTCGCGCGGCCCCTGATGGGCAGGCCGAGGTTCGTGAACGCAGAGCGCGTCGGGCCATACCCGTTCCGCTCGACGGACATCGACGTAGTTCTGGACCTGATGATCCACGACATCGACCTGGTGCTGTCGCTGGCGCAGTCGCCGCTGGCGCACGTGAACGCGGCGGGGACGAGGGTGCTGTCGCCGACGAACGACCTCGTGAACGCGCGGCTGACGTTCGAGGACGGCTTCGTCGCGAACGTCACGGCGAGCCGCGTCTCACCGGACCCCGGGCGGCGGTTCCGGGCTTTCGGCGCCGACGGTTACGTCGAGATCGACCTGCGCGGACGGAAGGTCACGCGGGTCACGAAGTCGGCGAAGCTGCTCGCGGGGTTCGACGTGTCGAAGGTGGACCCGACGAAGGTCCCGAACCTCAAGGAACTGCTCTACGGCGAGCTGCTCTCGACGGAGACTCCCGCGGTGCCGGCCGGCGAGCCGCTCGCGCTCGAGGACGGCGCGTTCGTGGAGGCGGTGAAGTCCGGGAAGCCGCCGCTCGTGTCCGGCGAAGACGGCCTGCGCGCAGTCCAGGTCGCGCACCGGATCCTCCGGGCCGTGGCCGACTTCCAGAAGTAGCGCCCCGCCGCTGGACACGGTTCCCCCGCGATCCGAAACTGGCCCCCGATGAAACTCTTCTTGGTCGCGGGAGAGGCCTCCGGAGACCTCCATACGGCGGGGCTCGCACGCGCCCTCCTCCGGCGCGACCCCTCCTTCCGCCTCATGGGCCTCGGCGGCGCCCGCATGCGCGAAGCCGGCGTCGAAATCGTCGAGGACATCACCGCCCAGGCCGCCGTGGGGATCGTCGAGGTCGTCGGCGTGCTAGGGTACTTCTGGAGGCTCTTCGGGCGGACCGAGAAGCTGCTGGCCGCGGAGAAGCCGGACGCGCTCGTCCTCACGGATTTTCCCGAGTTCAACCTGAGGCTCGCGGACGCGGCGAAGAAGATCGGGCTGCGCGTGATCTACTTCATCAGCCCCCAGCTCTGGGCGTGGAGGCAGGGGCGGGTGAAAGTAGTGAAAAGGGCGGTCGACAGGATGCTCTGCCTGTTCGAATTCGAGCGCGAGTGGTACCACGAGCGCGGCGTGGACGCCGTGCACGTCGGGCACCCGATCCTCGACCAGATCGGGAAGTCCACGGACCGGGCGACGCCCCGCGCGGCCCTCGGCCTGCCGCCCGACGGCCCGCTCTTCGGGCTCTTCCCCGGCTCGCGCCGCAAGGAGTTCCGCTACAACTTCCCGATCCTCGTCGAGACCGCGCGACTGCTCGCCGCCGAAGTCCCGGGCGCGCGCTTCCTCACCGGCCTCGCCCCGCGCATCACCGCGGAGATGGTCGCGCCCTTCGAATCCTCCTCCGGCCTCGCGCTCAACCCCGTCGCCGGGCGCACCGTCGACGCCTTCCGCGCTTCCGACGTCGCCCTGGTCGCCTCCGGCACGGCGACGCTCGAATGCGCCGTCGCCGGCACGCCGCTCTGCGTCGTCTACGACATGTCTCTCACGACGATCCTGATCGCCCGCGTCTTCACGCGCGGCCGCGAGCACTATTCGTTGCCGAACATCGTGGCGGGCCGGACCATCGGTCCCGAGTTCTACGGGCCGAACGCGAAGCCGCGGGCGATCGCGGACGCGGCGAAGAGGTGGCTGGACCCTGCCGAGCGGTTGAAAGGCGAGCGCGACCTGGACGCGATGCGCGCGAAGCTGGGGCGGCCGGGCGCGCTGGAGACGGCGGCGGACGAGATCCTGAAATTCCTGCGGGAAGCGAAATGATCCTGGTCACGGGCGGCGCGGGGTTCATCGGGTCGCATCTCCTGGAGAGGCTGGTGCGCCGTGAGAAGCGGGCGTGCTGCGCGATCGACGAATTCAACGACTACTACGACCCGGAGCTCAAGCGCGGGAATTTCGCGGGGCTGAAGAAGGACGTGCCGCTTCTGGAGGCTGACATCCGGGACGGCGACCGCGTCGAGAGGTTCATGCGCAGGCACCGCCCGGAGACGATCGTTCACCTGGCGGCGCGCGCGGGGGTCCGGCCGAGCCTCGCGGACCCGCTGCTGTACGAGAGCGTGAACTGCGGCGGGACGCTCGTGCTGCTGGAGCTGGCGCGGAAGTTCGGGGTGAAACGGTTCGTGTTCGCTTCCAGCTCGAGCGTGTACGGCGCGTCGAAGAAGGTGCCGTTCCGTGAGACGGACCCGGTGATGGAGCAGGCGTCGCCGTACGGGGTGACGAAGAGGGCGGGCGAGCTGTACTGCTCGAACTACGCGTCGCTCTACGGGCTGCCGTGCATCGCGCTGCGGTTCTTCACGGTGTACGGCCCCCGGCAGCGACCGGACATGGCGATCCACAAATTCGCGCGCCTCATGCTCGACGGGAAGCCGATCCCGTTCTACGGCGACGGGCGCTCGCGGCGCGACTACACGTACGTCGACGACATCGTGCAGGGGGTGGCGGCGGCGTGCGACTGGGAGGGGCGATTCGAGATCGTGAACCTCGGCGAGTCGCGGACCGTGGAGCTTCGGGAGCTGGTGGAGCTGCTGGAGAAGGCGCTGGGCCGCCGTGCGGAGCGCCAGAACCTCCCCGAGCAGCCGGGCGACGTCCCCGCGACCTGGGCGGACGTTTCGAAGGCGAAGCGGCTGCTGGGATACCGGCCGTGCGTGCCGATCGAGACGGGGCTGAAGCGGTTCGCGGCCTGGCTGACCGCGCGGCGGTGACGGCGGGCTATTCCGCGAGCAGCTTTGCGGCGTCCGACGGCTTCGCGACCGCGAGCATCCTGCGTCGGACGGCCTCGTCCTTGATGCGCGTCACGATTGCCGCGAGGACCCTGGTGTATTCGACGGCCTGGCGGTCGCTGGCTGCGATCATGACGGCGATGTGGACGGGCGCGCCGTCGAGCGAGTCCCAGTCGATCCCCGCCTTCGACCTCCCAAGGGCGATGGTGAAGTCGCGGACGGTGGGGACCTTTGCGTGGGGCATGGCGAGGCCGCGCCCGATTCCCGTGGACAGGATCGCCTCGCGATCCACGATCGCCTTCTGGAAGGCCTTCGAGTCCCCGATGTTCTTCGACGTCGCCATCGCGGCGCAGAGCTCGCGAAGGGCGCCCTGCTTGTCGGTGGACTTGAGGTCGATGCAGCGCTCGGGGGCGATCAGGCCTGAGAGTTTCATTCGCGGATGGTACGCAGGGAGGGCGGTGGGGGGAAGCGAAGATCAGGCGGCGCCGAGGCGTCGGAGCGCCGCGGCGGCGCCGTGCTGGCGCGCGAGGCGGACGGCGTCCGAGGCGGCGGCGGCGGCGGCGGCGCCCTCGCCGAGGGCCGACCACGCGGCGGCCTGGTCCTCGAGGAGGCGAAGCCGCTCCTGGAACACGACGCAGCGCGGGGTGAGGTCGCGGGACCGCGCGAGGTGCTCCCCCGCTTCCTGGAGCCTCCCGGCTGCCGCCGCGACCCGGGCCAGGACCGCGTGCGCGAGCGCCTCGTGCCCGGCCTGCCGCTTGCGGCCCGCGATGCCGATCGCGCGGCCGGCGTCCTCGGCCGCGCCCGCGCCCGCCGACCCGATCCGCAGCCGGGCGCGCACGATCAGCGCCATCGACAGCAGCTCGTCGAGCGACCTGTCCGCGGCCGTCGCGATCGCGGCGCCGATCGAAGCCTCCGCCTGCTCCGCGCGGCCGGCGTCCGCATGCAGCTCGCCGATCCGGAGCTGGATCAGCGTCACGTTGTAGAGACTCCCCTCGGCCTTCGCCAGGCCGAGCGCCTGCTCGAGCTCCGGCATGGCGCGGCCCTCGTCGCCCTGGAGGGCGTGGACCTGCCCGAGGTTGCGAAGGGCGAGCATCTCGGCCATGCGGTCGCCGATGCCGCGAGCGATCGCCAGCGCCTCGTGCAGCGGCGGCAGCGCCGCCTCGAGCTGGCCGCTGTCGAGCAGCGCGTCCGAAAGCGCCTTGAGGCCGCGGGTGACGGCGGGCTGGTCGCCGACCTGGCGGTAGACGCCGATGGACTCGCGCTGGGAGTCCGCCGAGGCGGCGAGGTCCCCGGTCTCGCGCAGCACCAGGCCCAGGTTGGCGAGGGCGCCCGCGATGCCGATGCGGTCGCCGATCTCCCGCGTCATCGCCAGCGCCTGCTCGAACGCGGCGCGCGCCTCGGCGTCCCGGCCCTGGTCCCGGTGCAGCGCGCCCATGGCATTGAGCGTGGACGCCGTCGTGAGGCGGTCGCTGATCCGGGCCGCGATCTCGAGGACCTTCTCGTAGGCCGCGGTAGCGTCCGCGAAGCGGCCCTGTTTCCAGCGGACCTGGCCCTCGATGGCCCAGGCCTCGGCGAGGAGCTTGGCGACCTGCCGGTCGTTGGCCGGCGTCACAAGCGCCTGCGTGCGGGCACGGACTTCCTCGACGCACTTCTGCGCCTCCTCGTACCGGCCCATGCCCCAGAGGACGCGGCCCTTGCGAACGAGGGCCTCGGGGAGGACGAAGCCGGGCGGGTTGGCCCCGGCGACCTTCTCGACGATGGCGAGGAACGCCTCGCGGTTCCCGCGGCGGCCGTGGATCTCGCCCTCGAGGAGGCGTGCGCTGGCGGCTTCCTCGGCGGAAGCGTCGGGCGAACCTGCGACGGCGGTGGCCTCCACGAGGGCGTCGTCGAGGCGGCCGAGGCGGACGAGGGCGCGGGCGGCGACGAGGCGGGCGGCGGGGCCGCGCCCGAGCCGCTGGGCGTCGCGCGCGTGCGCGAGCGCCTCGGCGTACGCGGAGTCGCGCAGGGCCTCCTCCGCCGCTTCCTGCCAGAGCCGCGCCGGCTCTTCCCGCTTGCCGGCCGCCTCGCGGTGGACGGCCACGAGCGCGCGGATGCGGCGGCCGCCCGCCGCGATATGCGGCTCCAGGAGGTCCGCCACGACGCGGTGGAGGCGCTGCTTTTCGCGGGAGGTGAGAAGCGAGTAGGCGGCGTCGCGAAGGAGGTCGTGGCGGAAGGCGTACTCCTGGTCGCCGGGGATGAGCGAATGGGCGCGCGAGACGACGATCTGGCGCCTCCGGGCGCGCTCCAGCCCGCGCTCGACCTTGCGGTAGATCGCCTGCTCGAGGAGGCCGGCCCAGAAGAACCGGCCGAAGACGCTCGCCGCCTTGAGCGTCTCGCGGTCCTCGTGGCCCATCGAGTCGATGCGGGCGACGAGCAGGCCGTTGAGCCCCGCCGGGAGGCGGCGGGGACGCGAGACGAGCTGGAGCGGGTTGCCCCGGACGAGGTCGGCCTCGACCAGGTACCGGCACAGCTCCTCGCAGTAGTACGGGTGGCCTCCCGACTGTCCCGCGATGAACTCCGCGAGCTCGTCCGACACCGGTCCGCGGAACAGCTCCGCGGCGAGCCCGGCCGTCGCCTCGTGGGACAGCTCCTCGAGGCGGAGGCGCGTGCAGCCCCGCGGGGTCTTTGCGGCAGGGCGCCGCGTGGCCACGATCGTGAACGGCTCCCCCGCGATCCCCGCCGCCAGCGACTCCAGCAGGCCCAGCGTGCCGTCGTCCGCCCAGTGCAGGTCCTCGAGGCAGAACACCACCGGCTGCCGCGCAACCAGCGCCCGCAGCCACCGCAGCCACGCGTAGTGCGTCTCGCTCTTCATGCGCACCGAGTCGATCTGGGCGACCCGCGTGGGCGGAAGCGTGAGGCCCATGGACAGCGTCATCAGGTGAGCGCAGTTCTCACGGTCGATCGGGTCCTGGATCGACTCCTCGAGGTGCCCCGTGAACCATGCGGCGATCTTCTCGCCGTCCCCCGGCTCCAGCCCCGTGACCCCGGCCGCGTGCCGCACCAGGTCCCCGAACGCGCTCAGCGGCACGGGCGGCCCCTCGTAGGCCCGCCCGAAGGCGACGAGCAGCGGCGCGCCGCGCTCGATCAGCCGCCGGTGGAACTCGTACAGCAGGCGGCTCTTCCCCACGCCCGCGTCGCCCTCGATCAGCACGAACTCCCCGGAGCGCGCCTCGAACGCCTGCATGAGGCGCGACAGCTCGGTTTCGCGGCCGACCGTGGAGGTCGCGCGCTCCTCGCTCGGCTCCCGGCGCGTCTCGACTTCGCCCGCCACCTCGGCGGAGCCCTCCGGGCCCGCGGAGGAGGGGCGGAAGCGGAACCGGGAGGCGGCGGCGCGGGCGACGGGAGGGTTCACGAGGATGACGCCGGGGGCGGCGCAGCGCGCGAGGTCGCGGGCTGCGCGCAGGGCTTCTTCGAGCCTCTGGGAGTGGGGGTTTCCGGCCTGCCCCGGAGCCCAGGGGATCTCCGCGGAGTGGACGCCGAGCCGGAAGGTCAGGGGCGCCCGGACCACGGTCGAGAGACCGGCCGCCTCCTGCTCGATCGAATATGCCGCACGGACGGCCCGGACGGGGTCCAGGTCGTCCGAGTGGCCCGTCCCGAAGATGGCGGCAAACCCCGGGGACGGCCCTCCCTCGAATCGCCCGCCCGCCCCCTCGACGATGTCCTTGAGGCGCGCCGAGAGCGCCGGCGGCGCGACCGGGGCGTGGTCCTTCTCCGGTCGGGAGCCGAGCACAACCTCGCCCGCCAGGACCGTGACCGTCCGGACTTCCGTTGAAATGGGATGCGGCATCGGGAACAGCCCAGAATACCCGCCCCGCGCCCCTCCGCCAACGCCCCCCCGACGGAACTCAACTGCCCCTTGCCTTCCCGACCGCCCCGGCTATACTCCTCGCCCCAAAGTTCCTCCGGAGAAAACAGCCATGTACGCCATCGTCCGCCTCGGAAACCACCAGTTCCGCGCCGAAAAGGGCGAAACCTTCGCCGTCGACTCCCTCCCCAACACGAAGGTCGGCGGCACCCTCGACGTCACCGACGTCCTCTTCACCGCCAACGGCGCCGACGTCAAGGTCGGCACCCCGACGGTCAAAGGCGCCAAGGTCGTCCTCGAGATCCTGAAGGAGCAGAAGGGCAAGAAGGTGCGCTTCGCCAAGTTCGACCGGACGGACAACTACCGGCGCAAGCTGGGCCACCGGCAGCCGCAGACGCTGGTGCGCGTGAAGGACATCGTCCTCTAGACGGCCGGCAGGTCTCGCAAGTCACCTTCGACCCCGCCCACCGGCGGGGTCGTTTCGTCTCCCCCGAACCATGTTCCGCGACCACCTCCACCTCTTCCTCAAGGCCGGCGACGGCGGCCGCGGCTGCGTGTCGTTCCTGCGGGAGAAGTTCATGCCGAAGGGCGGCCCGGACGGCGGGGACGGCGGGCGCGGGGGGGACATCGTGCTGGTGGCGAAGGGCGGGATGAACACGCTGTACCACCTGACGCACCAGATCCACCTGAAGGCGCAGGACGGGGAGCCGGGGGCGGGGTCGAACTGCTACGGGAAGTACGGTCGGGACCTCGAGATCCAGGTGCCGGTGGGGACGCTGGTGAAGGACCGCGATACCGGCGTCGTCCTGAAGGACATGGTGCGCGCCGAGGAGCGCGTGGTGATCTGCCAGGGCGGCCGCGGCGGGCGCGGGAACAAGTCGTTCGCGGGGCCGACCAACCAGATCCCTACGAGGTACGAGGACGGGCAGAAGGGCGAGTCGCGGTGGGTCGAGCTGGAGCTGAAGCTGATCGCGGACGTGGGGCTGGTGGGGCTGCCGAACGCGGGGAAGTCGACGCTGCTCGCGCACGTCTCGGACGCTCGGCCCAAGATCGCGGATTACCCGTTCACGACGCTCGTTCCCCAGCCCGGGATCGTCTCGGGCCCCGGGTACGCGTCGTTCGTGATGGCCGACCTCCCCGGCCTCATCGAGGGCGCCCACGAGGGCGTCGGCCTCGGCGTCCAGTTCCTCAAGCACGTCGAGCGCACCCGCGTCATCGTCCACCTCGTGGACCTCGCGCCGCTCGCCGGCCCGCGCCCCGCCGAGGCGTACCGCGTCATCCGCAAGGAGCTCGAGGCGTACTCGAAGGAGCTCGCCGCCAAGCCCGAGGTCGTCGTCGGGAACAAGACGGACCTGCCCGGGTGGGAAAAGGGGCTCGCGGAGCTGAAGAAGGCCTGCAGGAAGGACGTGCTGCCGATCTCCGCCGCGACCGGGAAGGGGCTGAAGGCGCTCACGATGCGGCTGTTCCAGGAACTCGGGCACTTCGGCAAGGTGTCGGAGGTGCCGTTGGTGCTCCCGCAGGCCGTAAAACCCGTCGTGGCCGAGGACGCGCCGAGGCCCTCGATCGCGCCCTTGAAGCCGGCGGCGCCGAAGCGGAAAGCGAAGCCCGCTCCCGCGAAGAAGGGCAAGCCAGCCGGCCGCCGCAAGGCCCCGGCCCGCCGCCGCCGGTAGCCAACCCCCTCCCCCGCCGCTCGTTCAATCCCGAGGGGCCCGTGTCGGCGCCCCGCCCTATGACATCCCGCGAACTCTTCGAGACCGCCGTCCGCGAGGAAGCCTCCGACCTGTTCGTGAAGGTCGGGGCACCGCCCGCGTTGCGCGTGGCCGGCCGGCTGCGGGCCCTTTCGCTCCCCGCGGTGACGCCGGAGTTCGGCGAGGCGCTGCTCCAGGAGGTGCTGCCACCGCGGCTGCAGGCGGCCTTCGCGGAGCGGGGCGAGGCCGACATCGCGCACGAGGTTGCCGGCATCGGGCGCTTTCGCTGCAACGCCTTCCGCCAGCGCGGCGCGCTCGGCTTCGTGTTCCGGCTCGTGAACCGGGTGATCCCGGCGCTGGATGCGCTGGGTTTGCCGACAGGGACGCTGGAACGGCTGTGCGGGCTGTCGCGCGGGCTGGTGCTGGTGACGGGGACGACGGGGTCTGGAAAATCTACGACGCTGGCGGCGATGATCGGGCGGATCGCGGCGACGCAGCCGAAGCACGTGGTGACGATCGAGGACCCGATCGAGTACGTGTTCGCGGACGCGAAGGCCCTGGTCGAGCAGCGCGAGCTCGGCATAGACACGCTGTCCTACGAGGCCGCCCTGCGCGCCGTCGTCCGCCAGTCCCCCGACGTCATCATGATCGGCGAGCTGCGCGACCGCGAGACCATCGAGGCCGCCCTCCACGCCGCCGAGACCGGCCACCTCGTCCTCTCCACCCTCCACACCCGCAACGCCGCCCAGACCGTCGAGCGCATCCTCAACTTCTTCCCCCCGCACCAGCACGAGTTCATCCGCAACCAGCTCGCCCTCCAGCTCGAGGCCGTCGTCTCCCAGCGCCTCCTCCCCCGCGCCGACGGCCGCGGCCGCGCCGCCGCCGCCGAAGTCCTCGTCCGCACCCCCACGCTCCAGGACCTGCTCGCCAAGGGACGCTTCGCGGAGATGCCCAAAGCCCTCGCCGCCGGCGCCTACTTCGGCACCCAGACCTTCAACCAGTCCCTCCGCGCCCTCATGGACGCCGGGACGATCGCGCTCGACGAAGCGCTGGCCGCTTCCGACCACCCCGAGGAGCTCAAGCTCGAGATGAAGGGGATCGGCGGCGGCGCGCGCCCCGCCACGGACTCCGAGTTGAGGATCGGGCGATGAAGCGCATCACGGCCGTGCGGAACGCGTGCCTGGCCGCGGCGGGGATCGTCGCGACGGCAGCGCTGGCCTGGGGAGTGGCGTACGTGGCATTCCCGCCGGCAAGGCACGTCGCGGCCTATCGCGACCCCGGCGTCCAGCCGCCGCCTCCGCAGCCGCCCCCGCCGGACCAGAGCGCCGTGTGGAAGACACGCCTGGGCGCGACCGTCGATCCCACCCCGGCCCCGCCCCCCCTCGATCTCGTGGGCACCACCTGCTTCGCCGATCGCGGCGCGTCGTTCGCGGTCGTGAACACGTCGGCAGGACAGCACCTTCTCCGCACCGGCGATCGCCTCCTCGGCGGCCGGCTCACCTCGGTCGAACCGGGCACCGCCACGTTGACCTTCTACGGAAAGCCCGTTCCCCTTAACATCGAGCGCTTCACGAAATGAAACGCATCGCCCTCGCCACAAACCTCACCTGGGGCCTCAACTTCGCCGCGGCCTTCGGGATCTTCCTGTTCGCGTTCGTGTACATCCTCTTCCCGCCCCCGCGGAAGGCGTCGGGGTACGCGGCGGCGATCAAGAAGATCGAGCGGCCGCCGGCGAAAGTCGAGGGGCCGGTGGACCGCGGGAAGTTCGCGCCGAGGTGGGCGGCGCGGCTGGGGGACGTGACCGTGAAGGTGACGGCGGGGCCGAGCGGGCTGGAGACGAAGGTCGAGGTCGCGGGGGTCATGAGGGCGCCGGACCGCAAGAAATCGCTCGCGTTCATCAACATCCTCTCGGGCGGCGACCAGCAGCGCGTGAAGGAGGGCGACTCGGTCCTCGGGGCGCGCGTGAAGGAGATCCGTTCGGCGAGCGTGGTGTTCGACGACGGCGGGAAAGACCTCGAGATCTTCACGAAGCGCGCGGCGCTGATGATGAAGAGCTCGACGCCGAAGGGGCCGCAGCCGGAGAAGCAGCCCTCGAGCCCGGGCGAATTCGCGACGAAGAAGACGGGAGAGACGGCCGACCGCGTCGACTGGGAGGTGGACCCGCGGGAGTTCGACTTCCTGAACGGCAACGCGGACACGATCCTCGGGCAGGTGAAGCTGCGGCCCTACGCGACCGAGGGAGGCGAGATCGGCGGGCTGGTGCTGGACGACGTGGGCCCGGGCTCGTTCGCCGCGGAGCGCGGGTTCCTGAAGGGCGACGTCGTCCGGTCGGTGGAGGGACAGGCCCTGACGAGCATCGACGACGTGAAAAACCTCGCTTCGGCGCCGGAGTTCGAAAAGAAGGGCTCGGTGACGATCACGGTCGAGCGCGCGGGCCGGAAGATCGACATGGTCTTCAAGATCACCGGCCGGTAGCGCCCCCGATCCCCGGGGCGTACGATGACGACCCGCGGCGCCGCCACGCGCCGCGCACCGCATGATCATCTGCGTCGACATCGGCAACACCAACATCGACTTCGGGTTCTTCGACGACGAAGACCGCTTCCTGTTCCGCGAGCGCATCCCCACGGCCCGCGTCGAGGAGATCCTTTCCCTCTGGAAGCGGCTCAGGGAGTCGAAGGTCGTGTCGAGCGTCGAGCTGGTCCTCCTGGCCTCCGTGCGGCCGGCGATCGACGAGGAGCTGGCGTCGTTCGTGAAGAAGGCGTTCCGGATCTCGCCGAAGAGGGCGGGGCGGGAGTTCGGGATCCCGATCTGTTCCCGCGTGGAGCGCCCGGAGAAGGTCGGCGTGGACCGGCTGATCAACGCCTGGGAGGCTCACCGGCGGACGAAGGCGGCGACGGTCGTGGCGTCCTTCGGGACGGCCATCGTGATCGACGCGGTGGACTCACGGGGCGAGTTCGTCGGCGGGACGATCGGCCCGGGGCTGCGGATCCAGGCCGCGGCGCTTCACGAAAAGTGCGCGCAGCTTCCGCTCGTGGACCCGGTGCCGTACGTGGACCCGATCGGGCGGAACACCGAGCACGCGATGTCCGTCGGGCTGTTCCACGGGACGGTCGGCGCCGCGCAGCACATCATCCGGCAGCTGGGCGAGGCGCTGGGCGGGCGCGCCCACGTCCTGGCGACGGGAGGAGATGCCTCGCGGCTGGCGCCGTTCCTCCCCGCGATCCACGAGGTCGTCCCCAACCTGACCCTGGAGGGGCTGCTCCATGCCTGGCGCGCCGGAGGAAGCGGCAGGTAAACGTCGTCCGGGAGTCCCCGGGGCGGCCGGTCCCGATTACCATGCAGCCCCGATGAGACGCCTCCGGACCCTGGCCGCCGCAGGACTCCTCGCCGCCCTCGCCACAGGGTGCGGCGACAGCAAGGGCTCCCCCAAGCCCTCGACCTCGCCGCAGACGTTCATGACGGAGCTTGCGGGCAAGCGCGACCACTTCACGATCGTCATCTCCGGCCGCCTGATGGCCGAGGTCTACCCCTGCGGCTGACACGGCGACAAGGTCGGCGGCATCGCCCGTGTGGCGACCGCAGTCCAGGAAGCCCGCTCCCAGTCCCCCAACACGGCGATGTTCGACGCCGGGGACTCGCTCGTCAGCGCGGACGCGAAACGCCGCGGATCGTTCAACGAGCAGAACGAGCGCAAGGCCGGGCTGATGGCCGACTACCTCCAGGCGGCGCGCCCCGAGGCCGTCGCCCTCGGGGAACTCGACCTCATCGCCGGCCCCTCCGCCGCGGCCTCGCTCCTCGCTTCCCGTGGCATCGTCCCCGTCGCCACCAACGTCCGCTTCAAGGACCCCGCCGTCAAGACCGTCCCCTTCGTCGCCTGGGAGACGTCCGGTTACCGCTTCCTCGCCGTCAACCTCTTCGCACCCCGCGCGGCCGCCGGACTCGAGGGCCTCGAAATCCAGGATCCGCTCGCCGCCCTCGACTCGGCGCTCCGGCAGGCGGGCCTCGTGGACGTCCTGCTGGTGTCGTGCCACCGGTTCGACGACGCCCTGATGAAGCGGCTGGCGGAGAAGGACGGTCCGCCCCGGATCGCGATCGACACGGACGGGGGCACGCGCGTGCGAAGCGCCTCGAGCGTGACGCGGACCGTGTTCGCGAAACCGCCGCCGCGGGGGACGGACCTGTTGACGGCGGAGCTGTACCTGAAGCGGGACGCGCCCTACTGGTACCGGATGGACAGGCATGCTGACGCGGTGCGGCGCGGGAAGGGGGTGGAGGAGGAGGAGACGGCGGCGGTGGAGTGCAGCCTGGTGGACTTCCGGACGCGGAGGCTGTTCGGGAACGTGAAGGGCGACCCCGGGGTTCTGGCGAAGATCGAGGAGTACAAGGCGTGGACGCGGGGCGCGGCGCTGTCGGCGGTCCCGGACGACCCGAACGCCCCGAAGTACGTCGGTGCGGAGAACTGCGGCAGCTGCCACGAGGAGCAGCTGGCGAACTGGAAGTCGACGTACCATGCGGACGCGTGGGAGTCGCTGGTGAAGGATCCGGACGGCGGCGCGGCGGACCCGGAGTGCGTGTCGTGCCACGTATCGGGGTTCCTGCAGCCCGGCGGATCGCGGAAGATCGAGGAGACGGGCCCCTTCCGGGGCGTGCAGTGCGAGAGCTGCCACGCGCCGCTGGCGAAGCACCCCGGAGGCGCGAAGTACCCGAAGGTCAACGAGGCCGTTTGCGTGACATGCCACTCGGAAACGCGCGACCCTCATTTCGATTTCGCGAAGTACCTCAAGTACGCGACATGCACGAAGCCGCACGACCGGGCGACGAACCGGGTTCCGCGGTAGCGCGGCTGCTGACGCCGCCCGGCGAGGGGGGGATCGCGGTGATCGCCCTCGAGGGGGCCGGCGCGGAAGGGGCGCTGGCGCGCCTGCTGGGGAGGGCGGCGCCGGGCGAGGGCGGGATCGTGCGGGCGTGGCTCGCGGAAGACGGGCGGCGGCTTGACGAGGCGTTGGCGTGGAGAGCGGGCGGCCGGCTGGAGGTCGGGCTGCACGGGGGCTCCGCGGCGACGGCGGCGGTGCTGCGGGCGCTTCGACGGGCAGGGGTGAGGACGGACCCCCGTGCGCCGGGCCCCGAGTCCATCGAGGCCGACGCGGCGGCGCTGCTGCCCCGCGCCGCCACGCTCCCTGCCGCGATGTTCCTCGCCGCGGCCGCGGACGGCGCGCTGTCGCGCGAGATCGATTCCCGCGACCCTGCACGGCTCCGGGCCCTGCTCGAACGCGCCCCCGCCGGCGCCGCACTGGCGCTTCCCCGCACCGTCGCGATTGCCGGGCCGCCGAACGCGGGGAAGTCCACGCTGCTCAACGCGCTCGCCGGGCGCGACCGCGCGCTCGTCCACCCCCGGGCGGGGACGACGCGGGATCCGGTGGAAGCGGTTGCGGACTTCGAGGGATACCCGGTCCGACTGGTGGACACCGCGGGGCTCGGGGGCGCCCTGGCGGGGGTGGACGCCGAGGCGGAGGCTCAGGCCCGGGAGGCGGCCCGAGCGGCGGACCTGGTGCTCTGGCTCGAGGATCCCGCGGCGCCGTCGCCTCCGACGGGGCGCGCGGACATCCGGCTGTCCGGGAAGAGCGACCTCGGTCCCGCGATTCCGGGAGCGCTTCCGGTCTCCGGCGCGACCGGGGCCGGGCTTCCGGAGCTTCGACGGGCGGCGCTGCGCGCGCTCGGGCTGCCCATCCCCGCCGACGCCCGCCCGGCGCCGTTCCGGCCCGGGCAGATCCGGGAGATCGAGGAGGCGCTCCGGAGCAATCTTTGACCGGCGCCCGCCGCTCGCGTAGAGTCGGCCCCTCGATGCCCCGCACGCGCGCCAGGGCCGCCGCCGCGAAACCGGCCGAGACGCCTTCTCCCGCCTGGTCGTCGCGCCATTTGCTCGGGCTGCAGGAGCTCTCCGGCGACGAGATCCGGCTGCTGCTCCGGCAGGCGGCCGCCTACCGCGAGCTCGCCGTCACGAACGCCCGCAAGTCGGCGCTTCTCAAAGGCCGCCTCGTCGTCACGATGTTCGTGGAGCCCTCGACGCGGACGAAGGTGTCGTTCAACCTGGCGGCGCGGCGGCTGGGGGCGGACACGCTGGACTTCGCGGCGGGGTCGTCGTCTCTCTCGAAGGGCGAGACGCTGGTGGACACGGCGCTGAACATCGAGGCGATGGCGATCGACATCCTGGTGGTGAGGCATCCGGCCTCGGGGGCGCCGGAGCTGCTGGCGCGGCAGGTGGCGTCGGCGGTGGTGAACGCGGGGGACGGGGCGCACGAGCACCCGACGCAGGGACTTCTGGACGCGGACACGATCCTGCAGCACAAGGGGAGGATCGACGGGCTGAGGGTGGCGATCGTGGGGGACATCCTGCACTCGCGGGTGGCCCGGTCGAACGTGTGGGCGCTGACGAAGCTGGGGGCGGAGGTCTGGGCGTGCGGCCCCGCGACGCTCGTCCCCGACGAGCTGCGCGACTTCGGCGTGCGGATCTCGCACGACTTCGACGCGATCCTGCCCTCGCTCGACGTCGTGAACATGCTGCGGATCCAGCACGAGCGCATCAAGGGCCCGCCGATGTTCCCCTCCATCCGCGAGTATGCGCGGCTGTTCGGGTTCAATGCCGCGCGGCTGCGGAAGGCGAAGAAGGACGTGCTGGTGATGCACCCGGGGCCGCTCAACCGCGGGGTGGAGATCACGCCGGAGGTGGCGGACGGGCCGCGAAGCGCGATCCTGGACCAGGTGTCCAACGGGCTGGCGGTGCGGATGGCGGTGCTGCACCGGGCCGCGGGATTCGCGCCGTTCGCGACGGGGGACGCTTCATGAGCACGCTGCTGATCCGGGGCGGCCGGGTGGTGGACCCCTCGACGGGGAAGGACGGCGTCGCCAACGTCTTCGTCCGTGACGGGGCGATCGTCTCGGTCGGCGACAAGGCGCCGAAGGCCTCCGAGACCTTCGACGCGCGCGGGCTCGTCGTCTGCCCCGGGCTCATCGACATGCACGTCCACCTCCGCGAGCCCGGCAAGGAGGAGGAGGAGACGATCGCCTCCGGCAGCGCCGCCGCCATCGCCGGCGGCTTCACCAGCGTCGCCGCGATGCCGAACACCGAGCCCGCCTGCGACTCCGAAGCGCAGGTCGAGTTCACCCTCCTCCAGGGCCGCCGCGCCAACCTCGCCAACGTCTACCCCATCGGGGCCGTTTCCAAGGGACGCAAGGGCGAGGAGCTGGCGGAGATCGGGCAGATGGTGCGCGGGGGCGCCGTGGCGTTCAGCGACGACGGCTCGCCCGTGCACAACGCCGCCCTGATGCGGCTCGCGCTCGAGTATGCCGCGATGTTCGACCGCTGCGTCATCCAGCACAGCGAGGACCCCAACCTCTTCGGCTGCGGCTGCATGCACGAGGGCAAGGTCTCCGTGGAGCTGGGGCTCGAGGGAATCCCCGCGGCCGCCGAGGAGTCGATGATCGCGCGCGACATCATCCTCGCGAAGCTGACCGGGGGGCACCTCCACGCGGCGCACATCTCGACGCGCGGAAGCGCCGAGCAGATCCGCCGCGGGAAGGCCGAGGGCGTGCGGGTCACCGCGGAGGTCACGCCGCACCACTTCACACTCAACGACGACCGCGTCCGTTCCTACGACCCCGTCTACAAGATGAACCCGCCGCTGCGCGAAGGACCGGACGTGCAGGCGATGATCGACGGGCTGCGCGACGGGACGATCGACGTCATCGCCTGCGATCACGCGCCGCACGCGACGGAGGAGAAGGAGCTGGAGTTCAACGAAGCGCCCTTCGGCGTAATCGGGCTGGAGACGACGCTGGGGCTGGTGCTGACGTTCCTCGTGCAGCCCGGACACATCTCGCTGTCCCGCGCGATCGAGACGATGACCGTCAATCCGGCCCGCATCCTGCGGATCCCGCGCGGGACGCTTCAGCCGGGGGCCGCGGCCGACGTGACGATTTTCGACCCGAAGAAGACGTGGACCGTGGATTCCTCCGAGTTCCGGTCGCGCTCGCGCAACTGCCCGTTCGACGGCTGGAAGCTCAAGGGCCGCGCCGAGGCGGTGGTGGTCGCCGGGCGCCTGCTCCCCTGCCGCTGATGCGCTGGGTCATCGACGGGTACAACGTCATGTTCGCCGGCCGCACGGACGGCGCGGAGGAGGCGGACTTCGAGACGCGGCGGGAGGACGTGCTTGCGCGGTGCCGGCGCCTGAAGGACCCCGTGGCGGTGTTCTTCGACGCGGCGAAGGCGCCGCCGGGAATTGCGAACGGGCCGGAGGGCCGGGGGAAGCTGGAGGTCGTGTACGTGCGGACGGGGAGTGCGGACGACGCGATCGTCGAGTGGATCCGGACCGCGGGGCGCCCCGAGGAGGTCCGGGTTGTCACCAACGACCGGGAGCTGGCGGGCCGTGTGAAGGCGCTGCGAGCCAAGGTGTGCGGCGTGGAGGAGTTCGTGCGGAGGATCGATCCCGAACGGCTCGAAGGCATCGAGAAGCCGAAGATCTCCAACGAAGAGGCGCGGCGCTGGGCCGCCGAATTCGGCGTGGACCCGGACGCGCGCATCTAGCGCGAAAGCACGAAGAAGTGCGCAAAAGGCCTTCACAAGATGTGCATCTGCGCACGAAACAGCTCGATATTGACAATTCGATTTACAAAGATCGGGTATTTACACCCATCAGAAAGTGCAAGTCATTGTATAACAACAACTTATGAAGTGGGCAATTCGGCACACCGGTTGCAGATGCTCCTCCCGTCCGGGTCCCACAGACCCCCTTCTCCAGAGGAGCAGCCATGAAAGCTCACGTCTTCGCCCTCGCGGGAGCCCTCACGCTCGCCGCAGGCACCAGCGTCCGGGCCGACGACCCCGGCATGCAGGAGTCACCCCCGCCCACCCTGGTCGCCATCACGCCCTACGTCCAGGTCGGCGACGTCGTCTTCCACCGTTCCCACGAGGACGCTTTCCCCAAAGCCCGCAAGGAGGGGAAGCTCGTCGTTCTCTACCGCATGCTCGGCGAGATGGACGGGCTCACGTGAAGCGCCGCGCACGCGATGAGGACGGGCGTCCTCAAAGACAGGTCGGTGGCGAAGGTCCTGAACGAGAAGTTCGTGTGCTCGTGGAAGAACATCGACGGCGAGTCCACCTGCGGCAGCTCCTACGCCCATGAGCCCTCGGACAAGGCCGGGACCTGCTTCACGGGCGACGGCGAGCACAACACCCAGATCTGCATCTTCACGGCCGACGGCAAGCTCCTCGACGTCATGGCCGGCTACCAGACGGCGGCGGACCTCGCGGCCGAGCTCGAGTGGGTCTGGAAGGAGATGCGGCCGATCGCGACGAACCCGAAGATCGCGGACGAAGTGAAGAAGGGCATGCTGCAGCGCGTCGTCGACTCCCGCGTGAGCCGGACGAAGAACCACAGCACGCTGATCGACCAGAAGTACGTGCGCAAGCACCTGCTCGATCCGTGGACGCAGTTCAGCGTCACCGAGCTCGTCGACGGGCGCGGGTTCGGCGACCATTTCTTCGGCCGCACAGGGGACAAGGTCGCGCCGTCGGAAGGAATCGGCGAGGTGCCGGATCACCAGCAGTCCTCGATCGACCAGCGCCGGATGGCCGAGATCCAGGCGGAGTCGCGGACTCTCCAGCGCCAGTGGAACGTGGCGGGCGAGAAACTGCGCCGCGAGATCAAGGGCAGGCTCCAGGAGCTGGACGAGGAATACCAGGCGCTGAAAGCGAAGACCGAGAAGGTCACGACCGGCCTGGTCGGCGCAATCGGGGTGAAGGGAAAGCGATAGAAACTGGTGGCAGCAGGCGGGCGGCCGCGCGGCGGCCGCCCGTTTTTTTTCGGCCGATCCGCCCGGAGCCGCGTCCGTTAGCATCCCCCCATGCTCCGCAACCTGGCCATCGCCCTCGCGCTCGCAGCCGCTTGCGCCTGCTCCCCCGTCCGCGCCGACGACGACCGCGACCGCGAAACGAAACTCCGCTCCGACATGGAGGAGCACATCGGCGCCGACGCCGGATTCCGCCGCGCCGGGCCGTTCCTGGTCGCCGGCCACCTCGACGACGACGAGCTCGACTCCTGCGCCGCCACCATCGATCGCTGCCGCAAGGCCCTTCATGCCCAGTTCTTCGACCGGGAACCCGACGCTCTCTTCGCCGTCTATCTCCTGCCCAACTACGACAAGTACGACGCATTCTGCCTCGCGTTCATGGGAAGCCACCCGGCGTCGAAGTACGGCTTCTACCTGCCCTCGCGGCGGTCGCTGGTGATGAACATCGGGACGG
>JADLHC010000234.1 GCA_020849035.1 Planctomycetia bacterium
CCCGGCCGCCGTCGCCGCCACCATCCCCCCCGCCGACCCCGTCGCCCCCTGGCTCCCGCGCCGCCCCACCCCGCGCGCCCACGCCGCCTTCGCCGCCCACCTCGCCCGCGCCGGCCGCTGGCAGGACGCCGCCGACGTCGTCGCCGCCGGCGTCCCCGCCGAACCCCCCGTCGTCGCCGACTTCGACGCCCTCGCCGCCGCCTTCCACCACGCCGGCCAGTGGGGCCTCGAAGCCGCCCTCCGCTCCCGCCGCCTCTCCATCCACAGCTCCCCCGACGCCCACGCCGCCGCCGCCGCCGCCTGGGCCCGCCTCCAGGCCTGGGACCCCGCCCTCCTCCACGCCCGCATCGCCGTCCGCTCCGACCCCGCCAACCCCGACTGGCAGGCCCGCCTCGGCGATATCCTCGACGCCAAGGGCGAGACGATGGAAGCGATCGCGGCGCTGACCGAGGCCGTGAGGCTGCGTCCGAACGACACGGCGCTGCGGCTGAAGCGCGCGGGGGTGTACCGCAGCGCCAAGATGTACGGGTTCGCGGTGGACGACTACCGCGAGGTCGTGAAGCAGGCGCCGCGGAGCCGGGAGGGGGCGATGGGGCTGGCGGGGGCGCTGGCGGAGTCCGGCAACCGGGTGGAAGCGCTGGCGGCGATCGAGACGTGGGTGGAGGCCCATCCGCAGGACGACGGCGCGCGGCAGGCCCGGGACCGGATGAAATGACGGCGCCCCGCTGACGGCTACCCGTGAGCGGAACGCGCCCGCGTTGCCGCCCCGCGCGGTGCCCTTGAGGCCGCGGCCTTCTCGCGGCGGCGCCGGTACTCTGCGGCCGATTGCCGGTTGACCACGGTGACGTTCCCGATCCGGAGCGCCTGCAGCGTCCCGGCGCCGATCGCCTTGTACACGGCCGCCCGGGAAATGCCGATGTGCTCCGCCGCCTGTGCCGCGCTGATGTTCGACCCGTCCACGGGAAACCGGCTCCGCATCCGGTCGAACTCCGGGGCCAGGATGAGCCCCTGCCGGATGCCGGCCCGCGTCGCGATGTCCTCGGCGGCCAGGTAGAGCGGCTGCTCCGCAATCCCCCGGCTGATCGCCGGCCGCCCCCGCAGCGCGGGCGAGCCGTGCCCGACCGCGGCGCGCTCGATGTCGAAGCAGTCGACGCCCCGGTCGGCCATGCGCTGCAGTCGGCGCAGGAAAGCCTGCTCCGCCTGCGAGAGGTCGCGCAGGTCGAGCGTCGTCCCGTTGAGCAGAGTGTACGTCTTCACGATCGGCGTCCTCCACGAACGGCCCCCGCGCCCGCGGGCCGGATGTGCTGACGATAACCCGTGGGTTGACAATTGTCAACCTCGGCCTCCTACCCCGCCGGGCGCAGCGCCGGATTCACGATGAAGTCCGCTTCTCCGGCACGCTCGAGGTAGATGCACTTCTGGCCGAACTCCTGCGTTGCGGCCTCCACGTGCTTCCGCAGCGCGTCCACCCTGTCGGTCGGGACAGCGAACTTGTACCAGTTGCAGACGTCCTGCACGGGTTCCACCGCCGACAGGGCCTGGTCGTCGAACCACAGGCCATGGAGGTTCACGCCGACCTCGGACCCGCCCCGGCAGAATTCCAGCGCCGCGGTCCGGGCGAACCAGGCGCGCAGCTTCGACAACGGGTGCAGCAAGCCCGTGAACTCGTCGGTCCTCGGGATGACGACGTTGAAGACGATGCGGTCCGGCATTCCGTTCCTCCCGGATGGACGGCTGGAGCTGGCGGGGACCTCGCGCGCCGCCAGAGAATGTTCTGCTTTTGTTATACCCCATGAGCGAGCTTTGTCAAGGAGCCATATCAGATTTGTTGAAATACTTCCTTCTGGTCGCAACGCGGTCCCGTCCTGGCCGAGCCGCTTGGCCCCCAACACTCAATACCTGGGACACGCCGTGACCAGTTCGGTCAAGTTGTCGCGCCCGTGGGTAGTGGGTCAGTTTGACTGAACGGGCTGGTTTTCGATCAAGGCCACGATTTCCTCAACTTCCCAGACGTGATTCGCGATCCCCGCTTCCATCGCCGGGGTGACGCGCAGAGTCTGGTGAATCCGCGCGAAGTTGTAGTGCATGAAGTGAAGCGCGACCGCCGCCGCGAGGTTCTCAACCTTCTTGGAGAACCCGCTGGTCAGCCGCGTGAAGCGGCGCATCGACATCCGCATCGTGAGGTTCTGGCGCTCCACGAAAGACGTGCTGATCTTCCTAGGTTCCGGTTATCCACAGACGGCCTTCTCTTCGGTCCCAAGGCAGACGGCGGGGCTGTAGCGGGCTTCCCCGGCGTGGTCGGCCCCGTAGATCTTCACCAGCTGTGCGTAGTCCACGTCCCCGGCGAAGGCCGCTTCAACCGCCGTGAGGTAGACCTTGTGCGCGTCCGTCGTCATCTGGACGCTGTTCGCCAGACGCGCGGCCACGTCCTTCATGAACCGATGCGCCGTGCCCGCGCCACGGTCCCCGATCATGAACGACAGAACCAGCATGGAGTCAGCGTCGATGGCCGTCCACGTCCAGACGGAGCCGCGCGCGAACTTCCCGCGTTCCTTCGCCGGGAGGTTTGCGTCCTTCGCGCCGACGAACGCCCAAATCTCGTCGCACTGGACTCGCTTCGTCGTGAGGTTGCGGACGGCCTTGTCCTGAAAGTCGGCGCAGGCCGCGCCGAGGTCCACGAGCAACTTCGCCACCGTGTTCTTCGCTACACCCGTCATGCGGACCGTCGCCCGGATGGAGTTGCCAGCGCCTTCACGACGGCCACCCGCTTCTCTCTCGTTAGCTAGTTCATACTGAGCGTTATGCTTGACCGCTCAAGGTTCGTCAACTGAAATACGGCTCGCACCCCGCCTTCACGCCGGTTTTCAGCGAGAATAAGAGCGCAAAACTCACTCTTAATCTTGATTTCTGGCGGCGTTTTCGCGTAGAGTGTGCCGCACTAACCCGGCAGGCAAGCTCAAGGAGTGCCGCGTGCACGACTCAATTCGGCTACTGGAAAAGAAGTGGGTTTCCAACGTTGGCTGGCCACAACGTCTGGAGTCCATCGAGATTGCTGGAATCCGTGGGTGGACCGGCAAGCCGATTCCATTTCAGTTCCCCATCGTCGCCATCTGCGGGGAGAACGGGTCCGGGAAAAGCACCATCCTGCAAGCGGCGGCGGCTTCCTTTCGCGCCCCCAAGGGTGGAGCGAAGATCACGGCTGGAATCATGTTCCCAGAAACGCGGTGGGACTCCATCGAGAACGCCAGGATCGGGGTGTCGGGACACTTCGGCCCCAAGCCTTTCACTAGCAGCGTTCGAAAGCTGACAGAAAGGTGGAGAGGTAACCCGGAGCGCCCGGAACGCAACGTGGAGTACATCGACTTGAGCCGCATTCAGCCGCTCGCGGCCAGAGTCGGGTACTCGCGGATCGCTAAACCGGGAGTGCAGGAGAAGGAAGAGGCGGCGGAAAAGTTCGATGATGACACCCTAAAGCGTCTATCCGGGATCATGGGGCGACCGTACTCCGCGATGAAGCTGGCGCTGACGGATGCGGACAAGAAACGCAGAGTCCCGGTCCTGACACTTGGAAAGTCGATGAGCGGGTTTCACTTTGGCGCTGGCGAACTGACGATGGCCGAACTTCTGCACAAGCTCAACCTCCCCAAGTACACGCTCCTGCTCATCGACGAGGTTGAGACATCGCTACACCCCAGAGTCCAACGCAGGCTCATGCGCGATCTCGCGGACATCTGCAGGCAGCGAGACATTCAAGTCATCCTGACGACTCACTCCCCGTTCATTCTTGAGGAGCTTCCTCCGCAGGCGCGTGGATACATCCTTCAAACCGCAGGAGACAGAGAAGTCATCTTCGGCGTCAGTCCTGAATTCGCCATGACGAAAATGGACGAGGAGCCTCACCCGGAGTGCGACTTGTACGTGGAGGATGACGAGGCCGCGATCATGCTCAACGAGATCCTCGCGCAAGGCGCAAGGCAGGAGAGGGAGCATTGCAGGATCGTTCGATATGGTGCCGCTAGTGTTGGCAGGGCGCTTGGCGAAATGGTAGACGGTCGGCGCTTCCCACAGAGGGCGCTTGTTTTCGTTGATGGGGACCAGCCGGTGAGCGCCGGATGCCTTCAACTTCCCGGAGGTGACGCGCCAGAGCGAGTCGTTTTCAACGCTCTTGCAGTGAAGAACTGGGGGGAGCTACCGAAGCGGTGCAACCGAGAAACGACTGACGTCATTGATGCTTGCACGAAAGCCATGACAGCAGCCGATCATCACGAGTGGATCAGAGCGGCAGCAAGGACGCTCGCGCTCGGGACGGATGTACTCTGGTCGATGATGTGTTCCGAGTGGGTTTCATCCTGCTTGGCGAAGGCCGATTCAGAGAAGGTGACGAAACCAGTCAGTGACCGGCTGAATCTCCCTTACCTTTCGCGTGGCGTTTCCATCTTGCAGAAGCCGCCCGTCGTGCCTGCTCCCGTCGCTGGTCCGCCGAAAGCGCCGCCGCCCGTGCCGGACCTCCCTTTGTTCCCCCAAGCCGCCCCAATGCCACAGCATGGGGATTCTTCCCAGAAGCCTCCGGAGGGGGCGGGTTAGTCGCCTGTTCCACGATGGAGGCCGCCAGCGTGTTAACGTCCCTGCGAGGCTTGCTTGAGCGTTTAAGCATATCTAGAATCCTACCACGCCTGTCAACCCCTTGGTCCAACATGGAGGAGTTATGAACGGACAGCAAGTGCCTGCGCGGGTCTACTTCGTGTTCCCCTTGGACATCAACCCGCTCTCAACCCAGAAGCTCCTAACCGAATGTTCGGGATGGGTGAACGGCGGCGTGAAAGAGATTCATCTCCTGATTTCATCATTCGGTGGGAACGTCGCATCCGGCATCTCAACGTACAACGTCCTTCGGTCTCTCCCCATCGAGCTTCACACGTACAACATGGGGAACATTGATTCCATCGCCAATATCCTCTTCCTGGCTGGCAAGGTCCGTCATGCCGTCCCGCACGCGACCTTCATGTTTCACGGGGTCGGTTTCGACATCAACGGCGAGAGGTTCAGAGCGGACCTTCCGTGGCTAAGGGACAAGCTGGAGTCCATCAACGCGGACCACAAGAAGATGGCTTCAATCATTAACGAGCGGGCGAAGTTCGACCGCATCGACGACATCATGGCCTTGTTCGCGGAGCAGGCCACCAAGGAAGCGGAGTGGGCTAAGACCCACGGTATTGTAGACAAGGTGGCGCACTACGAGATCCCGGCCGGGGAGAGAGTTCTTGTGTTCTCCGCGTAGACCAGAGGTGGGCTGAAAGCACTCGGGCATACCGGCGAATCCTTCGTCAACGTTCCGGTTCACGATTTGTCCTCCCTCTTGAGTTCAAACTGACCCACTACCCGCCCGTGCTGATGAAGCGCGCCAGTTCCGCCGGGTTGCGAAGAATAACGCGTCGCATGTCCGGGAGTGCTCGCGTTCCGCACGCCCAATCCCGGATCGTGAGATTGCAGCCGCTGCCAAGACAGATCCCGTAGCGCGGGACGAAAGCCCCCTGGCCTCCGACGATGGTCGGTCCCGCCATCGCCTGGTCAGGCGCGCTGATCCCCGTTCGCGCCGCCAGTTCCTCCGCTGTCAGGAACTCGATCGCGGCACCCTGCGGATTCGAGCCCAGGAGGTGAAGCCCGGCGGTCATCCACCAGATCGAGCCATCACGGAGATAACTGCCCACGGCGAAGGCGTCTTCGTGGACCAGGACGTGGGCATCTTCGTAGCGCATGTCGAGGTGCTCGACCACCAGGGGCCCCCCGGGCTGCTCCCACCGCAAGGCGAGGGCGATTTCCCCAAGTCGCCGGCGCACGCAAAGACGCGGGCCGACGACTTCGATGTCCCAGTTTGAGCATGACCCAACCCAGGCGTTCTGCTCCAGGCGCAGCGTTTCACGCCCCTCGTCGTTCGTGAACACCGCCGAGATCGCCGCCGGCTCCCCGGGCTGCTCGCCGTTGGCAACCTGGATGAGGTCCACCCCGTGGTATCTCAGGAGCGTGCCGACCGTGGGGGCGTAAGTCACTCCGCCGATCCTGAGCGGCGCGGTGGCGCAGTCGAGATTCATCGGCCCGATCGGTGGCAGAACAGACCGGGGATCGGCGCTGCGGGTGGCGGCGTAGTCGCGGCTCACCTGGGATTTCGAGAGCTGCTTCTTCGTGACCTGGTCATGACAGTTGGGGCAGAGGCAGCAGATCCGGTCAGGATCGTGGATGTGAGCGTCGACGAAAGCAGGCTCGATGTGCTCGTATTCGTAGAGGCCCGCGCGGCAGTGGACGCATCCGAACCTGGAATGCTGCCGGACCTTCCGGCGAACGTCGCTTGGTATGGACCTCGCGAGCCCGTGACGATTCTTCGTGGTCACTTGGATCAACTCCATCCAGAGGGAACCCGATTAGCTCAGCACGACTTCGACAACTCTCGCCAGGTCCTCCCGCGTCATCCCCGTCCCGCTCGGCAGGCACAGTCCGAGCTCGAAGATCCGCTCGGAGACCCGCCCGCCGACCGCGCGGCACCCCTCGAACACCGGCTGCAGGTGCATCGGCTTCCACGCCGGCCGCGACTCGATGTTCTGCTTCTCGAGCCGGAGCCGCACGTCCTCCCGCGTCGCGCCGAACCGTTTCGGGTCGATCAGGATGACGGTCAGCCAGCGCGTGGACATCCCCCACGGCGCCTCCGGCATCATCGTGATCCCGTCGCGCCCCTCGAACGCGGCGCGGTAGTGCTCGAAGATCGCCCGCCGCCGCTGGACGCGTTCCCTGAGCGTGCGCAGCTGCCCCCGGCCGACGGCGGCGAGGATGTTGCTCAGCCGGTAGTTGAACCCGATCTGCGAGTGCTGGTAGTGCGGGGCGGGGTCGAGGGCATGGCGCGTCTTACCCTCGGGAAGTCTCCACAGGATTTGCTACTCTCGACGCTTGCACGAAATCCCTCCTTCTTGTCTGCCTCGTCCTCGCATGGCGTGGGTCTTCGGACTGCAAGCGGGGCTGGTCTTCTGCTTTGCTCGCCCGCAAGGACCGATGCGAGGAGGCGGCGCATGTTTTCGGGAAGGCCTCGAGCACGCCCGCAGTGCCATGCGCATCGACCCCGCTCGCGCCGCAGACTACCAGAAGCTCTATCCGCTCGCCGTGGAGGATTGCCGCGCCGTAGCGAAGGCGGCGCCGGGACACCGCGAGGCGATCTTCGGGCTGATCGAAGCGCTCGCCGCGGTGGAGAAGCGGCTGTACGCGAAGCCGGACGACGTCCGGGAGAATCAGTTCCGAGAACACTTCAGGAAGCAACTTCCCTTTTCGGCGAGACTGCGTTCATGAAGCCCGCTGTTGCGAGTGCCGTCCAACCAGTCGCCTCGAGTGCCGTGGATTCCAAGGGGCTCGGAAAGCCCTTGGCGATCAGCGTCCTGAATCAGATTGTCAGTAGCGGAACCAACTTCGCGCTGGGCCTGTATCTGGTTCGCGTGTTGACCACCGTGCAGTTCGGCATCTACGGTATCGGCTTCGCGATCGCCCTGTTTTTCGTGGGACTGGGCAATGCCCTCTTCCTTACTCAGATGGTTGTTCGGATGCCCGACAAGCTGCCGGAGGACCGGTCACACTATGCCGCTCAGATGCTGGTTTGTGTTTTGGCTGGCGGCTTCGGCTTCGCTTCCCTTGCCGCAGCCAGCATCCTCTTGGGCAGTCTCGCCTGGTCGGCGGTCGCCCAGCACGCGAGTCTCTGCTTCAGCATCACGGTCGGCTCGCTCGCCTACCTCCTGAAGGACTTCTTTGTCCGCCTGGCCTACTGCGGGCGCAAGGAGTCTCGGGCATTGTTCGTGAACGTCGTTCTGGCGGCGTCCATGACGTCCCTCCTCCTAGTCCTGCATCTTTCTGCCGTTCCTATGACGCACGAGAGGGCACTGTGGGTCTTCGCCGCTTCGCAGAGCATCGCCGCACTTCTGGGGCTGGTCGTGAGTGCGCTGCCGCTGGCTTCGGTCCGTCTGGCAGCTGTCTCAAGGGCATTCCAGGAGGCCGTTGCCGGTGGTCGCTGGGCGCTGGGGGGTGTGATCGTTACCTGGCTGCAGTCACAATCTTACATCTACGTCACAGCGGCGTTTCTGGGACCGGTCGGCGTGGGACAGATCAACGCGGCCCGGATGCTTATCTCACCTTTCTCATTTCTCCTTCCGGCCATCGACCAACTCGCGCTGCCGCGACTCGCCGAGGCCCGCGTTCGAAACCAGGGGAGAGTCTCGCTGGAAGGCGCGCGGTATGCGGTCGCCGTCCTGCTGTTGGCATGTGTGTATGTCTTGCCCCTGCTCGCATCACTGCGCTGGGCCATCCCCCTGATGGTGGGGGCGAAATACGAGCACATCACCCTCCTGGTCTGGGTCTGGTGTTCCGTCCTTCTCGCGCAGATTGTGCGTAGTTCCGCGAGCATCGCCCTGCAGGCGTCGCTAGAGTTTCGGGGGCTCATGCTCGACAATGTGCTGACCGCGGCGCTCACCGTCATACTGGCGGCGATCTTTTCCCGTGCCTCCGGCGCATTCGGAGCCGTCCTCGGCCTGGCTGCGGGTGAGGTGGCCCTTGCGATTCTGCTGTGGCGCCGGCTCTTGAGCGAACATTCCCGTGCGCGTTGACGTCTGCATCGCCACGTATAGGAGACCCCAGGGCCTTCGGGCGTTGCTGGAATGCCTGGCGTGTCAGGAGGCGCCGAATCTACTAATCCGGGTGGTCGTTGTCGACAACGACCCGGAACAGAGCGCCCGCCCCGTGGTGAGTTCGTTCGTGGCCTCCAACCAGCTGGAGGTTACTTACGACGTCGAACCTCAGCCGGGACTTTCCTTCGTGCGCAATCAGGCGCTCAGGAACGTCACGGCGGACTACTTTGCCTTTCTTGATGATGACGAGACCGTTTCAAAGACTTGGCTAGTCACGATGTTTGCCGCGCTTGAGAGATTTCAGGCGGATGCCGTATTCGGACCGGTCCATTCCGCCCTGCCAGCGGGCGCGCCGCAATGGGCCATCGGGCATCCGAGTTTTTCGCGCCCAGCGAGCGTGACCGGAACCATCTTGACGCACGGGGCAACAGGCAACGTACTCGTGCGCTCGAAATCGCTCGGAACAACGGAGAACCGTCTCTGGTTCAATCCTCAATTTGCGGCGACTGGGGGAGAGGATTCCGACTTCTTCAGTCGCCTTCATCGTTCCGGGGCGAAACTGGTTTCGTGCAACGAAGCCGCGGCGTTCGAAGAGGTACCATTGGAGCGGCTTTCGGTGATCTGGGTTTGTCGACGTGCATTCCGGGGGGGCCAGGGGTACGCCCGGGTCTTTGTGGCCCGGGAGACTTTTCTGTCACGTGTGGCGTGGTTCCTCAGAAAGCCACTTGAGTTGTTGGGCGGCGCCATGAGCCTCCCCCTGCTCAGGATTTTCTCTCATCCGGCGTACGTGCGGATGTTGAGCCGGGTTTGCTCGGCCGCAGGGCAACTGTCGATCCTGCTTGGAACCGGCGTGTATTACCAAGAATACGCCCGAGGGAGGTATCGAACACGCCCCATGGACGATGGAACAACGACGAAGAAGAACCATGGTTAGAACTGGTAAGCGGAGGACCATGCCTCCGACCCACTCAAGGGATTTAGGAGAACCCGGGGAACTGATCCGCCCACCCCATCGGCGTGACAAGTTTCCTCGTCTAGCCAGGAGGACGCGCGAGCACCCTTAGCCTCTCGGCAACGATCTTGGCACTGACATCCCAATTGAACGACTCCTTAATCCTCTCCCTCGCCGCCATGCCCAATTCCTTTCGCCGAGAGTATGCCTGCAGGATTCGCAGGCGAATATCTTCAGTCTCGAATCCACACACATATCCATCTATGCCGTCTCGAATAATATGTTTCGGCCCAGGCGCGGATACGGCGACAACCGGAGTCCCGCAATGCATGGCTTCAATAACACTCATGCCAAATATCTCGATTCGGCACAGGTTGACCATAACGTCGGCAGCACAATAGAGCTTCCACATTTCGTTGTTTGGAAGCCTTCTCTTCCACGAAACACGACTGCTGAGATTCTCCCTTTGGAATATAGCGCCAAGTTCCTGTGACAGGGGCCCGTCGCCTACCAGAGCCAGTTCCCATGACTGATTCTCTCGACGCAATGCCGAAAGGAGCGCGGGAAGTCGTAATGGCTCCTTGTGCGCCTCCATCCTTCCAACAAATCCGACTACAGGCACATCGTTCAACTGGAACTCAGTTCGTCCCCGCGCGCGCGCTCCGTCTCCATGTTCGGGTGTGTCCCGGGAATCAAGGCCCACGTTGATTACCGTTGTCTCGAGAACTCCCTCGCGTCGCAACTCCTCAGCGATTTCACCCGATTTTGCGAGCGCTGGACCGTTTCGCAACGCGCGAACATTCCGCCAGCGGCAGAATGTTTCGAATACTCTGCGCCGCTTCTTGGTCGAATGCAGTGTTCCCACGAATGGAAGAAAGGCGACGCCATTCGAACGGCACCATCCCGCTAGCGAAGGCATCGACAACTGAAGGTCCGAAAACATTACCACGCCATCCGGCTTGAACCGTTCGAGAAGACGGCGATCGTACCAACCATGCGACCCGATCCGAAACACGGGCATTTCGCGCAAGAGACAATGATCCGTCAGAAATTCCATCTGCGGCGATTGGCCTCGCGGCACCGCTTGTAGAACTTCAACCTCGTGGCCAAGCGCAGCCAACCCCCGTGCAAGCCCAACCTCCTGGCGGTTATACATTCCGCGGGAGCCGACATTGCCAACCGATGTTACTACGAGCGCGATCCTCATTTGTGTGACCTAAAAGCGCGAGCGTCTCCGATGACTTCTTGATCTGATAACCACCTCTTACGAATCGAACAGAATTCTCGTGCGCAGTTCGGTCGGGTCAGGCGGAGTCGCCGCGATCGGGAACGATCTTCGGCAGGTTGGCAGGTTTCGTGATCGCATCTCGGTAGATCCCCAGAAGCAGTTCCCGGTTGACCTCCGGTGAATATTCCCGCTCGTACGCGATTCGACCGGCGCCTCCGCAGTTGGCATTCATGTCTCGGTCTACGAACAGCTTTTCCGCGACCTCGCACAGCTCGTCAACGGAGCCCGGCGTAAACAGGAGCCCCGTCTCACCATCGCGAACGATTTCGGGAGTGCCGCCGATGCGGCTCGCGATGACGGGGATCCCGGCGCCCATCGCCTCGACCAGCACCCGGCCAAACGTCTCGTACCCGAGCGAGGGGAAAACGAGGAATGCAGCTTCGGCGAGTTCTTGCGCCACCCGTCCAGGCGGTTGTGGTCCGAGGAACGTCACATTGGCCGGCGCGATCCGGCGCAGGTCCGCCTCGTCGGGTCCGCCGCCGATGAGAACGAGTTGCCTCCCCGGCAGTTTCCGGAAGGCCTCGATCGCCACCGAGACTCCTTTCTCCTCAGACAACCTGCCCACGTAGACTGCCTTCGTCCCGATGGCTGTCCGAACCACCGCCGGTTCCGGCGCGAAATTCGGTTTCACCGCGATTTTTTCCGCCGGCAACCCGAACGCTATGGCGCGATCCCTTGAGAATCGGGTTAGTGCGATGAACCGATCGACCTGCGTCTGCCAAACCCGGTCCCGGAAATGCCGCTCCTGGGCCCGGACCACGGCCGCGGTCCCGAAGTACGAGCGGCGATAGCACGAGTAGTCCAGCGCCCGCCTTGGTCCGTGCCCCACGCATTCTTCGCAGATTTTCCCCGAACGGAATAACGTCGCGGCGGCGCACCAGATGCGGAAATTGTGAAGCGTCATGACGACGGGCACGCCGGCGTCGAGGCAGGCCCGGAAGACGGAGACAGTGAGTTGGGGAAAGATGTTGTGAACGTGCACCACGTCCGGGCGCGACTTCGCCAATCGACGGCGCGTTTCGCGATAGCGTGCCGACGATCCAGGCAGCCGCAACGACACAAGGGCGTCGCCGAGCACAGGGATCATGTCCCGGTTGTCGACGACCCACGTGTCGACATCGGCGCAGGTCCGCAACAGGGCCGTTTCGCTGTCGAACACGGAGTCCTCGCCGCCGCGCTGCCGATATCGATTGTGAATGACGAGGACTTTCAAGGAGTGTGTTCCGTTAAGCGGAAGACGTGGCTACCGATGATCATGGGCATCGGTGGAATCCCTCCTAATGTAGTTTTTCAGTCGTCGAGTGCAATCGAAATCCTGCCTCCTGACGTGCCGGAGAACAGCCGGGCCTACAAAGCGGGATATTACATGATGCGCCCATCGGTTCTTCATAGGCTCCCATTCATCCAGCAGCGAGGGGAGTTATCGCGAACACTCGGAGATCCAGCGGGATTGCTGGGTCCCCTTCGGTCGTGTGACGAGGCGTGTTCATCACCGCCAAAGAATCCGGCGTTAAGGCCGCTTGTGGGCGAGATACAAGTGTGAGCTACCCCGACCTCGCATTTGCTATTGCTGTTCGGAGTAACTTCTCTGGCTGGCGTCGTTCGCTCATCATCGTCCTTCAATGGGTCTTCTGTAGGCGCCACTTTGCACATGTTGTAAACTGATACAATCGAGCAGCACAGAATGATCCACCAGATATTCGTGGTGCGCAGCAGCGACGACTCCGCGTAGTTGATGATCACCGCTCCCAGCAAGACGGCTAGATGAAGCGCAGCTGGAGCATACGTTCCTCTGCGCCATAGCGATGCGATTCTGGCCGCGTGCCCTGCGAAGACGAGAAACATGAGCGCTGCCCCAAACATCCCTAGTTCATTGACGACGTCGAGATAGCCGTTGTGAGCCTGGCCTGGAGACCAATGCAACCATTTCGTAACGTCACGGGAAGGATTCTCTGCCGCTTGTGCCCAGAATCCACCATATCCAATCCCGAACAGGGGGTGACGACGAATCTCATCGATCATGCAATCCCATAGGTAAGTTCTTCCGGTCAGCACTTGTGTCTTGCCGCTGAATCGATAAAAGGAGTCCTCCAAACTCGCAAACGGCAGGTCTCCGGTAGCGAGCGTTGAACCAAGAAGGCCGACGATCCCGGCAAGAATCGAGATCAGGACGCCAATTCTTCCCGGCACGCCTCCGCAAACGACCAACAGCCCGAAGGCGGCGCAACACGCCAAGACTCCCATGCAGACCATGCTTGTAGCGCTTCGGGAGAGCAGCAGTGATAGCACACACAGAGCAAGCGCGAAGGCACAGAGAGATCTGCGTGGTTTCTCTCTAAGCGCGAGTCCGCCGACGGAAATGGCGGCGAGCACTGAATACTGCCCCCAGGTGTTCTTATGGGTCGTCGTTGCTCTCAGGGCACCGTCGCTGTCAAAGGCGACCTCGGGCGCGAAGATCATCGAAACGAGTCCGACCACGAGGAATGCGAGCGCCGGCGCTGGCAGCGACTGAAACAGCACATCTTCCTGACGTGATTGGCGGATCAGCGCCACGGCAATCAAAAGAACGCCTACCACCTGAGTGGCACGCTTCAATGAGACTCCGGCATTCGGGGACCACGCAGTCGAAGCCAACACGTAACCGACTAAAAGAACCAGGGTGAGCGGCACGTGCCCGCGAGGCAGACTTAGTAGCCCATCCGAATCGCGGAGGCAATGCACGCCCGCAACCAGAAACAGGCCGCCCCACATCGCCTGTCGCCAGATGCTGCCTTCCGCCTCGACGTCGCCGAGTGGAAGAAGGTTCATGGCCAAGACGGCGAATAGTGCCCAATTCCGGAATCTCGCGATCCGCCATTGGCTTGAACCGGGAAGTGCGACACCAATCAAGCCCGCCAGGAGAAGAAGTACTCCAAGGACCATCAGCACATTTTGGTATTGGCTCATCGGCCGTCCTCCATTCGACGAGCCAGGCTGCAGGCGATACCCTTACGTGCTCTACCATCCCCTACGCCTAGCGCCTCGTTTCGCGATGACCTATCTCTTGGGCATGCATCAATAGCTACAGGACCCAGAATGACCGCGGGTAGCATGCGGAGCAACGGCGCAATATCCTGCCTCAGCGACCAGTTGCGGGAATGCCACGAGTGGAGCAGCGCCATCCTAATCACATCCGATTCGGAAGTTCCGAAAACCTGCCACAGCCCGATGATCCCTGACGTCACCTCAGGATAGCCCAATCGGAATGATTCTCCCTGCCTGTGGTAGTGGTACTGCGGCAGAGGCCGCCAGCCCACGACGCTCATGGAGCCGTGGAAGGCCTTGAAGATTCGGGGGAGTTGGTCGAGATTGGTCCGTCGGAGAGAGTTCCTGACGCGGGTGGCGAGCAGGTCCTCCTTCGTCTGCTTGGACCGCCCCCACTCTTCGCGTTTGGGCGGATCGGCTGCGGGGATTGGCTTCAGCCGCTCCTCCGCGTCCACGAACATCGCGCGGAACTTGGGACAGCGGGAAGGCTTCCCATTCCGACTGACATGGGTATGGGAGTAGATCGGGGCATCCCGCGAGTTGAGGAAGATGACTAGCGCGGCGAGGAAGGCGAAGGCGATAACGGCGACACATGAAGGTAGTGCGAGACGACGACATGTTCCGCTTTCCAACGGCGGGCGTCCGCGCAACCATCCGGCTCCACCAGTCCTATTGAGCAATCGGCGACGATTGGTATCTGCTCCAACGCCTCCATACACATGCGCGGAAGCGATGGCCCGTCCGAACGTCGCTTTCGGCAATGGAGTGTGTTGCCGGAAGTGGTCCGACTCCATCGGCGGTTGCAGATCGATCTGATCAATTAGGGTCGTCCTCGGGGAGCCCTGGCTGGTGGCGAGGTGAAGGTTCAGAAGCGCGAGAGTGAGTGGCTCAGCAGAGGCGGGAATCCTTCCTGTTTGCCTACGCGTAGATGGATGACGGCCCATTTCTAGGCTAGTCTCCGAACAGCAATGTATGACTTTGGAATTATCCAGAGCAGGCGCTCTGTCACGATGCTGCAGTCTGGGAATAACTGGCGCATCTCCGACTTTCTAAGTAGCCGGGTAGTTGTCACCATCGAGTTAATTTGGTCAGCATTCGGACGCGCAATCCACCCCCACAAAGTACACCAACGAAGCACCCGCTTCTGAACGGAATGTGGCAGATAGTGTACAAAGGGTGCCATGTAATGCGGCTCTATGGGACACTCATACGCTGGTGTCTGCACCCACAGGGCGCCTGCAACGCGACGAATTTCCGAGGCGAACTGCTGTTGGCGCGCCCAGGATCCAACATGCTCGATGACGCTATTGCTGAAGCCGATGTCGTAGCTCTTGTCGGGCATCGGGAGGGCGCAACCGTCGCCAATGAGAGTCCTGATTTCATGAGTTTGCGTCTCAGGAGGATTTCCAGCCGCCTCAAGAAGGTTGAGTGTATCAATGCGCTTCACAGGCTGAGGATTCGACATCCAAAATTGAGGATAGCCCCCAACGTCGAGCAGCGTGTCCGATGGTCTGGGCCCGATCAGGTCTAGAAACAACTGAAATCGCCGTCTTCGCCAGATCTTGAAGATCTGACGATAGATCGAATGAATGTTTAGCGACATTCCGGTTCAATTGGCCCAATGACGAGTGTCATTGGACCTTTCCACGTACGCTTTTTCAGCCATCGACGACGATGGGAAAAATCTCTGACTCTCAGCTTGTGAATAGAGCGGGAGAGTAGACCATTCATACCGTGTGGTGCCTAGCTTCTCCGGTTGAGGAAAGTGGGCACTCGGCGGGCGGGCTTTCACATGGGACGATAGGCGTCGCCCCATCCCTGCGGCACTAAGTTCGTCGCTCATGGCCTTTACTGGTCCTTGGAACATGTGTTGGAGCCTCAGTACGCCCCCCGGCTACAGAGCACCGCAGGTGCGGTGCGTATGAGCAGAGTCAGGTCCAACCAGAGCGACCAGTTCCGCGCATACCAGGAGTTCAGCACCGCCATCCGGTTCACGTCTGCGTCGGATCGCCCCGACACCTGCCACAGTCCGGTGATCCCCGGCGTGACTTCAACATAGTCGGAGCGGAATGGTCCTTGGAGTTTCTCGTAGTGATACTGCGGCAGCGGCCGGGGCCCGACGAGGCTCATCGAGCCCATGAGGACATTGAAGATCTGGGGCAACTCATCGAGGCTCGTGCGCCGCAAAAACCTTCCAACGCGCGTGACCCGCGGGTCCTCCTTGAGCTTCTGGTATTGCTCCCATTCGTCACGTTTCGGCGGATCGGCTGCCAGGATTCGCTCCAGGCGCTCCTCGGCGTCGGTGTGCATCGTGCGGAACTTGAGGCAGCGAAAGCGCTTTCCGTTCCGACCGATTCGCGTCTGGGAGAAGATCGGGGCGCCGCGGGAGTCGAGGACGACGGCTAGAGCGAGGACCGCCAGCAATGGCAGCGCGGCGACAGCGATGATGCTCGAGGCCAGGAGGTCAAAGACGCGCTTCACCAGGAGGTTGGCAGGGTCTTTCAGCAGGTTGCGCGTTGTGAGCAGGAGTCGGCGACGGTCGAACATGAAGCGGGTCATGCCGGAGGCGAATGGCAGAGGGCCGACCTCGGGAACGAGAGTGACGGTGGCCGCGCCGCGGTGGGCGCGCGCGACGATGTCGTCGACGGCCGCGGGGGGCAACCCCGAGGCGACGACGACGGTTTCGTCGAGGTGGGTGGGGAGCCGTCCGGATTCGGGGGGAAGGATCCCGACGACGCGGTAGCCGAGGGTGTAGTCGCTCTCGAGATCGTCGGCGACGGCCTGGGCGTGCGGGGCGAGTCCGATCACGGCGACGCGGCGGCGCCAGAGGCGGGCGGAACTGAGCACGGCGAGGGCGGCGAGGCGGGACGGGGGGACGATGAGAAGAATCGCGATTCCGGAAAGGACGGCGAGGGACCGCGGAATCGCGACGCTGATCTGCGAGAGGTACAGGAGCGTCAGGGCAAGGGTGAGGGAACAGGCCAGGGTACACAGCGAGAGGCGCAGGTACTCCCAGAAGGGCTCGCGACGCAGGTACAGGCCGCCGGCGAGGAAGCCGGCGACAACGGTCACTGCAAGGAGTTGCCCAGAGTCCGCGAGGTCGAAGACCGTCATCTCCTTCAGCTCCCACCGCGATGCAAGCGCTGCCTTGGCAAGCCAGGCCAGCCCGACCGCGGCAAAGGTCGCGGCGACGTCCGTGACCGCCAGCGTGGCCACGCAGAGCGCATCGCGCACACGACGCGGGATCGGGTGGGCCCGTACGACCGCGCGCGCGGGAGCTTCGGTCGCCGCGGCGGCGGCGGCGAGCGTGGCGGACAGTGGGCGCTCCGGGCTCATCGCGGCGTGCTCCTGCGCCAGCGGCCGGTCGCGAGTTCGAATCCGAGGCGGAGGGCGAAGTCGCCGCCCTGGAGGAGGTAGCGGCGCCAGAGGCGGCGCGGGTGGGAGCAGAGGCGGTAGAACCACTCGAGGCCGCGTTCGCGCATCCAGGCGGGGGCCTGGGAGACGCGGCCGGTGTGGAAGTCGAACGCGGCGCCGACGGAGACGGTGACGGGGACGCCGAGGTCGTCGCGGCGGGTCACCATCCAGCGTTCCTGCTTGGGGGTGCTCAGGCCGACCCAGAGGATGTCGGGGCGGGCGGCGCGGATCGCGGCCACCACCTCCGGGTTCTCGCGGGGGGCGATCGGCGCCATCGGCGGGCAGTGCGTCCCGGCCACGACGATCCCGGGGAAACGGCGCGACATCTCGGCGGCGAGGGCGTCGGCGACGCCGGGGGCGCCCCCGTAGTAGAAATGCCGCAGGCCCAGCGGCGCGCTGGCCTCCGTCACGGCGAGCATCAGCTCGGGGCCGTACACCCGCCGCTTCATCGGGTGCCCGTGCAGCCGCCCCATCCACATCACCGGGGCGCCGTCCGCGACGACGAGGTCCGTGGACTCGAGGATCCCGGCGAATTCCCGGTCGTGCACCGCCTCGATGACGCCATGCATCCCGGTCGTCGCGACCGTCCGGGGCGGTCCCCCGCCCCGCGCCCAGCCGAGCATCGTGCGGACCGCATCCGGGATCTGGACCGCCTCGACGCGGACGCCCAGCACGCGGTAGCTCGGCGCCACCCGCGCTTCGGCCCCCCCGGCGAGGGCGGTTCCCGAGGTCACCGGCGCGACCTCTCGTACTCGCCCTTGATCCACGCGTACGTCTTCGCCATCCCGTCGCGCAGCTTCGTGTCCGGCTGCCACCCCAGGAGCTTCTGGATCAGCGCGTTGTCGCTGTTCCGGCCGTTCACCCCCTTCGGCGCGTCCAGCTTGTAGCGCCGCTTCAGCTTCACCCCGGCGATCTTCTCGACGATGTCCACCAGGTCGTTCACGCTCACCAGCTCGCTCGACCCCAGGTTGATCGCGTCCGTGATCTCGCTCCGCATGATCATCCGGATCCCCTTCAGGCAGTCGTCGATCCACATGAAACTCCGCGCCTGCCGCCCGTCGCCCCAGATCTCGATCTCGTTCGAGCCCGTGGCGACCGCGTGGATCACCTTGCGGCAGATCGCCGCCGGCGCCTTCTCGCGCCCCCCGTCCCACGCGCCGAGTGGGCCATCCACGTTGTGATAGCGCGCGATGCGCGTCGGCAGGCCGAAGTCTTCGCGGACGTGCCGGCACATGCGCTCGCTGAACAGCTTCTCCCAGCCGGAGCCGTCTTCGGGCATCGCGGGATACGCGTCCGCTTCCGTCAGGGCCGTCACGTCCGCGGACGCCTGCTTCTCCGTGTTGTACACACACGCCGACGACGCGTAGAAGAAGCGCTCCACCGCCGCCTCGCGCGCCGCCAGCAGCATGTGCGTGTTCGTGAGTACGGACAGCATGCACAGCGCCTTGTTGTGCTCGATGAATCCCATGCCGCCCATGTCTGCGGCCAGCTGGTATACACGCCGGGCACCGTCGGTCACGCGACGACATTCGGCGCGTTCGGTGAGATCAGCGGTCAGACACTCCACACCGGGCACCTGCTGCGCCCACTGCGCGACGGGTTTCGTATCAAC
>JADLHC010000235.1 GCA_020849035.1 Planctomycetia bacterium
ACGAACTCTCCAACCCCGCGCTCTGGACCGAGGACCTCGTCTACCGCGCCCAGCAGAAGTACGTGAGCAACCGCAACGCCATCGAGGAGATCCAGGCGGGCTACGTGCGCCTCACGACCCGCCTGCAGCGGCTCGGCCTCACCGGCGGCCTCCGGGTCGAAAACACCGAGCTCCAGGGCTACACCTACCTGAAATTCCGCAGCACGACGGTCGCCCAGGAGCCCGATCCGTTCAAGCGCGCCGCCCTCGACTACGGCGACGTCGGCAACCGCGGCGATTACCGGCGCTCCTTCCCCAGCCTGCACGCCACCTACGACCTCGCCGCCAACCTCAAGGCCCGCGCCAGCTGGTCGACGAGTTTCGCCCGGCCCAACTTCGCCAGCCTCATCCCCTCCGCCACCATCAACGAGGCGCAGCAGACGGTCACCGGCGCCAACCCCGGCCTCGGCCCGCAGTACGCCCGCAACCTCGACGCCAAGCTCGAGTACTATTTCAAGCCCGCCGGGCTGCTCTCCGTCGGCTACTTCAAGAAGAACATCCGCGATTACATCGTCACCCAGGAGGTCGGCATCGTGCCCTTCGGCCCCGACAACGGCTACGACGGCTTCTACGAGGGCTACCGATTCTTCACCAGCGTCAACGGCGGCACCGCCAATGTCCGCGGCTGGGAGTTCGACTACCGCCAGCAGTTCACCTTCCTCCCCGGCCTCCTGCGCGGCCTCGGCCTGATGGCCAACTACACGCGCCTCGAAACCGAGGGCGACTTCGGCGGCACCTACCGGCGCACCGGCGAGATCACCGGCTTCACCCCGCGCTCCGCCAACGTCAGCCTCACCTACACCTACCGCGGCTTCACCGCCCGCGTCACCACGAGCTACACCGGACGCATCATCACGACCTACTCCGCCAACGAGGCCAGCCGCATCTTCCGGAAACCGATCACGACGACCAACCTCAACCTCTCCTACCGCGTGCACCGCCACGCCAACCTCTTCTGCGACGTGAGCAATGTCTTCGAAAGCGGCCCGTCCTCCTACCGCTACATTCCCGCCCGGATCCGCGAAACCCGCTTCCTGCCCTCCGCCGTCACCTTCGGCGTCAACGGCCAGTTCTGATCCGGTGACGACCTTTCTCCCCGGCTTCCCTCCGCCTTCCTGCGGGCGCGGCGCCCTCCATGAGCGCTAACTCGACGATGTCACGGCGGTGTAGGCGGGGCGACCCCGCCCCGCAGGGACCGGGCGCCGACGCGCAAACGCGGGGCGACCCCGCCCCGCGGGGATCGGGTGCCACTACACAGGGCGCGGGACGAGGTCGTCCCGCCCACAACCAGGCCGGCACGGAACCTGCCGGCGAAACGCCCGTCCGCCCATGATAGCCCGGCGGCAAGGGAGCGGGCCGCTCTGGGTCCGGTGCAGGCAACTTCTGCTGGGGGTGGTGCTCGGCGTGTCCATCGTCTCCGGCTCCGCCGCCGAACCTTTCCCGGCGGTCGCCGCCGCCTTGATCGACGCCGACGACAACTTCCCCCGCCCGGCCGCGACCTGGCTCGAGGTCCAGGTGGAGCTTTCGCGCCGCGGCTTCTCCGGCGGCTCGATCGACGGCATCCGCGGCCCGCAGTCCGAGGCGGCGCTCAAGGCATTTCAACGCCGCGAGGGCCTCCCGGATACCGGCGAACTCGATGCCGCGACGCGCGAAGTCCTCCTCCTGGAAGCGCCCGCGCTCGTCTGGGCTTCGCTCGCCGAGGCCGATCTCGAGGGGCTGCAGCCCCTCGAAAAGACGTGGCTCGGCAAGTCGCAACAGACCCAGCTCGCGCACGAGACTCCGCTCGAGCTCGCCGCCGAGCGCTTCCGCGCCGGCGCCGCGTTCCTGCGGCGGATCAACCCCGGTCTCGACTGGGACGCCATCACCCCCGACACGCTCTTCGTCGCACCCGCCGCGGAATTTGTCGGCCGCCTCGGGCGGGCGGCGCGGATCGAAATCCGGCTGGCCGCACGCATTCTCGAGGCCTTCGATGCCGGCGACCGCCTCATTGCCCACTTCCCGGGGAGCATCGCGAAGAAGGCGGAGAAACGGCCCGTCGGGGAACTGAAGATCAAAGTCGCGATCGCCAATCCCGACTACACTTTCGACCCCGCCGTCTTCACCGAGTCCGCCGAGGCCCGCAGCCTCGGCCGCAAACTCATCCTCCCGCCCGGCCACAACAACCCGGTTGGCGTCGCCTGGATCGGCCTGGATCGGCCGGGCTACGGCATCCACGGCACGCCCGATCCCGCGAAGATCGGCTACACCGAATCCCACGGCTGCTTCCGCCTCGCCAACTGGGACGCGCAGACGCTCCTCGCGATCGTGACCGTCGGCCTGCCCGTGCTCGTGGAGCCCTGAGGATCGCGTCCCCCAGCCGTGCCGCCTGGAGGTGGGCGGGACGACCCCGTCCCGCTCCCGCCGGTTCCAAGGCCGCTTTCCGCGCCCGGCCAGCCGACCGGAGCGGCGGTTTCCCAACCGCCGCGTTGGCCTCGCGGCGCTTGGGAAAGCGCCGCTCCGTTCTCCC
>JADLHC010000236.1 GCA_020849035.1 Planctomycetia bacterium
CTCAAAGACTTCCGTCTTGAAACGCGATTCCAGCTTGCACTAGGTCACTCGACTCATCTCGTACCTCTCCACGTCGTAGTTCCCCTCCGCTAATATCGCAACTCCACGACCATACTGCTCCTCAAGTTTCAACAGGTCCTTCCTCTTCGTGTTCAACAGATACTGCGCCACCTCCGAATTCAGCCGGATCTCCACGCCCAGCCCCCCAGCAACGCTCAACTCGTGACGGATCAGCCGCATCAGCCACAGCCCCATGCTCTCCACCGTCCTCACCATCCCCGTCCCACGGCACCGCCCGCACTCTTCGTACGACGCCAGCTTCACCACCGGCCGGATCTTCTGCCGCGCCATCTCCACCAGCCCGAACCGGCTCATCTTCAGCACCGTCGTCTGCGACCGGTCCCTCTTCACCGCATCCTTCATCGCCCTCTCGATGTCCCGGCGGTGCTCCCCCTCCCGCACGTCGATGAAATCCACCACGATCACCCCGCCGATGTCCCTCAGCCTCAACTGCCGCCCGATCTCCTCGCACGCCTCCAGGTTCGTCCGGAACGCCGCCTCCTCCGGGCTCTCGCCCACCAGCCGCCCGCTGTTCACGTCCACCGCCGTCAGCGCCTCCGTCTGCTCGATCACGATCGAACCCCCGCTCGGCAGCTCCACCCGCTTGCGGTACAGCCCCTCGATCTGCGGCTCCACCCCGAACCGGTGGAAAAGCGGCTCGGGTTCCTCGTAGAGGTTGAAGCGCCCGCGGAAGGAGGGCATGACCGCGGACACGAACTCGATGGTGCGATGGAGGACCTCCGGCGAGTCGATGAGGACTTCCTCGATTTCGGGCGTGAAGAGGTCGCGGATGGTGCGGATGACGAGGTCGCTCTCCTGGTAGAGCAGGGCGGGGGGGCGATCGTCGCGGGCGCGCTCCTTCACGGCGGCCCAGAGGCGGACGAGGGAGTCGAGGTCTTTCTGGAGCTCGCGGGCGGTCTGTCCGGTGCCCGCGGTGCGGATGATGAAACCGACTTCTCCGGGGGGTTCGAGCTGCTGGAGAAGGGCCTTGAGGGACTCGCGTTCGGCGGGGTCTGCGATCCGCTTGGAGACGGCTGTGCGGCGGGTTTCCGGGGTCAGGACGAGGTAGCGCCCGGCGATCGAGACGTCCATGGAGACGCTGGGGCCTTTTTCGCCGACCGGGTCGCGGATGACCTGGACGGTGACCTCCTGTCCCGGCCGGAGGAGCTCCTTCAGGTTCAGGGCGGGGCGGCGCTCGTGGCGTTCCGGGGCGCGACGCGCCGTGTCGGGGCCCGGCTCGAAGCCGGCGGGGAGGGGCGGCGCCCCGGACGGCGAACGGCGCGCCAACTCGCCCTCCGGCCCGGCGGGGGCGACCGCTTCGCTCGCGTGCAGGAAGGCGTTCTTCCCGATGCCGATGTCCACGAAGGCGGCCTGGAGGGAGGGCACGATGTTGATCACGCGGCCCTTGTAGATGTTGCCGACGAGGGTCTCGCGCGACGCCCGCTCGATGTAGAACTCCTGCAGCACTCCCTCGTCGAGGACCGCGACGCGGACCTCCTCGGGGTCGAGCGCGTTCACCAGCATGCGCCTCGGGGTCATTTCCGCGCCGCCATCACCGTGCGCGTCCGGACGACGCGCGCTCCCGGCACTCCCAGCTCCCTCAGCACCTCCTCCGGCCGCGCCGATCCGCGGTCCGTGATCCGGATCGCGAACGCCAGCTTCCCGCCCGCCGCCTCCGCCCGCAGCACCCAGGGGCGGATGTCCACGGTCCTCATCTCCCCCTCCGGCGTGCGCCGCTCGACCGGAATCGACGCGCGCGCGAGAAGAGCCCCCGTGTCCACCACGGCCCCGCCCAGGTCCGCCTCGTACTCCGCCTCCACCGCCGCCACACGCCCCTCCGCCCGCGCCGCCTCCCGGATCCGCACGCCCTCGGGGAACTGCCCCTCCAGACGCTTCACGAACTCCCCCTCCTCCCACGCCTCCGTCAACTCGATCTCCACCCACTCGTCCACCGATTCGACGCCGAGGGGAAGGGCCGACAGGAACGTGACGCGCGGCCGCGGGTTGAACCCCGCGGAGAGGCTGATGGGAAAGCCGGTGCGCCGGAGGGCGCGCTCGAAGAGTCGCATCATGTCGAGGTGCGAGTAGAAGCGGGCGGTGCCGGTTTTCTCGAAGCGGAGCCTGTAGAGGACGCGCGGCGAGGGCGGACCGGCGTCGGGGCGCTCCGCGATCACTTTCCGTTCTTCAGCCGGTCGTGCTCCCGGGCCTCCTCTTCGCGCGCCTTTCGGAGTTTCTCCTGCCACTCCTCCGGGGTGAGGCCCTGGCGGAGGCGTTCGTTCTCGGAGGCCTCGCGCGCGCGGGCTTCCTCGAGGCGCGCGGCCGCCGCGGCGGCGGCGGGTCCGGCGGGGCGGACGATGCGGGGTGTGACGAAGACGATGATGTGGTTCTTGATCTTCGTGGTGTCGGTGTGGCGGAAGAGGTGGCCGACGATGGGGATGTCGCCGACGAAGGGGACCTTGTCGAGGGTGCGGGCGTCGCGGTCCTCGACGAGGCCGCCGACGACGGCGGTGGAGCCGGACTCGATGAGCATGCGGGTGAGGACGGAGGTGGTGGCGACGCGGGGGAGGAAGACGCGCTGGGTGCCTGCGACGGCGCCGTTGGTGATGAGCTCGAACTCATCGAAGCCGGGGAGGCGCTCGGAGGAGCCGGTGAGCTGGTTGGTCTGGGGGATGAGGGTGAGGACGATGCGATTCGTGCCGGGGACGACGTGCGGGACGACGAGGAGCTGGAAGCCGACCTGCAGCGGCGAGTTGGCGGCCTCCTTGAGGGAGGACGTCGTCGTGCCGCTCTGCGTGGACGCGACCTCGACGTCGCCCCACCGGACCGTTTCGCCCACGAACAGCGTCGCCTCCGCGTCCGACAGCGCGGTCAGCGTCGGCGCCTGGTCGACGCGGGAGTCCGAGTCCTGCTGGAACAGCCGCAGCGTCGCCGTGATCCCGAAGTCCGTCGCCCAGAACGCGTCGGAGCCGACCGCGTCCTGCCCGATCCCGAACGGCAGGCGCGAACGGCGGATCGTCGAATTCGCGCCCGTGAACGGTGTCGATCCCGCCGCGCCTCCCCCGAAGAACGGCGCGCCGCTCGCGTGGTTGGGAAGGAACACGACCGACGAGCCGACCGAGATCCCCCGCTGGCGGCCGCTGGTGAAGAGGATGCCGACCTGCGCGAGGTCGGCGTTGGTCGTCGTCACGACCTTGCACTCGAGGTGCACCTGGTAGGGCTCCACGTCGAGCCGGTCCACCAGCTTCCGGATCGCCTCCAGCGCCGGCGCCGTGTCCGTCACGATGATCGTGTTCGCGTCCTGCACGTACTGCAGAGAGCCGACCGCCCGGTCGCCGCGCCGCGTCAGCGCCGAGCGCAGCGCATCGAGCACCGTGAATTGCTTCACCGGCTCGTCCACGCCCTTCGGATCCCCCACCAGCGTGTCGGCCTTGATTCGCGGCCTGTAGAGGTCCTGCGGCCTCAGGTACCGGAACGCGAACGCCCGCGTCTCCAGCTGCCGCTCGAGCTGCTCGGGCGACACGATCCGCACGATCCCCGACGGCTCCGTCACCGCCGCGTACCCCGCCGTCTTGACCAGGGCGTCGAGCGCGTCCTCCCACGGCACGTCCTGGAACCGCATCGTCACGCGCGTCTTTGCGTCCACGTCGGGCGCGATCACGATGTTCGCCCCGGCCTTGCCCGCCAGCAGGTCGATGACCTCGAGCAGCGGCGACGCCTTGAAGTCCGCCGTCACGCGCGGCGGCCGCTCGACCCTCACCAGCCGCGGCGACACCTCGCGCGCCACCGTCTTCGTCCGCCGGCACACCTCGGCCAGCGCCTCCCGCCACGGCACCTCGAGCAGCGTCACCGTCACCCTGCCCTCGATCCCCGCGTCCGCCACGATGTTCACACCCGTCGTCGCCGTCAGCCGCTTCAGGATTTCCACCAGCGGCATGTCCCGCACGTCGAGCGACACCGTCGCGTCCTGGGGCCGCAGCTCCTCCGGCCCCGCACCGAGCACGGTCCCCGTGTCCGCAGGCTCCTGCGCGCCCGCCGGAGAACCGGCAAGCACCCCGAGGACGGCGGCCAGGAAGGCGGCGTATCGCGCGGTCATGTCGTGGCTCCGATGGATTCCGGAAAGGGCGACATCCTACGTCCTGCCGCAGGGGGCATCAATCCGCCGAGAGGGCCTATTCGCCGACCCTCAGCCGGATCGGCTCCCCCCGGTACTCCACCGTCACCGAGTCGTTCCGGATCTCCTTCACCACGCACCCATCCACCCCCGCCACGGCCTCGCCGGGAGCGTAGGAGCGGTCGCCGAGAAGCGCGACCGCCGCGGCGCCCCGCACCGCCAGGCGCGGCCGCATCTCCAGCACCGCACCCGCGGCCTGGATGCCCAGCGGAAGCTCCACCTCCACCGGGTCGCGCACGACGACGATCCCCGTCAGCGGGTGCTCTCCCAGCTTCTCCAGCCCCTCCAGCCGCACCGCCGCCCGCCGGTCCAGCGCCGCCGCCTCCTCCTCGACCGCCCGCACCGTCGCCTGCTCCGGACGCCCGGCCAGGTCGGGGTCGGAGGCGATCTCATGAAGCGCCGCCATCGCGGGCCCGACGCGCGCGAGCGAGGCGGCGTCGCCCGCGTCGAAGGCCTCGCGGATTTCGCGGAAGAGGGCGCGGGCGCCGGAGACGGCGGCGAGGGCGGGGTCGTAGAGCCGGCCGGCCTCGGCGACCATCTCGGAGATGCGCTCGGCGGCGCCGGCGACGGCAGAGCCGCGGAGGCGCGCAGCCGCGGAGCGGATCGCCCGCGAGTTCTCGGCAAGGGCGCGCTCGCGTTCGGCCTCCGGCAGGGTCGCCGCGGCGCGCATCGCGTCGAGACGGGCGCGCGCGCCGTCGAGGATCGCCCGCGCCTCCGCCGCCGACAGGTCCGCCACAGGCTCCGGCTCCCCGCCGATCCGCCTCACGTCCAGCGGGCTCAGCACCGGGCGGAACGGGTCGCGCCGCGCGCCGTGGACCCAGGCAAAGTCGCGGCCGTCGAGCGCCTCGCGCCGGCCGCGGACCCTTCGGAACGTCCACGCGGGCCCGGACATCTCGACGGGGATTCCGCGCCCGTCGACGACGAGCGTGACGGGCGCGCCGGCGCCCTCCACGGGCCGCAGTTCGAGGGTCCAGCAGTCCTCCTCCGCGTCCGCCACCGCGCGGGGACCGCGGGAGCGGACCGTGACGCTCCAGGCATCCTGCCCGATCCGCACGTCCCCGTCCGCGGCGCGCGCCGAAAACGTCTCCACGCTCATCTCCATGCCCGGCTTCCACGGCCCGTACCGCCGCATCAGCGCCGCCGGCGCGAACCCCGCCGGCCAGCACGCCCGCTCGCGCGTCCACGGCTGCACGCGCTCGACCGCCGGCGCCACCGCCCGGCGCACCAGCTGCCGCCCGTCGCACGCCGCCCTCACCTCCGCCTCCGCCCTCCCGTCGCGGCGGCGCGACACCCCCGAGAGCACCGCAAGATCCTGGTCCAGCACCCAATCCTCGCGCCAGCCCTGCGACACCCCGTCCAGCTCAACCGCCGCCTCCTCGAAGTACCGCACCACCGCCTTCCCGCCCTCCACCCCCGCCTCCACCTTCACGTGCGCCACCCCCGCCCAGCGCCCGTCCTTCCCGGCGCCGCGGAACCACGCCTCCCCGGACAGGTCCACCCGACCCTGCCCCCACGCCATCCCGGGCGCCGCCAGCACCGCCGCCACCAGAAGCCGCTTCATCGCCCCTCCCCGGCCACGCGCCACACCGTCAACCGAAGCGCCAGCTCCGCTCCCGCCGTCTCCGGCCGCGCCTCCGCCTCCGCTCCGCCCGGCTTCAGCTCGAACTGGTCCACGGTGAGGGCGCGGGGAAGTGTTTCGACGGCGTCGAGGAAGCGGCCGAGGGAGGCGAAGTCGCCGCGCGCCTCGATCAGTACCGGGATTTCCTCGACGGCGCCGGGGGAGTGGGCCGCGGGCGCGGGACGGACCGCGGTGACGAGCACGCCGGCCGCCGAGGCCGCCCCGGTGATCGAGCGTCGAAGGGCCTCCAGGTCGGCGCCGTCGGCGGGCAGCAGTGCCGCGAATTCCGACTCGCGGGCCTGCAGCCGGGCTCCCTCGGCCTCGATCGACGGCCGCCGCGCGATCGTCACCTGCTCGCGCTCCAGGGCCTCCTCCAGCACACCCAGCCGGTCCCGCGACGGCCCGATCCGCGCCACGCGCAGGTGCACGGAGAGCGCCGCCAGCGCCGCGGCCGCGACGATCGCGCCCCCCAGAACCACGCCGCTCCGCCCGTGCAGCGTCATCGCGCTTCCTCCGCCGCGCGGTCGCGGAAGAGCCGGACGGTGAAGGCCTCGGACCATCCCTCGGCGGTGCCGGGGCGTGGGGTCGCCTGCTCGGCGTAGCGGTCGTCGTAGCGGGTGAAATCGCCGCCGGGGGCGACGAAGGCGCTGCGCATGGCCTCGACGAACTCGCCTGTGACCTGGCCCATCGGCGCGCTGCCGTCGGGGTCGTGGGCGGCCTCGCAGGCCAGCTCGAAGGTGGCCTCGGGTCCGCCGCCCGCCGGGCCGGTGCGCTGGGCGCCGCGCACGGCGGTCAGCCAGACGCGGGGAGCTCCCGCGTCGAGGATGGCGGCGACGCGGTCGAGCCTGCGCGCCCACGTGCCGCGCCGGGCGCGGTCCACGCGGGAGGCGATCTCCGCCCGGCGGTGCAGCGGCGCCAGCCCCGCCTCGAGCCGCACCACGTCCGCCGCCTCGCGCCGCAGCCGCTCCAGCTCCGCCTCCCGGCCCGCCACCCGCCGCTTCAACCCGTCCGCCTCCCGCCACGCCCACGCCGCCACGCTCCCGACCGCCAGCAGCACGGCCGCCGCGGCCGCGAGGCCCCAGACGCGGGGCAGCTTCCGCGCCTCCTTCCTCCTCCGCGCCGCCGGCAGCAGGTTGATCCGGATCATGCGTGCTCGTCCCTCACCCGGCTCGCCAGCCCCACTGCGATCGCCGCCTGCGCCGCCGCTCCCTTCAGGTCGGAGGAGTTCACGTCCTCCGCGACCGGCATCCCCTCGGTCGGATCCCACCGCGACGGCGCCTTCCCGAACCTCCCCTGGATCGCGTCCGCCAGCCCCGGCGTGAACGCCCCGCCCCCCGACAGCCAGATCGCCTCCACCGGCCGGTCGAACTGCTGCTCGAAATGCTCGAACGAGAGCTGCACCTCCTGGCACAGGTCCTCGACGACCGGCGCCACGGCCAGCTTCATCTCCTCCACGCGATCCACCTGCACCCTCTTCGCCTGCTCCGCCGACTCCGCGTCGGTCCCCAGCGCGCGGGCGATCTCGCCGGTGAAGTCGTTCCCCGCGACGTAGATCTCGCGCGTGAACCAGTAGCTCGAGAACGGCTTCAGGATCGCCAGGCTCGTCTTCATCGCCCCCACGTCGAGGATCGCCGCGGTCCGCTCCGCCATCGCCGGGCTCGCCATCGCCCGCAGCTCGAACGCATTCCCCAGCGCAAACGAGTCCACGTCCACGATCGACGGCCGCAGCCCGATCTTCTCCAGCATCGCCACGTGCTCGTCCACCGCGTCCTTCCGCGCCGCAGCCAGCAGCACCCGCATCTCCGCCTGCCCCCCCGCCCCCGGCGCGTCCGCGATTCCCCCCCCGGGCTCCTCCAGCCGCTCCCAGTCCACATACCCCAGCTCCGGCTCGAACGGCAGGTACTTCGTCACCTCGAACTTCAGGCTGTTCGCCAGCTCCGCATCCCCCACCCGCCGGTGCGAGATGTACCGCACCACCACGTTCCTCCCCGACACCGCCGTCGCCACACGCCTCCCCCGCCAGCCCGCCCGCGTCACCAGGTCCCTCAGCAGGTCCGGCACCGCCTCCGGCTGCGTCACCTCCGCCCTCGCCCACCCCGTCAGCGACAGCCCCGCCCGCGACTCCGTCAGCTCGACCGCCTTGACGAAGCGGCTGCCGATGTCGAGCCCCAGCAGGGAGCGGGTGGCCATGGGCTCAGCGCTTCTCGAACAGCGCGTTCGCCTTGTTGTAGGAGTCGAGGTCGCCGATGTCGAACCACATCCCGTCCAGCACGTAGCCGAACGTCGGCACCTGCTTCACCAGCCACTGGATGTACCACCCCGGCTGGTCCTTGTTGTTCCCCTCCGCGAGATACCGGTCGATGAGCGGCAGCGTCCGGCGCGGGAAGTAGTACAGGCAGATCGAAATCAGCGAGGACTTCGGCTTCGCGGGCTTCTCCTCGAAATCCGTGATGCGCCGGTTCCCGTCGAGAGTCACCACCGAGTACTGGCTGATCAGCGGCCCCGCGTCCCTCAGGTCCTTCAGGCACACCACCGGACCGCCCTTCTCCTTCCCCAGCTTCACCGCCTCCCTCACGTCGAACTCAAACAGGTTGTCTCCCGCCACCACCAGCAGGTCGTCGTCGATCTTCCCCTGGCGGATCGAGAACTGCATGTCCCCGACCGCGCCGAGCCGGTTCTCGTTCGAGGTCGTGCCGTCGTTGAGCACGGACACCGGGACCGCGCCGCGCCACGCCCGGGCCCACTCCTCGAAATGCGGCGTGAAACGCGCGTTCGTGACGACGAGGACGCGATCGAGCCCCGGGACGGGGATCAGGCGGTCGAGAATCCACTCGACCATCGGCTTTCGCCCGACGGGGAGAAGGGGCTTGGGTCGGTCCTTGGTCAGCGGGTAGAGGCGCGTGGCGTAGCCGGCGCCGAGAAGGAGAGCCTTCAAGCGGGACTCCGGGAAAGGGCCCGCCGGTAGCGCCGGCGGGAGCCGCAATTCTAGGCGTCGGCGGGGGATGGGTCAAACGCGGCGGCGTGCCGGCCGAAAAAAAAACGGCCGGCGCAGGGAGCGCCGGCCGCTTCGAATCGACTCGTCCTAGAACTTGATCCCCGCCGTCACCTCGCCCTGGATCCGCGCGCTGTTGTCGTTGAACCCGCGGCCGATGCCGCCCTCGACGATCACCGGCCCGATCCGCCCGCGCAGCCCCAGCGAGCCGAATCCCGTCACGTGCCGCGTGTACGTCTTCCGCATCTCGTGCCGCCACGCGTTCGTCTGGCACTCCACCTGTCCGATGATCATCAGGAAGTCGAAGATCTCGAATGTGATCGCCAGGCCGCCCGTCGCGAACGGCCGCGTCCGCACCCGGTCCGGATCCGTGTCCGTCAGGTTGTCCGGCTTCGAGTGGAACTGCAGCCGCGTGCTCTTCGTGTAGATCGCGCCCAGGTTCGTGTGAATGCCGAACCTCCACGCCTTCACCGAGAACGCCAGGTTCGCGCCCGCTTCGTACCCGTTCGTGTCGAGAAGCTCGCTCACCTCCGCCATCGACTTCTTGCCCTTGATGTTGATCGACAGCCCCGTCACGCCGTCGTCCAGGTGGAAGACGTTCCACTTGATGTTCGCCTCGAGGGCCTTCGACCCGTACTCGCGATCGTGGTCGCGGATGACCTGCGCACGGCCGACGTACCAGAAGATGTCGTTGTGGCCCAGCTCGGTCAGCTCGCCGAACGTGTACTTCACGCCCAGCTCGAAGCCGCCCGCGCTGTAGCAGGGGAGGCCGAAGCTCAGGCGCGCGATACCCAGGTTGAGCCGGCCGCGCCAGTGCACGTCCTGCCCGCTCTGCGCGTTCGTCTCGTCGAACTGCTGGTTGAACATCTGGCCGCTCAGTTCGAAGTAGAACCGCTTGAACTCCAGCGTCCGCGCGGCCTCCATCGGCCAACGCGTGTTCAGGCTCTGGAACGGCCCGCCGCCTTCGAACTTCATCGGCCCCGCCCACATCGGATCGCCATCCTTGATGAACTCGAAGAACTCCCAGCTCTTCTCCGTCAGGCGCTCCTTCTTCCCCGTCCGCGCCTTGTGCTCGCCCTCCGTCGCCTTGTCGAACTCGTCCGAGTAGTCGTCCTCGTAGGCGTCCCGGTCCCCGATCGTGTACGAAGCGGGATCCAGCGCGTTCCCGCCACCCGCCCAGACCGGCGTCGAAAGGACGCCCACCGCCACCGCGGCGAAGACAGTTCTCAGCACGCTTCCCTCCTTGGCTGAATCGCAGGCTCGTTCGGCGATCCCGGGCACGCCCGGAAAACCGCCACCCCCGGCCGAAAGCGACGGACATCACCCGGCGTCTGCCGGGACGTTCCCCTCTCGCGGCGCCTCCGTAAACCGGCCGGAGGGCCGCAAATAAGGCGTGCGTTGTAGCCGCGGGGGGGGCGGGGAGTCAAACAAAAAGTCCGCTGGCGCGCACTCCGTCCGCCGGCGTATCCACCCCGCCGGCGGGGCCTGCGCACGAATGCGCGACCTATCGTCCACGACCGGATCGCCGGGAATCCGCGAGCTTCTTCAGCAGGGTCCCGGCTTCCCCAGCGGCCCCCTCGATTTCGACCGCCTTCTCGAGAGCTACGATCGCCTCCGACGTGCGGTCCAGTAGCAGGTAGACCTTCCCGAGCCCGGTCCAGGCCGCCGCTGAACGAGGATCCGCCTTGCAGGCCCGCTGAAGCACGGACAGCGCCTCGGGTCCGCGACCCGCGATTCCGAGCGCGTTCCCGAGGTTGACGAGCGTATTCGCGTCCTCCCCGCGGATGCGCAACGCTTTCTGGTAGTAATCCACGGCCTCCGCCGCGCGTCCAAGCCGCACAAGCGACGTCGCAAGGTTCGCCAAAGCCTGCGGATCCTGGTCATCGAGCTGGACGGACCTGAGGAACGCCGAGTATGCCTCTGCGTGCTTCCCCAGCCCGAGCTGGGCCAGCCCGATCTTGAGCCACCGGAGCGCCGACCCGGGGGCCAGACGCTCGGCCTGCATGTAGGTCCGGATGGCGACCTCAAAATCCTGCTCCTGCAGTTCCAGGCTTCCCCGAGTGTCCAGATCCGCCACGAACACCCCCTCCTCGCGGAACGACTCCAGCAGCATCGCGAGATCCTCCTCCTCCACCGGCCGCAGGAACATCCGTCGAAGACGGCCGGACTTGTCGAAGACGAACGTGGCCGGAAGCGGCGTCGTCCCCTCGTTGCCGAAGAACGCCGTCATAATCCTGTCGTCGGCGACGAACTGGGCATAGTCGGCCCCGAGATGGCGGGCTTTCTCCGCCACGACCTCGAGCTCGGTGCGATCGACGCTCACGCCCGCGAGTTGAACCTCCTGCTCGAATCTCCGGCGGACTCTCGCGAGTGCCGGGATCTCCTCCAGGCACGCCGCGCACGTCGGAGACCAGAAATTGATCACCGCGGCCTTCCCGGCAATTCCGAGCGGGGCAGCCCCCGAGCCGTCGAGACGACGGGCAGAGATGTCCATCGAGGGGCGTGGAAGCGACTCCAGCATCCGGCCTTCCGGCCAGCGTTTCAACTCCGACGCCTCCGCGCCGGCCAGGTTCTCGCGCAGCACCAGGAGACGATCCGCAGGCAGGTCCTTCCAGGACTGCCGGGTGCCGGACGGCCACTGAACCACGATGGAGTCCACCCTCTCGGAAGCGCCAAGTCCGAAGTGAAGGTCGGCGGGGGTCTGGGCCATGAAACCGTCCGTGATGCGGACGTACTCCCGCTGGGTGACGCCCCCGGCGTTGAGGATCACGATCGCTCCCAGCGCCAGCGGTTCGGATTCGACGGCGTGCAGGCGGACCCGGGCGAAGTGGGCCGGAGGCGACGTATTGAGCACGAGCCGGAGACCCTGCAGGCTCTGGAGCGCGAGGTCCAGGTCGCCGTCGCCGTCGATGTCGACGGGAACAGCGCTGCGCCCGTCGTCAGGGAAGTCCAGTCCGAGAACGTACGCCGCGTCGAAAAAGCGCGGGAAAGGTCCGTCCGGATTGAGGAACAGCTTGTCGCGTTCGTACCCGCTGAAGGAGCCGCGGAACTCGCGCGTAGTTTCGTGTCCGATTCTCTTCGCAACCCGCTTTTCCTGGATCGCCTCCGCATCGGCGACGACCTGTCGCCAGTAGAAGGTTCACCAGTCCGGTGCCGAGGCGTCCTCGTGGGATGTGTAGCCGTTGGTGACGAAGAGGTCGCGATCGCCGTCGTTGTCGATGTCGTAGAAATTGCACGACCATGCCCAGTCTGCCCAGCTGGTTTCCCGCGCGCTGGCCGTTTCCTGCCATGCTCCGGTCGCTCCGGGCCGCTCGAACATCTGGTTTCCCCGGGCGATGACGAGCGCGGTGTTCCGCAGCTCCTCGCCGATTGCGGACGCCAGCGGGACGATGCGGTTTCCTGCGTGAGAGTACATGTTGGACACGTACAGGCTCCAGTCGCCCGTGTTGTCCCAGTCGGCGATCGTGATGCCCATGTGGTACGCAGCGTCGACCGCCAGCGGATGTCCACGGAGCTCCTGGAAGTTCCCCGTCCCGTCGTTCACCCAGAGGATTGCGGGACCGAAGTCGTTCAGTTCGTACAGGTCCTCGTCCCCGTCGCCGTCGAGATCGAAGAACTTTGCTGCAAGCGTGTACTGCGTTCCCCGCAGTCCCCTCGGCCCGCTTTCCTCGGTGAATCGCAGCTCCCCGCGGTTCATGAACAGCAGGTTGTCGCATCCGTCGTAGGCGGCGATCGTGTTGAACTCCTGCTGCCCGGACAGGTTGGTGGAGTACCCGCCGACGAAGATGTCCAGGCGACGGTCGCGGTCCACGTCGCAGGCGACGAGGCAGTAGTTTTCGACGCGGCGAACGGTCAACGGAACCTGGAATCTCAGCGCCCCGGGGACCCGTCTCCATCCATCCGGGGTCGCCGTGTAGAGCGAGAGTTCCGCCTCGCCGTTCTCGAAGCCCGTCACGTCCGTCCCGACGGCCTCCAGCGTGCCGTTCCCGTCCAGATCGGCCAGCAGGAAATGCGCGACTCCGCGATCCTCCGCGCCAGGAGCGGGGACCCGGTGGAGGCCCCCATGCCCGTCGTTCTGGAAGAGCACGCTCGGCCTGTTGATGGAGCTCGCGAGCAGATCCCAGAAACCGTCCCCATTGAAGTCGATCGCCGAAAGGCCTCCCGTAAACTTCTGGGCCCGGGCGTTGATCGTGGCCTGGCTGAGCTTGCGATTCTCCTCGGACTCGTTGAAATGGAATCCCACCGCGTCCGTCACGTCGACGTGGGGCGAGGCCTCGAATTCGATCCTGCAACCGCGCTCCAGCGCCAGCCGCCGCACCTTCCACGTCTCCCCCGATCTCCTGACCTCGCCGCTGAGCACGGCCTGTACGTCGACCCTTCCGTCCGAGGTCACGGGGCCCGCGATCTGGAAGTGGAGCCGAATCCAGGCGCGCTGACCGTCCGGGTCGAGGAGGAACTCGAAGGTCCGCCAGGTGGTCCGTTCGACGTGGGTCCATCCTTCCTGGTGATCGCGCAGCACGGCGACGAAGGCGTCCCGGTCCAGGTCCGCGGGAGCGGGTTCTGAGTAGTCGTGGATCACGGCTCCCCGATTCAAGGCCCTGGTTCCGGCTTCGGGGGCAGGAAACCCTCCCCTGAAATCTTCGGTCAGCGCCTCCCGCGCCAGGCTCCAGTCCTGGGCCCGAAGGCCCTTGTCCAGGCGCGATTTGACGTCCCGGGCGTAGGAGTCATGCACGTTCTCGGAACGGGCATAGTCCTGCACGAAGACCTTCGGACGGGCGGGCCACGTCCAGGATTCGCCGGTTTCGCGCGGCAGCGGCTGCGGAAACCGCACCGACCGGGCCAGGAGGTGCCAGACCACCGGTGCCAGGACGACACCAATCGCCAGGACCGCAAGGCCTAATCTCAGCGGTTTGGACGGCAATGCACTCTCCCTTCTCCCCTGTCCTCGTCAGCGCGCTGGACGCCGACAGTGGGTTGCCGCCGGCCGCGGTGAGGCGCCGCTCTGATCGCGAGGACGGAAACGGCCCGGGACGTGTGAGTCCCGGGCCGTGGATGACCAAGGTGCGGCCAGCAGCTACTTCATGCGTCGCATTCCGAAGACGGACAGGGCTGTGATGGCCAGCATCAGCAGGACCATCGAGCCCTGGCTCCCGACGGCTCCTGCCAGAGCCAGGAGCCCTCCCCGCGCCGTCGCCCGTCCCGCGCTGCCCAGCCCCGAAACGCACTTCGACAGCGTCGACCCGCCCGTGTGGTACCAGCGGCTGAAGATCTGGCCGGCCCCGTTCCGCTCCAGGCGCTGGCCTCGAACGTTCGAGAGAGTGTCGATCGCCGGGGCAGGACCTTCAAACGCCGCGGTCGCGACATAGCAGCGCCTGCCGTGGTGCGACGAACCCCTGCGGACGCCGAAGTCGAAGTCGTCGCCGATGCGGAACGCCTGGGAGAGGCTGAAAGGCCCCGTCAAGGCGCTGGCGTCGGTGAACTGGATTCTCCAGTAATAGACGGTGTCCCTCCGGAGGACGACGTTGACGGTGAGGTCGGAGCACCGCGAGTCCTTCGGCAGCGGGGGCGCGATGGCCACGGTTCCCGAGTCGAAGTCCAGCGTGAGGAACGTGGGATCCTGCGACACCTGGAATCTCAGCGAAATGGCGGTGTCTGCAGTGTTGCCGTCCCGGTAGATGGCGCTGAAGGCCGGCCGCGTGTCGACGACCGGGTCCACGAAGCCCGAATCTCCGCTCTGCGCGCCATCGGTGCTCTCGTTGACAAACAGCGAATCGGGGAAGCCCGGCGAGAGCGGCGCTTCCGTGGTGAAGCTCGTGGCCGTGGAATCGAGGCTGACGTTGCCGGAGGCGTCGACGGCCCTGACCCGCCAGTAGTATGTCATCGCCGGCAGGACGCCTGTCGTGGCGTTGGACACCGTGGGCGAAGCCGTGAAGTCGATGCTGCCAAACGCCGGGTCGTCGTCGACTTCGACGACGTAATTCGCCACCGACGCGGCCCCGCAGGGATTGGTGTCGGTCGAGTCGGTCCAGTCGAGGAAGACGCCGGGCGGGCTCACGACGATGGCTCCGTCCAACGGAACCAGATTGACGGGGGTGGTGGGCGCGACGGTGTCTTCGCACACCTGAAGGTCGTCCACGAACCAGCCGTCAAACGTGTTGGCGATGGCATCCCCGGTGTCGAACGAGAACCGGATGCGCACGCTCGGGACCGCACCGATCGCGAAAGTCAACGTGTGAAGGTGATAGGTCCCCATCGCGGAGCATGTCGTCCCAGGCGGATTGCTGTCTCCGGATTCACCAAGGGTCTCGGTCGCAATGACGGCGAGGGTTGCGCCGTTCAGGACCTGCACCTCCCGGACGTCGAAGATCGTCCCGGTATCCTCCGTCTCGTAGTTGCACCGGAACGAAACGACGATTGCGGTGCCAGGCCCGCTCGTATCGAGCGGGGGGCTGGTTGCAGTCCCGGAATTCGTTGCGCCGTCGTCGAAATCCGTGTCGTCGTTGTAGTTCAGCGAACTGGGGGCGCTGAACGCGGCGCCGTCAGGTCCCGCCCCGACGGGCGTGGGAAGTGCGTCTACATCCCATATGACGGTGCCTGAAGTGGCTGCGAAGGCCCACCCGGCGGGCAGCCCTCCCGAGTCGAACGACTCGCTGTAGGGAAGAGGCAGGGACGGCGGCGAAAGGGAGACACCCGCCACCGAAAGGTTGTCCACGAACCACCCGTCAAACGCGTTGAAGAAGTCGTCTCCGGAATCAAAACGTAAACGCACCTGGATCGTTGGAAGCGCGCCCACGACCGCAGTCACGTCGATCGTGTGCGAGTGCCAGGTTCCACTGGCGGCGCAATTCAAGGCAGCCGTTCCGGAGGTATCGAACACCTGGAAGCTGCCACCCGCAACGACCAGTCCGGTTCCAGGGTCCACGATCTCCATGAACCGGAACTCCCACGTCCCGTCCGGCCCTTCGGTCTCGTAGTTGCACTGAAACGTGACTGTGATGGGCGATCCGGTCACGTACATCACCGGGCTAGTCGCACTGCCGGAATTTAGCAAGCCGTTGTCATAGTCGGTGTCGTCGTTGTAGTTGAGGGAGCCCGCGCCGGCAAAAGCCGCGCCGCCCGGACCGGGCCCGACCGGGCCGTCGAGCCCGTCCACCTTCCACCCGACCCCGCCAACCGCTGGATCGATTGTCCAGCCCGCGAGATCCGGGGCCGTTCCGCCACTTCCCTCGAACGTGTCGACCACCTGGGCCTGGGCACGGGCCCCCGCAATGCCCAGGGTTGCCAGCACGATGGCGCCCGCGACCAGCCTCGACAGTCCCTTCCTTGACAGTGACATCAACTCTTCCTCCTGTTTCGCCGCCGACGATGACTCCTCGAACCGCCTGGTGTTCCGCGAAGATGGGATCGATGACGGAGCGGAATCCCACAGCGTCCCGGGTCCTCCACCGGCATGGGCGATGCCCGGAAGCTGGGCATTCTAGCCGCAGACTTTCGGGGCCGTGCAACAGATATCGCCGGGCGCGGATCCGGGCCCCGCGCCTCAGCCCCGCTGGCGACAGGCTCCGAGAAGCAGCACGGTCCCCAGGATGAACACCCAGACCGAAGAAGTCGCCGACCTGAGGGGAATGAGGGTCGCCCGCAGGATCCCGGAGGGGGCGACATCCGCCGCCCGGCTTCCGATCGCCACGTAGGCCCGGCTCGCAAGTTCGCCTGCCCCGATGCTCTCGAGGCGGGCGGCGCGGAAGTCCTGGAAGGCCCGGACCGGCTCGCTATCCGCCCCGAACGCCGCCGTGGCCACGTAGCACCGCCGGCCGTGGTGGGACGACCCCTTGCGCACGCCGAACTCGAAGTCGTCCCCGATGCGGAACGACTGCGACGCGCTGAACGGCCCCGTGGCGCCGGAAGCGTCCGTGAACTGGATGCGCCAGTAGTAGACCGTGTCGTGCTGCAGGTCCACGTTGACCGTCAGGTCCGGGCAACGCGTGTCCTTCGGAAGAACCGGCGCGATGGCGACCGAGCCCGAGTCGAAGTCGAGGGTGAGGAAGGTGGGGTCCTCGGAGACCTGGAAGCGCAGCCCGATGGCGTTGTCGACGGTGTTGGGGTCGCGATAGACGGCGCTGAAAGCGGGACGCTGGTCCACGACCGGGTTGACGAAACCGGCGTCGCCGCCCTGCGCGCCGGGCGAGCTCTCGTTGACGAACCGGGAGTCGGGCGCGGCGGGAGGGAGGGCGGGCTCGACGACGAAAGACGTGGACGTGGAATACGGGCTGAAGTTGAGCCCCGTGTCGATCGCCAGCACGCGCCAGTACCAGGTGCCCGCGGGCACACCCGCAACCGCCGCGTCCGAGGTCGTCACCAGCGCCGTGAAGTCGATGCTCCCGAACAGGGGGTCGTCGTCCACCTCGTAGGTGTATCCGAAAATCTGGCCCGAGCCGCAGTCGGAGGTGTCCGCGGAGTCGGTCCAGTCCAGCGCCACCGGCGCGGTCACGATGGCGCCGTCGGGCGGGGTCAGGTGCGTCACGCCCGGAGGCGGGACGGAGTCGCCGCACGTGACGCGCACGTCGTCGATGAACCAGCCGGAGTAGTCGTTGAGGCCTTCATCGACGGAGGAGAAGACGACCTGGAACTTGCAGGACGTGCTCCCCGCCAGCACGACGCTCGCGTCGAAGAAGTACGTCGCCCACGTGGTCGGAGCGAGCTCGATGTCCGCCCCGGACCCGACCTCCCCGACCTGGAAGGTGGCCACGATCGTGTCCGTGTCGTCCAGGATGTAGATCTCCCGGATGTCGAAGGCGGGGTAGGCGAACGGCTCGACCTCGTACGCCATCGACCACCAGATGATCACCGTCCCGCCCAGGCCCGTAATGTCGATCGCGGGACTCGTCGCGTACCCCTTCACCGCCTCAGGCGTCGTGTCCTCGAAGTCCACGCCGTCGTTGAAGTTCAGCGAGCCCGCCGAGGGCGACGCCGGAGGAAAGGTCGACGGTGTGACGCCACCGATCAGCGCCGGAGTCGCATCCACCCCCCAGCCGACCCCCTCCGTGCTCGGGGCGTCGAACGTCCACCCGGCAGGGACGCCGCTGTCGAAGTTCTCGTAGTACGGCGCAGCGACCTGCGCGGACGCTCCGAGGGCCAGGGCCAGGACGAGGGCGGCGGAAAGCTTCATGGATCGAGTCTCCTGGTGGGCGGGTCAGGGGTCCGGCACCGAAGGGCCGGGATTAAAGTCTCCGGTCGCTCCGCGGTCAATCCACATCGATCCCCTCGCACCCCGTCACCCCGCGGTTCCCGTACGGGCCGTTCCGGACCATCACGACAGGATCCTCCGGGTCCTCCTGCACCTCGGGATACTCATGGACGGTCCCCTTGAAGTTCCGCAGCACCAGCTTCCCGTCCGCCCACTTCTCCACGTAGTTCGGCACCATCGGGATCTTCCCGCCGCCGCCCGGGGCGTCGATCACGTAGTGCGGGATCGCAATGCCGCTGATCCAGCCGCGCAGGCCGCGCATGATCTCGAGGCCCTTCTCCACCGTGGTCCGGAAGTGGTTCGTCCCCTTCGTGATGTCCGCCTGGTAGAGGTAGTAGGGCCGGCACCGCGCCGCGAGCAGCCCTTTGAACAGCTTCGCCAGCGCCTCCACGTTGTCGTTCACGTCTTTGAGCAGGACGGTCTGGTTCATCATCGGGAAGCCCGCGTCCGCCATGCGATTGAGGCAGGACACCGCCTCCTGCGTCAGCTCGTCCGGGTGGTCGAAATGCACCATCATCCAGATCGGGTGGAATTTCTTCAGCCGGCCGAGCAGCTCGTCCGTGATCCGCTGGGGAAGCGCGCTCGGGATCCGCGTCCCGATGCGGATCACCTCCACGTGCGGGATCGCCCGCAGGTTCGACACGATGTCGACCAGCGGGTCGTCCTTCAGCATCAGCGGGTCGCCGCCCGACAGCACCACGTCCCGGATCTCCGGGTGCGCCCGGATGTAGTCGTACGCCCGCTTCAGCTGCTCCTTCGAGATGCTCTCGGGGTCGCTCACCTTCCGCTTGCGCGTGCAGTACCGGCAGTAGAAGGCGCACTGGTGCGCCACGTAGAAGAGCACGCGGTCCGGGTATCGGTGCACCAGCCCCGGCACCGGGCTCATCTTCTCCTCAGCGAGCGGGTCGTCGAACCCGAACTGGTCCTCAAGCTCCCGCTCGTCCGGCGCTACCTGCTTCATCAGGTGCTCCGGGCTCCCCTTCGACTTCATCAGGTCCAGCCAGTACTTGTTCACCCTCAGCTGGAAGACGTCGTCCACCTTCTTCGCCACGAGCGGGTCCTGCCCGGGGAACTCCTCGCACCACTGCTTCGCGTTGTTCACGCCTTCGGCGAGCAACCGCTGCCATTCGTCCACGACGCGCTCCTAAAAGGAGAAGTACTTTCCGAAGACGACCTTGTCGTCGCCGGCTGTGTAGTAGTCCCTGAACCGCGCGAGCACCTCGTATCCCAGCGACCGGTAGAAGGCGAGCGTCCCCTCGTACCCCGGCCTCGACGACGTCTCGACCAGCAGGCTCCTCCCGCGCTCCTTCTTCACGACCTCCTCGCAATGCTCCACCAGCATCCGGCCGATCCCCCGCCCCCGGCCGCGAGCATCCACCGCGACCCAGTACAGGTCCCACGTCCCGTCGCTCAGGCTCGCCAGCCCCCAGCACGCGTACCCGAGCACCCGGCCGTCCTCCTCCGCCACCACGAACCTGTAGTCCCCCTGCCCGGGCCGGAGCCCGGCCTCGATCACCTCCACCCCCACGGCCACTTCCGCTTCGTTGAAATTCCCCGCCTCCCGCAGAAGCCGCCCGAGGACCGGGGCGTCAGCGGGCCGCAGGGCGCGAAGCACGAGCGTGGACTGCACGGGGGCTCCTTCGCCACGCCCAGAGGGCGAGGCGCTCGACCAGTCCCTCCCACGTCCAGCCGTGCGCGCGCGCGCTGCGCGCGAGGCCGGCGTCGGGGGAGAGGTCGGGGTTGGGGTTGACTTCGAGGATGAAGGGCTTGCCGCCGGCATCGGTGCGGATGTCGACGCGCGCGATGTCGCGGCAGCCGAGGACTCGGAAGGCGCGGAGGGCGAGACGGCGGAGGCGCGCGGCGGCGGGCCCGTCCAGGGGCGCGGGGCAGACCGGCACGGTGGCGCGGTCCTCGACGGAGCCGGGGACCCATTTAGCGTTGTAGGAGACAATACGGGGCTTGCCGTCGGGCATGGCGGAGAAGTCGATCTCCGCGAGCGGAAGCACGGTCGGACGCGGCCCGACGATGGCGACGTTGTACTCGCGCCCCTCGAGGAACTCCTCGACGATCGCCGGCTGCTCGAAGACCCGGACCATGTGCGCGACCTGCTCGCGAAGCCCGGCCTCGTCGCGCACGACGGACCGGTCCGTCAGCCCGATCGAGGCGTCCTCCCTCAGGCATTTCACGATCAGCGGAAACCGCAGTCCGTCCGCGGGGCCGGGCGCCTCCATCACGCGCCCGGCGGGCACGGGCAGTCCCCAGGAGCGCAGCACGTCCTTGGCGCGCTCCTTGTCCAGCGCCGCCGCGATCGCCTCGGACGGGCAGCCCGTGAACGGCACGCCCGCGGCCTCGAGGGCGCGCGCGACGTCGATCTCGGACCGGGACACGCCGTCGATTCCCTCGACCAGGTTGAACACGACGTCCGGGGCCGCGCCGGCGACGAGCCCGGCGACGTCCGACGCCCGTTCCACCGGCAGCAGCGCAGTCTCGTAGCCGCGCGCCGCGAGGGCCGCCCCGACGAGTTCCACCGTTCCCAGGATGTCGTCGTGGGTCGGAGCTTCCCCGGGATGCGACGTCAGTGTGGCGTCGTACGCGAGCGCGATCCGCCGCGGTCTCACGGGAACTCCGGTTATCTGAGGGAGAAATGGGCCGGCGGGGCGACCGTGCCTCCGCCGTGAACCAGGCCCAGGCGCGCGCAGGCCGCGTCCAGCACCCGCCGCACCATCGCGTTGTACGACAACCCTGCCGCCCGTGCCGCTTTCGGGAAGCACGAGTTCTGCTCGGGCTGCGGAAGGATGCCGGGAAGGGGATTCACCTCGATCACCTGGGGGTGACCGAGGGCGTCGCACCGCACGTCGATGCGGGCCCAGTCCCGGAGCCGCAGCGCGTCCCACGCGCGCAGGCAGACCGACTCGATGTCCAGCGCGAGATCGGGCGCCACCGTCGCGGGGCAGCTGAATATCTCCAGCGGTTTGTCGCTCGTGTCCCACACCCACTTCGCCTCGAACGAGTAGATGGGGTGGGCGCCGGGCGGCAGGGAGTCGAAACGGATTTCGACGGTCGGGAGGACGCGGAGGTCGTCGCCGTTGCCGATGAGGGCGACCGTGAACTCGCGTCCGGGCAGGAACTCCTCCACGATGGCCGGCTCGCGGTACAGCGAGAGGATGCGACCGGTTTCGCGGCCCAGCTCCTCGGCCGTGCCCACGACGGAGGAGTCGACGATGCCCTTGGAGGACCCCTCCGAGAGCGGCTTGACGACGAGGGGGAAGCGGAGGAGCGGCTTACCCGGCCCGGGGAGGGCGCCCTTGCTTGCCAGGATGCGGTCGATGTCGTCGGCTGTTTCGACGACGCGGAATTGCGGCGTGGGGACACCGTGGGCGAGGAGCACTTCCTTGGTGCGGGCCTTGTCGAGGCAGAGCGCGAGCGTGACGGGATCGCTTCCGGTGTAGGGGATCCGGAGCAATTCGAGCATCGCGGGGATCTGCGCCTCGCGGGCGGCGCCGCAGGTGCCCTCGGCGACATTGAAGACGATGTCGGGGCGGAGGGAGCGGAGTTTCTCGAACGCGTCTTCGTCGGCTTCGACGAGGGTGACGTCATGGAACTCGGCGAGGGCGGCCTGGATGGCCTGGATTGTTTCGAGGTCGTCGCACTCGGCGTAGTAGTCCTGCGGGAGGGGCGCGGAGTCGGCGCTGGGGGTGAGTTCCCGCTTGAGGTTATAGACCAACGCAACTCTCATCGTCGACCCCCTTGGTGAACCGGGACGAACCTGATGAATGTTAGGGTGCTGTTCCCGAAGCGCCCCGGGCCACCCCCTACATTTTGGGGGGCGACCATCGTTCGTCACATTTCCTAGTATAGCGTGCGAATCCGCACTATCAAGGGGGCACGGCGAAATTTCCCCTAACCCGTCGCCCTGCAAGCACGGAAAATAGCGGGTTCCAGGGATGGCCGCATCCGACTACCGTTTTTGTTTTTGTCCGGGCGCTTTCGAGCCCCGCGAATTCGAAATAAAAACATCGGGCCCGGCCACGCGCCTGTTATCCTCTTCCCCAACCCACCAGATGAGCACCGTCCTCTTCGCATGGGAACTCGGCGGCGGCCTCGGCCACGTCCGACCCCAACTCGCCCTGGCGCGCGCCCTCGCCGCTCGCGGACATGCTCCCATCTTCGCGCTTCGCGTCCCCGCCGATGCCGCCGCCCCCGTCCTCGAGGCCGGGTTCCCCGTCCTCCAGGCCCCCATCCGCCTCGGGCCGCCGCCCCTCCCCGTGGAGCCTTCCGACTTCCGCTCGTTCTCCGACATCCTCGCCCTCTCCGGCTGGGGTCTTCCCGACGACCTCGAACCTCTCCTCCGCGCCTGGGACGGCCTGCTCGACCGCATCCGCCCGGGCCTCGCCGTGGCCGACCACGCCCCCGCCCTCACCCTCGCAGCCCGGGGATCGGTCCCGGTCGTCCAGCTCGGCACCGGCTTCTGCGCCCCGCCGGCCCACCTTCCGGAATTCCCGCCCCTCGTCCCCGAGGGCCGGAACCTGCTCGCCCCCGGGATCCTCCTCGAGTCCATCGCGGAAGTGCAGCGCCGCAGGTGCCGTCCGGCTCCCCCCACCGTGCCCGCGATCTTCGACGCAGGCCCCATCCTTCCCACCTGCCTTCGC
>JADLHC010000237.1 GCA_020849035.1 Planctomycetia bacterium
ATCGCTCCAACAGGGAAATGCTCCCGTGCCGGCCGACGGCGCCGTAGCGGTGCCTGGTGCCAAGGCGCTTCAGGTGCCTCCTGAATCGCTTGCTCCTGAACTGGACGCCTTGGTCCGAGATCGAGTGCTTCGGGGAGCGGCCGATCGTGCGTTTCGCGTCGTCCATGAGGCGGGTGGCGAACTTGGCGGTGGGCTGGTCCTTGCAGGTGCGGTGGGCGACGAACGAGCGGGTGCAGATGTCGAGGACGCCGCCGATCCAGAGGTCGTCGAAGCCGACGGAACGTGGGGCGCGTGTGAAGTCGAGGATCACGGTGTGGCCGAAGTACTTGGCGTGGATGCGGCGGACCTTGCCGGCGATCTTCTCGAGGAGAGCGGGGACGTCGGGCGGTCGAGGGCGCTTCTTCAGGATGCGCTGGACGGTGGAACGGGAGACGGCCAGGGAGAGGCGATAGAGGTGGCCGGCGATGGTGCGGGTGCCCATGGAGACGGGGAGGGCGAGGCGGAGGACGCACGCCAGCTCTTCGATGAGGCGTCTCTTCGTGTTCATGCCGCGTGGCGGCCGCGCAAGCTCAGGCTTGTCGTTCCGGGCGTCCTTCCACCAGCGCCGGACGGTGTTCGTCGTGACGCAGAGGGTGCGGGCGACCTCTTCGACCTTGAGGCCGTGCATGACCTGGAAGGCGAGGACGCGCAGCCGCTGCCACGGGTTGAACCGCGGGCGGTTTTCGGGCGGGACGGACAGGATGCGGGCCTGGAGGAGCGCCACGAGCTCGCGGAGGCGGGCGATCTCGGCCAGGGCGGCGCGGAGGGTGAGGCCGCGGGACTCGAGCACGCGGGCCTTCAGGAGCATGTACGCGGACGCGGCGGCCAGCAGGCGGGCGACGGGGGAGCGGCGTTTCCGGGCGGGCATGAGAACTCCGGACAGAGGCAGAAGGTCGGCAGATTGTCCCGGGCAAGGCGCCTCCGGGCCAGCGATCGCCGCTTCCACGCCCCCGGTACGCCTCAGGCGGCCGGGTGGGATTCGCCCCACCCGAGGGCTGACACTCCGCCCCGACCGCGCTAGCATCGCCATCCCCTCAAGGAGACACGATGCGCGCTTCCATCCTCGCCGCCCTCGTCATTGCCATGGCCGCTTCCCGCGCCCTTGCCGGCGGCGGCCCCGAAAACGTGCTGGTCGTGCAGAACGACCTGTGCCCGGAGTCGGGGGAGATCGCGCGGTACTACATCGAGAAACGGGACGTGCCGCGGCACCATGTGGTGCACGTCGAGATCCCCGGCGCGCCGCGGCCGAAGAAGGACCCGCCGAAGAAGGACCCGAAGAAGCCGCCGCAGCCGGTGGAGACGGACGACGGGTGGGACGCGAAGGAACGGTTCGGGTCGTATGCGGAGTACCAGCAGCAGCTGGAGACGCCGGTGAAGAAGTGGATCGAGGGGCATCCGGCGGAGCGGATCACGATCGTGGTGCTGACGCGCGGGGTGCCGGCGTGCACGCCGACGCGGAACGCGAAGGCGGACGAGATCGTGCGGTGCACGACGCACATGCTGGCGGCGATGTTCTGCGAGCAGGCGGAGATGAAGGAGGGGCCGGAGGGGACGTACGGGAAGGACAACCCGTTCTACCCGGCAGACGAGAGCATTGACCCGAAGAAGCCGCTGAAGGGCGCGTATCCGATGCTGTGCGTCGGCTACCTCGACGCATTCACGGTCGCGGACATCAAGCGCGCGATCGACCTCTCGATCGTGTCGGACGGGAAGCGGCCGGACGGGACGGTGTACCTCGGGAAGTCGGCGGAGAAGGACCCGCGCGGCATGTACAACCCGGCGTTCCCGAAGCTGGTGGAGTTCATCAAGCCGCTGAGCCTGAAGTCGGAGATCGTCGAGCACAGTCCGGACAACATCCTGCTGAAGGGGAAGAAGGACGTGGCGCTGTACGCGTACGGCCAGGCGGGGTGGGACGACAAGTTCCCGGCGATGAACACGTACCAGCCGGGGTGCCTCGTGGACAACCTGACGTCGGTGGCGCTGACCTGGCGCGCGTTCACCGTTCCGCCCGGCGGCGGGCAGACGCCGATGACGCACTTCCTCGCCGCCGGCGCCACGGTGGTGCACGGCTGCGTCCGCGAGCCGATGACGGCCGCGTGGGACCGCGAGTACGCGCACCTGCAGCGCTACCTCTCCGGCTACAACGTTGCGGAGTCGTTCCTGATGACGCACCCCTGGTTCCCGTGGATGAACCTCGTCGCGGGCGACCCGCTGACGCAGCCGTTCGCGCTTCGCCCGACGGTCAAGGCCGAACTGACGGGCGCGAAGGAGGCCTGGAAGCTCAGGATCACGGCGGTCGCGACGCGCCCCGAGGCGAAGATCGGCTCGATCGAGGTCTTCGTGGACGGCGTGAAGGCCGGCGACGCGAAGGAAGGGGAGGACTTCGCGCTCGACAAGGCGTTCGACCCGGCGGTGAACCAGTGGAAGGTCGTGGCGACGGACGACAGCAAGTACCGGACGCAGGGGAGCGCGCGCGGCGAGGCGCTGAAGCCCGGCCCGTCGAAGGTGACGGCGAAGCTGGACGGGTTCTACAAGGGGAGCGCCGCGCTGCGGCTGACGGCGGACAAGGGAGAGCCGGTCGTGACGTGGGCCGCGCCGGACTCGAAGGACAAGGTGGGGACGGTGAAGGGGAGCCGGTTCAGCGTGCAGTTCGAGGACGAGACGGTGCCGCATGTGATCTGGCTGTGGGTGCGGAATGCGAAGGGCGATGTGGCACCGATCCGGGTGGACGTGCCGGCGAAGAAGAAGTGAAGGCTGGCGAAGGCTGGCGGAGGCTGGCGAAGGCTGGCGAAGGCTGGCGGAGGCTGGCGGAGGCTGGCGAAGGCTGGCGAAGGCTCGCATGGGGCTAGCGAAGGCGATCGACTCTCACGTCACGAGATGTCCCTGACAGGGGAGTGAGGGGCCTTACATCCCAGGAGCCCGCCGTTGCAGCCCTCCTTCGCCCTCCTCTGCCAGCCTCCGCCCCCCCGCGCCCGCCCCCCCCCGCCGCCAGCCCCCGCCCGCCTTCGCCAGCCTTCGCCAGCCTCCGCCAGCCTTCGCCAGCCTTCACTTCTTCTTCGCCGGCACGTCCACCCGGATCGGTGCCACATCGCCC
>JADLHC010000238.1 GCA_020849035.1 Planctomycetia bacterium
AGCCGGCGGCGTCGGGGAGGCAGGAGCGGAGCTCGTCGCGGAGGACGCGGAGCGAGCGGTCCCAGGCGAGGATCTGGGGCGCGCCGGTTTCGCGGAGGAAGGCGGTGAGGTCGGAGAGGACGCGCTCCTCCGGCGTCGCCAGGAACTCGGAGACGGAGCCTTGCCAGGCGCAGGGGGAGGGGGACATGGCCGGGAATCTTAGCTGTCCGGCAAGGGCGGCCGAAGGACCTCTACGACCTGGACGAACTGCGGGGTAAACTGAAGCGATGACCCGCAGGCCGAACCCTGCCGACCAGAGCGCCTGGGCCGCTTCCACCTGGGACGGGAGCCTGCGCGACCAGGTGCGCCGCTGGTCTCGACTGACATTCGACGAGATCCTCGAGTGGCAGGAGGAGGCGGCGAAGCGGGCGCAAGGGGGCGGCCGGCGACGGACGGCGCGGACGGCCGCGCGCGGACCGAAGCGGTCCTGAGTCCGTCCCCCCAGCCCTTCCTCCTTTGCTTGCCTCCCCCCGCGCCGCCCCGTTAGATTCGCGCGCAGGTCAGGGGTCAATTTCTCGAGGGAGTGGTCATGTCTCTTCGCATCCGGGGACGAGTGTCCCCTTGGTTCGTGGTGTTCATCGCGGCGCTGGGCGTCGCGGCGCTGTCGGTCCTGCTTCCCGCCGAGGATCCGTTCCCGGGCCGCGAGCCGGGGGTGATGCGGCCGGAGGACATGATCGTCGCGGTGCTGGACAGCGGGGTGGACGCGGCGCACAAGGACCTGAAGGACTCGGTGCTGCCGGGGTGGAACGTCATCGACGGCTCGGACGACACGAAGGACAAGATCGGGCACGGCACGGCGGTGGCCGGGCTGATCGCGGCGCACGGGGAAGGGAAGGACGCGATGAAGGGGATCGCGCCCGGCGTGCGGATCCTGCCGGTGAAAGTGGTGTCGGACAAATCGGGCGACACGGTGGCGCCGATGCTTTCGATCGGCATCCATTACGCGCTCAAGGCGAAGGCGCGGATCATCTGCATCCCGCTGGGTGCGCCACGCGGAACGGCGACGCTGAAGGAGGCGCTCGACCTCTGCAAGGAACAGGGCGTCCTCGTCGTCGCGGCGGCGGGCATCGCCAGCGGCACGCAGGACTACTGGCCCGCCGCGCATCCGTGGGCGGTTTCGTGCACGTCGTCGACGGAGACGGTCCTCTCCGACAAGGACGGGAAGCCGGTCCAGACGGTGATCGCGGTCTCGACGCGCGCCAACCTGACGCCGAAGACCGAGCTCGCGGGCGACCCCAGCTCGCAGTCCACGCGCCCCGGCGACACGTACGGCCCCCTCGAGGGCACCAGCACCGTCACCGCGCGCGCCGCCGGCACCGCCGCGCGCATCTGGCTCGCCGACCCGAAGCTCACCGCCGAGGACGTCCGCCGCATCCTCGTCGACAGCGGCCCCCGCATCGGCACCCCCAACTTCCAGAACGTCTACCGCGCCGCCGCGCTCGACCTCGAGGCCGCCCTCGCCTGCGCCGACGCCGGGAAATCCGACCTCGCCCTCCGGAGCGCGATCCTGCGGCCCTACCCCTGGCATCCGGGGGAGAAGCGGCTCGCGGAAGCCGTCGTCACGAACTGCGGGCGCAAGAAGACCGGCGGCAAGCTCGCGGTGGACATCGACAAGAAGTACACGTTTGACGTCCCCGAGCTCGAGCCGGGCGCCACGAAGCGGATCGAGTTCGAGATCCCCGCCGACGCGAAGCTCGACGGCGGCCGCGCGCGCATCGCCCTCGAGAACGTCCCCGGCGAGGGCAACGCTTCCAACAACGTCCTCCACATCTCCGTCGCCGAGCGCCCGCGCGACGGCGCCGCGGTCATGGTCCAGTCCGCCGGCGTCGAGGACATGGGCGTCGAGCCGGGCAAAGCGAAGGTCTGGGCCGTGATCCGCAACCTCGAGACCGCCGGGGAACTCCCCGCCGACGTCACGCTCAAGACCTCCAACGGCCGCTGGTCGCGCCCCGTCCGCGTCGCCGCCGGGGACGAAGAGCGCGTCGAGGCGGACTGGGACCTCCCCGAGGGCTCTTCCGACGTTCTCGAGGTGACCGTCGAGGTGAAGGGCAAGCAGACCGACTCGACGCGCTCCGGCGTCCTTCTCGAGAACGGCCCCGTCACGATGCAGTACGCCGACGTCTGGGACCGCGACGAGATCATCTTCGACATGCCGTGGGCGGTGATCGAGGGCCGGACGGAGATCCCGCTGCTGGTGTTCGTGCCGGAGACCAGGAACGTGGGGATGGCGATTGATGGGGTGTGGTTGAAGGACATCAAGGTGTGGCGTCGGGGAGCCGCAACGATTCACGGATTCGCCCCCGGCCTGTGGTACTGGGGAGAAGGCGAGAAACCGCTCTACGGAGCGTCTGCTGATATCAGGTCGGGCAAGGGGACACCAGACGCAGACGGACAAGGGGGTCCGTGGGAGAGATTCCAGTCTGTGGCAATCGAGTCTGAAACCGGAGCCAGACTCGAGCCGGACGAAGCGAATTGCGTACGGCCCGCAGGAGTCGTCGGCTACATCGAGTACCCAAGCTGGCACCGGATCATCCGCCTGCCGCTGGCGACCCCGGCCCCCGACATGTACTTCACCGCCCGCTCCGTCTGCTCCTACTTCCGCTTCCGCACCGCGCCGGAGTTCCCCTCCATCGACCAGGACGACATCACCATCAAGGTCATGCGTGTGCAGATGGTGAAGCCGATGCCGAAGCTCTCCCCGGACGGGAAGTACTGGGACACGCACGTCCACACCGCCGTCGAGTACAGCACGCAGATCGCCGATCCGCGGCTCGCGTGGGGCGGGCCGCCGCGGATGCTGGCGTGGACGGCGTACTCGCTGGGCATGATTGATTCGCCGGACGCCGCAGCGCTTCGCGACAACATCATCACGACGGACCACAACTGCTTCTTCTCGGACAAGGATGTGCCGCAGTTCCCGCCGTTCAGGAGCGCGCCGCCGGACATGGAGTACAGGCGGCTGCGGGAGCTGATGGGAAAACGGACCGGCGCGCAGGAAGTCTCGATGTACCGCGCCGGGGCCATGGGTCCCGGACCGCACGCGCTCGTCTACGAGCACCACTCGCACCTCCCCGGCCCCTGGTTCGGGGACCGCTCGCAGCTGGACTTCCTCAAGGGGGCGATGCCGTACCTGGACGATGCGCTCTACCTGATCGCCAAGGGGGTTCTCCAGAAGATCCAGGACTCTAGGGCGATGAAGCTGGGCCTCGACCTCGCGCGCAAGATCTGGGTGGAAGGCGGGGACGAGAAGGAGTGGCAATCCCTGGAGGACGAGATCCGGCACGAAGCGTCCCAGGGAGAGCTCAGCGCGGGATTTCGGGCCAAGACGGCGGCGAAGCTGGCCCTGTGCCTGACCCACCCGGACCGGGTGAAAGCGATCCGGCGGGAGCTGGACCTCTGCCTGAAGAACGCCCACGTGTCACAGGTGCCGAACAACAACTCGCAGGTCAACGTGCTGGAGCAGATGAAGGGCAGCCGGGCGCACGCCTACGCCGCGCACCCGACCAATGGGATGTTCGCGTGGACTCCCTTTGAAATCGAGCAGTGGCTGAACCTCCACGCGTCAACGCGCAAGGTGTCGGCCACGCGAGACGACCAGTTCATGACCTCGGGGCTGCAGATCTGGAACGACCCGAAGAAGAAGTGCGCCCACCTGAAGCACTCCAGCGACCTCTTCTTCATCAACCCGTGGAGCAAAATGGACGACCGCTACGAGTGGCATGCGGAGCTCTGCACGGGGTTCATGCTCCACAACCAGCTCAGCCGCGCCGGGATGCGGTACGCATTCGACGACGATCCGGACCGGGGGACGTTCATCCGGAAGATCTACATGTCCGCGGGAAGCGACGCGCACGGCGACTTCAATTACTCCACGGGCGTCACGGCCAGCATCGCGTCCCACCACGGCATCGAGCCCTTCATGATGCTGTTCGGCTCGGGCGCCGGGGCCGAGGCGTACGACGCGGCGTACGCGAAGTGCCGCACGTACGCGCTGGGCGGGACGCTCGACGACCTGTACCACGGGCGGACGGCGGTGACGGACGGGCCGCTTCTCGACTTCCGGATCGACAGCGACCTCCGCTTCGAGATCGGCCCCGCGACGGCGGGAACGACCGAGCGGGCGTGGCTGTGGCACGACAAGTGGGACGCGGCGGAGAAGGGGCGCGACGACGATGGGATGGTGGGGGGCGACGGCGCGTTCGACGGGCTGCGGACGGCGGCGGTCCGCCGGGGCTGCGGCCACCTCGTGGCGAACATGCGGTCCGCCACGGCGGAGACCTGGGGCGGCCGGCTGACGACGGTGGACGCTTACTGGTGGGACCGCGAGACGCCGGCGAAATTCCGGACCCCTCGGGACGTGTTCGAATACCGGGAGTGGGCGAAGAGTCAGGAGGAACAGAACATCCGCGTTGAGGTCAACGAGCTCGTCCCGAACCAGGACATCGGCGAATTCGACGGCGAGAAGGCGGTGCGCCTGAAGCTCCAGCCGTCGTGCACCGGCGCGCTCATGCTGGGGGGATTCTCGACGCCGCACGAGCGCTATCACCCCGACTCGAACCAGTGCTTCACGAATCCCGTCTGGTTCACCACGGTCGACATCGTGCCGGCGGTCCTGGAGGTGCGGAAGGAAGGCGGGAAGGCCGTGATTCCCGCGAAGAAGCTCGTCGTGAAGTTCCAGACCGACGTTTCCATGAAGCGCGGGCTCACGAGCCGCGTCTTCATCCAGCAGCTCGACGCGAACGGTGACAGCTGCGGGCCGCGGATCCCGCTGGCGCCGCTCGGGCCGTGGCGCGACCTGACGGACCCGGCGAACCCTTCGAAAGTCCTGATGAAGTCCTGCCTGATGGACGCCGTGAACGACTCGCCGATCCCGGTCGTCGAGCCGTGGTACCCGATGGACGGCGTGGCGACCTGGGCGGTGGTGCTGGCGGACGTGGTGGACGCGAACGGGAATCGGCTGAACGAGGTCGCGAACACCTTCGCGGCGTCGGCGCCCGTGGACACGGGGAAACCGGAGGACAAAGGGAGCAACGGCGACGGCGGGAACGCGCCGAAGGAGCCGGGAGACAAGGAGATGGTGCACGACGGCGGCGGAAAGACGCCGACGGAGACGGCCCGCGTTCACGTAAGGCCGGGGGAGAAGGTCGAGCTGCCCCGCGGCGGGACGATCGACGGCCGCCGCGTTCCGCCGGGCGGCTTCGCCGTCCCCGACCCGATTCCCGACGCCGGAGTGGTCGTCGGCGTGGCGTGCTCGACGGGGGAGACGGTGCTGGTGCTGCTGACCGCGTCGAAGGGCGGACCGGCCGCGGACGTGCGTCGGCAGGGGGGCACGTGGGTGGCGGAGGCGCCGAAGCAGCCGGGGGCGGTCGAGTCGGTCGCGTTCAAGAACCACGACGACAAGACGCTGACGGTCGGCGAGCCGCTGGCCTGCTCCGAATCGGGTGTCGCGTTCGCGGCGCCGCAGGCGGACGCCGGCCAGGGTGACGTGCTGGTGACGCAAGGCGGGAAGACGGCGACCTACCCGGTCGAGGCCGTCGCGCCGAAGATCGAGTGGGACTGCCCGGACGCCGCGGTCGGCGACGTGCGCGTCCTTTCGCTGCGGCTCGCGGGCGCTTCGAAGCCCGCGGACTGGATCGTCTCCGGCGACATCCAGGTCCAGAACGGCCGGCTCGTCTCCAAGGCGCCCGGCGTCAACGGCGACGGACCGGCGATCCTCCTCCCCGGCGTCTCCGGCGCGATCGGCGAGCTCGCGCGCTTCGAGGCGCTCACCGAGGGAAAGATGACGGCGCTGGCGACGCTGCGCGCGGTGAGGAAATAGGGGCGAGCCTAAGCAACCGCGTGAACATCCTACGGCGCCAGCGGCTCAGTACCTTCGTGGGGCATCCTCAGGGACCCAGGCGGCGCTAATGAAAGGTCCCTGAACAGGCGAACTCGCTGTTAGGCGAAACCACCCGATCTATTAATAACGCCCCGGTCGCCCACAGACCGCCCCGGTTCCCATTCCGCCGCCTATAATCGTCGTCTATGCCCTCCCGCCCCTACCCCCGCCTCACCACCCCCCTCGTCCGCGACGGCGGCCGGCACGGCAAACTCCGCCCCGCGACCTGGGACGAAGCCCTCGACCGCGCGGCCAACGGCCTGCGCGACGTCGTCGCCGCGCACGGGCCGAAGGCGTTCGGGATGTTCAGCTGCTCGAAGACCACCAACGAGATGAACTACATCGCGGGGAAAGTGACGCGGGTCGTGTTCGGGTCGAACAACGTGGACTCGTGCAACCGGACCTGACACGCGCCGAGCGTCGCGGGTCTCGCGACGGTGTTCGGGGCGGGGGGCGGGACGAACTCGTACGAGGAGATCGAGAAGACGGAGCTGATCCTGCTCTGGGGGTCGAACGCGCGAGAAGCGCACCCGATCTTCTTTCACCACCTGCTGAAGGGCGTGCGGAACGGGGCGCGGCTGGTGGCGGTGGATCCGCGGCGGACGAGCTCGGTGCGCTGGGCGGACACGTGGGCGGGGCTGGACGTGGGGTCGGACATTGCGCTGGCGAACGCGATCGGGCGGGAAATCCTGGCCGCGGGGCTGGAGAACCGGGAGTTCATCGCGCACGCGACCGAGGGCGTCGAGGCGTACCGGGCGGGCGTCGAGAAGTACACGCTGGCGTACGCTGAGCGCGAGACGGGCGTGCCGGCGGCGGTGATCCGCGACGTCGCGCACCGCTGGGCGAGGGCGAAGACCGGGATGATCTGCTGGACGCTCGGCATCACCGAGCACCACAACGCCGTCGACAACGTCCTGTCGCTGATCAACCTCGCGCTCCTCACGGGCAAGGTCGGCCGCTACGCGTGCGGCCTCAACCCGCTGCGCGGGCAGAACAACGTCCAGGGCGGCGGAGACATGGGAGCCCTTCCCGACCGCCTCCCCGGGTTCCAGCACGTGGAGAACGACGCGTTCCGCGCGAAGTTCGAGAAGGCGTGGGGCGTGAAGATCCCGCCGCAGCGCGGGTGGCACCTGTCGGCGATGTTCGCGGCGATGGAGCGGCGCGAGCTGCGCGCGCTGTGGGTGCTCGGCGAGAATCCGCTTCAGAGCGAAGCCGACCAGAACCACGCGCGTCACCTGCTGGAGGGTCTGGACTTCATGGTGGCGCAGGACATGTTCCTGACGAAGACGGCGGAGCTGGCGGACGTGGTGCTGCCGGCGGCGGCGGGGTGGTGCGAGACGGACGGGACGGTGACGAACAGCGAGCGGCGGGTGCAGCGGGTGCGCAAGGCGGTGGTGCCGCCGGCCGGCGCGAGGGATGACATCGAGATCCTGTACGCGGTCGCGAAGCGGCTCGGGCACGACTGGGGGACGCCGTCGGCCGAGGGGATCTGGAACGAGGTGCGGTCGCTGAGCCCGGTGCACGCGGGGATGAGCTGGGCGCGGCTGGAGGCGGAGAAGGGGCTGCAGTGGCCGTGCTACGACGAGAAGCACCCCGGGGAGCTGTTCCTGCACAGCCGGCTGTGGGAGCGGCCGCTCAACGGGCCGAAGGTGAGTTTCCACGCGGTGGAGCACGACCCGCCGGTGGAGAAGCTGACGGCGGAGTACCCGTTCCGGCTGACGACGGGGCGGCGGCTGGAGGAGTACAACACGGGGGTGCAGACGTCGGGGTATGCCGCGCCGATGCGGCGCGGCGAGAGCCTGGACCTGTCGCCGGAGGACGCGGCGAAGCTCGGCGTGAAGAGCGGCGAGAAGGTGCGCGTGAGCTCGCGGCGCGGGACGGTGGAGGTGGCGGCGCGGGTGGACGAGGGGTTAAGACCGGGGCTGACGTTCATGACGCTGCATTTTCCGGACGACGTGGCGACGAACCTGCTGACGATTGATGCGGTGGATCCGCGGAGCGGGACGGCGGAGTTCAAGGCGTGCGCGGTGAAGGTCGAGAAGCTTCCGGCTACGTAGCCTTTATCCGCCGCCGTTTCCGCCCGATTCTCTTTCATCCGCGAATTCCGTTGCCTTTCCTTTCGTGAACGAAGAAAGAAAAGGAATTCGCGGATAAAGGCGGATGGGGCGGAAACGGCCGCGGATAACGGCTCGACTAGGAGATCGGCGTGGACCTGAGATTCACCGGCCCTGAACCCACCGCGACCGAGCGCGCGGCCGTGGACGCTGTCCTCGGTCCGCCCGTCTCCTCGTGGGCCGGCGGGCCGCGCGACCTCGCGGCGGAGGGGCGCACGGCGCTTCTCGGCGGCCACGAGGCCCGCGCGCACCGCGACCGGCTCCTCCCGGCGCTTCACGCGATCCAGGACCGCTTCGGATGGATCACGCCGGGCGCGCTCAACTACGTCTGCCAGCGGCTGACGGTGCCGCCGGCGGAGGCGTACGGCGTCGCGAGCTTCTACCACATGTTCTCGACGACGCGGCAGCCGGCGGCCGTCGCGCACGTCTGCGACGACGTTGCGTGCCGCATCAAGGGGAGCGAGGCGACGTGCGCGGAGCTGGAGAAGAAGCTCGGCCCCGCGGGACACGCCCATGGCGCTTCCACGCAGACCTGGCGGCGCAGCCCGTGCCTCGGGCAGTGCGAGCGCGGGCCGGCCGCGCTCGTCGTGCGGGCGGGGGAGTCGCCGCAGCTGTTCACGACGCCCGGGACGGCGGAAGCGGTGCTGGCGGGGCTGAGCGGCGCGGCGCCGGTGGAGGACCTGAAGGCGCTTCTCCGCTCCGTCCCGCAGGCGGGACAGGACGGGCTGCGGCTGATCCGGCGGATCGGGCTGGTGGATCCGGGGAGCCTCGAGGCGTACCGGAAGACCGGCGGGTACGCGGGGCTGAAGCGCGCGCAGGAGCTCGGCCCCGCCGGGACGATCAGGGAGGTGACGGACTCGAAGCTCGTCGGGCGCGGCGGCGCGGCGTTCCCGACGGGGCGCAAGTGGGACGCGGTGGCGAAGGAGGCGGCGCGACCGCACTACCTCGTGTGCAACGCGGACGAGTCGGAGCCGGGGACGTTCAAGGACCGGCTGCTGATGGAGGGGGACCCGTTCGCGGTCGTGGAGGGGATGACGATCGCGGGGTTCGCGGCGGGGTGCGAGCGCGGGTACATCTACATCCGGGGCGAGTATCCGCTCGCGGCGCGGCGCATGCAGGCCGCGGTGGACGCCGCGCGCGCCGCGGGGCTGCTCGGCGAGAAGGCCGGATTCGACATCGAGGTTCGCCGCGGCGCCGGCGCTTACATCTGCGGCGAGGAGACCGCGCTCATCAACTCGATCGAGGGGAAGCGCGGGGAGCCGCGGAACAAGCCGCCGTTCCCGGTGCAGGTGGGGCTGTTCGGGAAGCCGACGGTCGTGAACAACGTGGAGACGCTCGCGAACGTCCCGCTGATCCTCGCGGGCGGCGCGGCCGCGTGGGCGGGGCTCGGGACGGCGGGGTCGGCCGGCGTGAAGCTGTTCTGCGTCTCCGGGCACGTCGCGCGCCCCGGGCTGTACGAAGTGCCGTTCGGGAAGACACTGCGCGAAGTGCTCGCGCTGGCCGGCGGCGCGACCCGTGGGATCCGCGCGATCCTGGTCGGCGGCGCGGCCGGGACTTTCATAGGCCCCGACAAGCTCGACACGCCGCTCACCTTCGAAGGCACGCGCGCCGTCAACGCTTCCCTCGGCAGCGGCGTCATCGTGGTCTTCGACGAGACGACGGACCTGACGGACATCCTCGCGCGGATCGCGCAGTTCTTCCGCGACGAGTCGTGCGGCCAGTGCGTGCCGTGCCGCGTCGGGACGGTGAGGCAGGAAGAGCTGCTGGCGCGGCTGCGCGCGAAGAAGCCGCTGGGTTCGACCACGGATGAGCTCGCGCTCTTCTCCGAGATCGCGCAGGCGATGCGGGACGCGAGCATCTGCGGGCTCGGGCAGACGGCCGCGAGCGCGGTCGAGTCCGCGGCCGCGGCTTTCGGTCCGACCTGCCTGGAGGGCCGCCGATGAACGAACCGAGCATCTGGTTCAACCCGCCGCCGCGGCCCACGTTCCCGCCCTCCCGCCCTCCCGCGCCCCCGCCCTCCGCCGTTTCCTGCACGATCGACGGCAAGCCCGTCTCCGTCCCCGCCGGCAGCACGATCCTCGAGGCCTGCCGCTCCGTCGGCATCGAGACCCCGACGCTCTGCTTCCTCGAGAACCTCACCCCCGTCAACGTCTGCCGCATCTGCGTCGTCGAGCTCGCGGGCGCTCGCACGCTCGCGCCGGCGTGCTCCCGCAAGGTCGAGAACGGGATGGACATCAGGACGGACTCGCCGCGCGTCCGGCTCGCCCGCAAGATGGTCCTCGAGTTCCTCGGGTCGTCCGTGGACCTCTCGACGGCGCCGAAGGTCGGCGAGTGGATGAAGCAGTACGGCGCGAACCCGAGGCGCTACGGCCCGGCGTACCCGGCCGCGAAGGCGAACGAGCGCGACGCGCGGGAACCGGGGCATCACCACGCGTCCGACGGCCGCTGCGAGACCGTCGCACAGCCCGTGAAGGTCGACAACGAGCTCTACGTCCGCGACTACGGCAAGTGCATCCTCTGCTACAAGTGCGTCGAGGCCTGCGGCACCGACGCCCAGAACACGTTCGCGATCGCCGTCGCCGGCCGCGGCTTCGACGCACGCATCTCGACCGAGCACAACGTCCCGCTTCCCGACAGCGCCTGCGTCTACTGCGGCAACTGCATCGGCGTCTGCCCGACCGGCGCGCTCATGTTCAAGAGCGAGCACGACATGCGGAAGGCCGGGTCGTGGGACGAGTCGAAGCAGACGAAGACCGACACGATCTGCCCCTACTGCGGCGTCGGGTGCACGCTGACGCTGCACACGCAGGACAACAGGATCGTGAAGGTGACGTCGCCCATGGACGTGGAGATCACGCACGGGCACTTGTGCATCAAGGGGAGGTTTGGGTACGGGTTTGTGTAGCGAATGGCACTTGAATCGTGGTCTGTCGAGAGCCTAGCATGACCATCGGTACTCTTGCGCCGAATCGGATGAACTCTGAGAGGGTGGCTCATGCCTGCGAGGCTCACGCTGCAGATTGCGTTGGTCATTTGCGTCGGAGGTTCGCTGAGCGCTGAGGGAGTTTTCCAAGCGCTGCGGTGCGGAGCAGGCTTCAAGCGCGCGCGCGGATGGACGCAGGGATCAGCCTCAATCGACGAGTCCGTCAGACGAAACCTGGGCTGCAAGTCCGTGCAGACCTGGTCATCGTGGTCCAGAACTCAGGTGCCCCGAGAAGCGGGGATTCTCATCTGCGGCTACTTTCCGGACGCCGTTCCGCTGTCAAGGCGACTTGAATTCGACGGAGTCCAGCTGTCGCCGCGTCGTATGGACGCAGATGACCTGTGCGAGGGTGTCAAGAGGCTGATCGCTGAGCTGGACATGAATGCGGTGGATGCTAAGAGTGAGAAGCGGAGGTTTCGGCCGACCCACATTTCCGGTTCGCCCGAATTCGTCGCGAGCATGGCCTGCAGCTGGGGCCGTGAGAAACGTCCTGCGAGAATTGCCATCAGGGCGCGATATGAGCGGGGCCGCTGCCACTTGGTGATCGCTATCGACCTCAGAGTCTCCAAACGGAGATCACGCGAGCTGAAGGCGATGTTAGATTCCTGGGATCTCCCGATTTGAATTGAACGGTAGCCCACTGAGAACGTGAGCAGAAACCTCCCTGCGGCGCGCGG
>JADLHC010000239.1 GCA_020849035.1 Planctomycetia bacterium
CCCCGCGGGGCCCGAACCGGCGGTACCGCCTTCACCGCCGCCAGCGCACGCCGCAGATCCTCCAGCTCCGCACGGCACGCCGCACAGGACGCCAGATGCCCCTCGACCTCGGCCGCTTCCGGTTCCGGAAGCGCCCCGTCGAGGTGCTCGCCCAGCCGTTCGATGATCGCGATGCAGTTCACTTGGTGACCGCCCCTTCCGCCCCCAGTTCGACCTCCTTGAGGTCCTTCTCCGACTCACGGATCTCTTCGGCAAATTTCCGAAGGACGGCGAGGACATCCTCCTGCTCCTCGGCGTCCGCGAGCTGGTCTACTCTCTTCTTCGCTTCGTTCCGGCTGTTCTCACCGCCGGCAGCCTGCTCGTCCTTTGTCCCGCCCTCGGAGGCATGCCCCTTGCGAGGATCGGCTCCCGGCGGCGCCGCGGCGGGCGTCTTGCCTGCGGCAAGGCCGCTGTCCTCATGCCGCGTGTCCGACTTGGGCTCGGCTGCCCCGGTCTCCTGCGGCTCGTCGCCGGGAGCCGCCGCCGAGCTCGGCGCGTCCTCCGACTCCAACGCGTGCTCCTTCTGCTTCGACTCGAGCAACTTCAGACGGTCCCCGACCTCGCCCCCGCGGAGATTGCGCCGCGGCGACTTCCGAAGTCGTTCCTCCAGAGCCTTGTCCGCCCGGGCCACCATTCCCGCCTTCTCCGCCTCCTTGCGCGCAACCGGACGAGGGCCCCTCTTCGTGTCCCAAGACTCGTCCACCGCGCCGACGTACCCGTCGTGCCTCGGCGCGAGAACGGCCGCGAGTTCCTGCGCGACCTCGTCCGAAAGCTGCAGGATGTTCTCGATCGTGTTCTCCACCTGAGACCGCCCGGCGACCTCCAGCCGGTCCCCGCGGCGCACGAGCACCGTCGCCATCACGCGCACCCGCGGCCCCTGCAGCACGAACGACCCGCGCACCAGAGTCCCCGCCTTCAGCGCGTCCAGGAGCTTCAGCCCCTGCGCCTGCACGCCCTCCAGGTTGTCCCCACCCCCGGACGTCAGCCTCGCATTCAGCTCCCGCCGCATCGCCGACGTCACTTCTTCCCGATCCAGCGGGTTCAGGCCGTCGTGGGTGGCGAGGCTGGAAGCGACGATTTCGGGGAGGGCGGTTTCGAGCCAGGCGGCCTCGGGGTTGCCGGTGATGTTCTTGAAGTCGAGGAAGACGACGCGGTCCGCGTGCACGGCAGGGTCGGCAGGGACGACCTGCGCGGACGAGCCGGCGCCGATGGGCGCGGGGCTGCCACCGGAAGAGCCGCTGGCGCGATTGCTCCAGGGGCTGGAGTGGACGACCGCGGCCACGAGCACCGTCGCCAGGACGCCCGCGAGCGTCCAGGCGGCGACGCGCGCCCGGTCGGCGGGCCCGATCTGCACCGTCTCGTGGGTCCGCGCAGGGCCGTCCTTTACGACGACCTTGTCGAGATCCACGATGACTGCGCGCGCGTCGGCGTAACGAGCGTCCCGGCTCTTCGCGATCAGCTTCGAGACGATCGCCGCCAGCGAAGGCGGGACTTTCGGATTGAGGTCGCGAAGGGCGATCGGCTCCTCGTTGACGATCTTGGTGAAAAGCGCGAGCGGAGTCTCGGCGACGTGCGGAATGCGGCCGCCGAGCATTTCGTACATCACGACGCCGAGCGAGTAGAGGTCCGCGCGGCCGTCGATGTCGTTGGTCTGGCACTGTTCGGGCGAAGAGTACTCAGGCGTCCCGAGGTACGTCCCGTCCTGCGTGTAGCCGGAGGGCTTCGCCGGCCGGGCGAGACCGAAATCGAGCACCTTGACGTTCCCCTCCGCGTCGATGATCAGGTTGCCCGGCTTGATGTCGCGGTGGATCAGCCCCGCGCGATGCGCGGCGTCCAGCGCCTCGGCCGTCTGCCGCGCGATCCGCACCACCGAGGCGAACGTCGGCCGCATTCCGTCGTGCAGTTCCTCGGCCAGCGTGCGCCCCTTGACCAGCTGCATCGCGATCCACGCGCCCCGGTCGCTCGACCCCGCCGCGTACACCGGCACGATCCGCGGATGGTCCAGCTTCGCGGCCATGCGGGCCTCGCGGATGAAGCGCTCGGAGTAGTCGGCGTCGGCGCTGAGGGCGGGCGGGAGCAGCTTGAGGGCGACGTCGCGGTCGAGGGCCTCGTCGTGGGCGCGGTAAACCACGCCCATGCCGCCCTTGCCGAGGATCCCGCGGATTTCGTACCCGCCGACCTTGCGGCCGATGAGGGCGTCCGGGAGGACCAGGGTTTCCTTGCTGCTGATGGGGTCTTTGCTGCTCACGGGGTTTTGACGGCGGCGTTCGAGGAAAGTTCCGGTTTTTTCGTTTTTGTGAGGTTTCCGGTCTGGGGGGAAGTTGGTGGTTGGTAGTTTGTGGGCAGGGGGCAGGGGGCAGGGGGCAGGGGGCAGGGGGCAGGAAGGGCATCGGACTGATGTCATGCCTGCCCACTGCCTCCTGCCCACTGCCCACTGCCTCCTGCCTCCTGCCTCCTGCCCCCTGCCTCCTGCCCCCGTCCCACCAACCACCAACTACCGCCCTCCCTCCTTCAGCTTCCCCTTCAACCGGTCCTTCAACGCCTGCCTCGCCCGGTGAAGCCGGCTTCTCACAGTCCCGACGGGCACATCCAGCACCTCCGCAATCTCCTCGTACGGACGCCCTTCCATGTCCCTCAGCACGATCATCGTCCGGAACTCGTGCTCCAGCTCCCCGATCGCCTCCTGCACGAGCCGCACGTTCTCGTTCTCCACCAGGCGCTCCGCCGGCTCCGGGGCGTCGTCGGCCACGTCCATCCCCCCCTCGTCCTCGCCGCCCCCGGCCGAACTGTTCAGGCTCGTCGCCTTCCGCCGCTTGAGCCCGCGGCGATCGCTGATGCAGCAGTTGATCGCAATCCGGTAGATCCACGTCCCGAACTGCGCGCGCCCCTCGAAACTCCCAAGCGCCTTCCATCCCTTGACGAACGCCTCCTGCGCGATGTCCGAAGCGTCCGTCTCGCTCCCCACCATCCGGTAGACCGCGTTGTAGACCAGGTCCTGGTACTTCACCACCAGCTGCCCGTAGGCGTCCCCGTCGCCGCGCTGCGCGCGCTCGACCAGCGCCGCGTCGCCCGTCGGCGCCGCAGTCGCGGGAGGCGTCGCCACGCTGGTGTCACTTTTCTTCATCGCCGTCCGCCGCGCACCGGAACCCGAACCCCGGGAAGCCGAGGTCCTCGTCGTCGAGCCAGCGCCACGTCAGCTCGCAGGCCGAAGGCGGGAACAGGAAGCTCCCGCCCTTCGCCACGCGCTTGCCCCCCTCCGACGTCGCCGTCCACTCCGCCACGTTCCCCGCCATGTCGCGCGCCCCGCACGGACTCGCCCCCTCGGCCCGCGAACCGCACGGCCACGGCGCATCCGACTTCGCGTTCGCCTTCGCCGCTTGCCACTCCGCCCCCCACGGGTACTTCCGCCCGTCCGCCGCCCCCGCGGCCGCCAGCCACTCCGCCTCCGTCGGAAGCCGCCGCCCGGCCCACGCCGCGTACGCCTCTGCCTCTTTCGCGCTCACTCCCTGCATCGGCGCCGACCCGTCCCCCGGCGGCCGCTTCGCCTCGCGCCAGCGCGACGGCAGGGGCAGACCCTGCGCGCGAAGGTACGCGTAATACTGCGCCTCGCTCACCTCCGTCGGCTCAATGTAGAACGCCCGCACCTTCACCTCCGCACCTCCCGCCGTCAACGTCGCCGCCGGGACCGGAATCATCCCCTTCCGCGCCAACCGCGCCCGGATCTCCGGCAGCAGTCGCAACGCCGCCGCGCACTCCTTGTTCAGCGTCAGCGCCAGCTCGACCCGGCTCTTCGCCGCCTCCCAGTCCTGCTTCTCGTACGCCGCCAGCCCCTCGTTCAGGAACTTGTCGCTGTCCGCGATGTACGCCTTCGCCTCCTCAAGCGCCTTCTTCCACTCGTCGCGCGCGTCCACCCCGATCGCCTCCGTCAGCCGCGCAACGGCCGTCGTCATGCGGCCTTCCTTCTTGGCCTGAAGCCCCTCCGCCGCCGCGCTTTCGGCCTTCGCCTTCAGCGCGTCTTTTTCGCCTTCCTGGAGAAGGGCCTGCAGTTCGGCGATTTTCTTCTGAACGGTGTCGGGGGACGCCTCGGCGGGGACGTGCCCGGGGTGGGCGGTGGCGTAGGCGACGACATCGTCGCTGGCGGCGGCGGAGGCGACCTGGCGCCAGACTTCGATGGCGAGGGGAACGGCGCCGGACTTCTCGGCGGCCTGTGCGCGCGCCACGTCGGCAGCGAGCTCGGCGGCGGCCTGGCGGCCGCGGAGGTCGGCCTCCTCGCGGATGCGGCGGGCCTCTGCGAGGCGGGCGGCCTCGGCGGAGGAATCGCCCTTGCGGCGGGCGGCGTCGGCCTCGGCGAGCAGGGCCGCCCGCTTCTCCTCCTCGGCGGCTTCCTCGAGGCGCCCGCGGAGGGTGGCGTTGGCGGGTTCGAGGGCGGCGGCGCGCTGGAGGGCGGCGCGGGCGAGGTCCCATCGCCCGGCCTGTTCGGCGGCGTCAGCCTCGCGGACGGCGGCGTCGACATCCCTGGTGCGGGCGTCGAGGGCGGCGGGAGACGAAGGCGGGGCCGCCTGGCGCAGGAGATACAGGCCCACGAAGCCGGCGGTAAGGCCGGCGAAGGCCAGGGGGGCGATGATCATGAGGGGGTTGCCCCGGGCCGCCATGCGAGCTCCCGCGTCTTAAATGGTTGGCGCTGAACGACGTGCGGCGAGACCGCAAGAATATCAGCCCCGGCTCCGCCGCGTCAAACCCGACTCTTATAAGACGAAACCAACTCCCCGGTTCATCGAAAATTCCGCCTTGGCCCTGCCGCGCCCCCGCCGTACAGTCGCACCCCCCATGAAAGCCCGCACCGGCTGCTTCGAATGCGTGCTCGACGACGTCCTCGGCGGCGCACGCCTCGAAACCGACTCGCCCGAGCTCCGCGACCGCGTCCGCGCCGCCGTCCTCGATTACCTCAACGGCCGCTTCGAACTCGACCGCGAGCCCTCCGAGTTCATCACCGGCGTCCACCGCATCCTCAAGCAGATCCTCAACCGCGAGATGCCCTTCAAGGCCCTCCGCGACAAGTGCAACGCGATCGGCGTGTCGCTCTCGAAGCGCGTCGAGGCCGAGACCGCCGGGCTCCCCGACGCTGAGCGCTTCCGCACCCGCCTCCGCTGGGCCATCGCCGGCAACGAGCTCGACTTCCGCACCGTCGGCGCCGGCTACGACATGACCGAGGCCGACATCCACGCGCGGCTGTCCGACAGCGTCGCGAAGCCGCTCGCGGTGGACCGCGTGGACGAGATCCGCGCGCTCTGCGGCGCCTCGAAGAACCTGCTCTACATCCCCGACAACGTCGGCGAGCTCGCGTTCGACCGCCTGCTCGTCAAGGAGCTCCGCTCCCGCGGCCCCCGCGTCACCGTCCCCCTCCGCGGCGGCCCCATCACCAGCGACGCCGTCGTCGCCGACGGCGATACCTGCGGCATCACCGCCGAGTCCGACCGCGTCATCGTCGCCGGCCCCGACACCCTCGGCATCAGCTGGCGCGAGATGAGCCGGGATTTGAGGGAAGCGATCGCCGCCGCCGACGTCGTGCTGGGGAAAGGCCAGGCGAACTACTACGTGCTCAGCGAACACAAGGACGAGATCCCGGGAAGGGTCGTCAGCCTGCTGCGCACGAAATGCGACTACGTGAGCGAGGAGTTCGGGCTGAAGGGGAAGGTCAGCGTGGCGGCGGTGTTGAAGTAACTCGTGGGGCTACCCGAGCAGTCGACCCAAGTCTTCCGAGTTCACTCCGGCCTGATGGGCCAGCTTGGAGAGCATCGCGCGCCCGATCGTCGCCTTGTCATGGAATGCAAAGGTGCAGACCCTGCCATCAGGGTGGCGCAGGAACTTGTGGCTGCCGTGCTGTCGCACAACGACGAACCCGAGTTCTTGCAGCGCGCCCAGCACGCGTTTCGCCCGGCTCGCCGGCAGTTGCGGCGCGCTCACCCGGCCACTTGCACCTGAACCGCCACGGGCGCGACCTGCTTGGGAGCGGGCAGCCCCAGTTCGCGCAGCGACTCAAGATGGAAGTTCAGCGCGCTCGTCGCCCTCCGGACGGCTTCCTTCGCGGTCCGCCCGTACACCAGGCAACCCGGAACGCCGGGCACCTCCGCAATGATGCGACCGTCCGTTTCGCGGCTCAGCACGACCGTGTAGCTGAGCCTCCGCTTGCCGTTCTTCATGCCCGAATCATACCTGATCCTCAGGGGCGCCGCCCGCCCCCTGCTCCGCAGCATCGACCATCACCAGGCATGCGGCTTCGTCAAACGGCAGTTTTCGCTTTCGGAGCAATTCGGCCCCCGCCCTGATCCCGTCCCTGAGGAGCTCAAAGAACGCAGGCTTGAATCCGGAGTCCGCGAAGTCCACGGGAACGGCCATCTGCACCTGCAGGTATTGCTTCTTCCGGGAGAGTGTGCCCGTGCGGACTCCCGAGAAGTCGGGAACCAGCATGCTGCCAGGCACGTGATAGACCAAGTCCAGGCTGTATTCTTCCGGCGGCCTCGCCTCTCCGCCTGCTTCACGAATGGACTTCTGCACCTGTTTCAAAGCCCTGACGGCCGGATGATCGCGATCTTCCAATTCCGGTCCCATCAGGATCGCTCCAACCTTGATGGCCACTCTTCCCCCTTCACATCTTCAGTTTCTTCAGCGTCGCGCTCGCCCCGAACATGTAGTCCACGCCGCTGAGCGCGGTGGTCGCGGCCATGATCGCCATGGCCCACCAGCCGGAGTCGTGCAGGAACTCGCGCGTCACGTCGAAGCCGCCCAGCGGCAGCGGCGCGCCGCGCTTCGCGATCCACGCGTCGAGGACGGCGAAGATGAGAACGAGGTTGATGACGATGAACTGGAAGATGGCCTTGAGTTTGCCGGAGGTGCGGGCGGCGAGGACGATGTTGTTGGCGGCGGAGAACATGCGGAGGGTGGCGACGAAGGAGTCGCGGTAGAAGAGGACGAGGAGCATCCAGAGCTGGCCCCAGCCGGCGGCGACCAGGCAGAGGGTGAAAGTGAAGCGGGAGATGGAGTCGGCGAGGGGGTCGACGAGCTTGCCGAAATCGGTGATGAGGTTCCTGCGGCGGGCGATGATGCCGTCGAGGAGGTCGGTGAGTTCGCAGGTGAGGGAGAGGGCGAGGGCGCCGAGCTTGGCCCACAGGCCTTCGCAGAAGAACACGTACGCGAAGACGGGGGTCAGGAGGATGCGGAGGGTCGTGAGCTGGTTGGGGAGGTTCATCCGGGGCGGAAGGTAAGGGGAACGAAACGAAAAACGAAAAGGGAAAAAGGAAAAAGGAAAAACAGCGTCAACGGCGGCGGAGGACCATGAAGAGGCGGACGAGGGCGTAGAGGCCGCCGGCGGCGAAGACGGCGGCCTGGCGGGAGTTCTGGCCGTGCAGGCGCCAGGCAGCCGCGGCGAAAAGGGAAATGGCGATGGCCGCGTAGACTCCGGCGAAGATCTTCGCGGCGCGCGGCATCAGCGGGCCCGCGGACGGCGACCGCGCCCCGCAGTGAGCGCGGCCGCGAGCTGAGGAAGAAATGTCCCGACGTCCGTGACCACCCCGACGGCGTGCGCGGTCCCGCGGTCGGAGAGCTTCGTCACGCTCGACGGGTTGATGTCCACGCAGACCGTGTGGACGTGGCTGCCGAGCAGGTTGCCGACGGCGACCGAATGCAGGAGCGTCGCGAGCATCAGCACCACGCCGACACCCTCGAGCGCCACGCGCATCTTCTTCTGCGCCTCGATCGCGTCCGTCACCACCCCGGGCAGCGGGCCGTCGTCCCGGATCGACCCCGCGAGCACGACCGGGATCCCCGCGCGGATCGCCTCGTACATGATCCCCGCCTTCACGCGCCCGCGCTTCACCAGCGCCGCGATCGACCCGGCCGCGCGCGCCTCGTTGATCGCGTACAGGTGGTTCCGGTGCCCCCCGGCGTGCGGCGCGCCGTCCAGGCCGCTTCCCAGGCTCGTCCCGAAGAGCTGCCGCTCCAGGTCGTGCGCGGCGAGGGCATTGCCTCCGAAGAGCACGTCGACGACGCCGGCGCGGATGAGGGAAGCGAGGGAAGCGGAGGCGCCGGTGTGGACGACGGCGGGGCCGGCAACGACGCAGACCTTGAGGCCGGCGGCGCGGGCGGCGCGGATGTCGGCGGCGACGCGCGCGATGAGGGCCTGCGTGGGTTTCTCGGTGGAGACGGGGCTGGACATGAAGCTGAAGTGGCCGTTGCGGCGGGTTTCGCGGGCGGGGGCGTGGATTCGGACGCCCTCGTCGCCGACGACGACGAGGTCGCCCCGGCGGACGTCGCCGATGGTGCGGCATTCGGCGGCGCCGTGTTTCGCGTCGACGACGATGGCGGTGTCCATCTTCTGCCGCGCGACGCGGATCCAGCGGCCGCCGATGCGCACCTCGGTCGGGTGGTTCGTGGTGGAGTGGAACCCGCGCGGGCAGGCGCCCGCCCGCGCGACGCGCCCGAGACGGGCGTCCCGGTCGTGGAGGCGCCGGCCGCCGGCCTCGATCATCGCAAGCTCGGCCTCCGCGTCCGCGCCGTGGAGGCGGACCACCGCCTCCGCAGGATCGTCGCGCCGCCGCCCCATGCGAGACTCCACCAGCTCCCAGTCCGCCCCGAGGCGCCTCAGCGCCTCGATCGCCGCCGGAAGTCCGATGTCGCCCGTGGTCCCGCGGAACTCGAACTCGCTCGTGCGCGTCACCCGGCCGCCGCCTACTTCTTCGTGTTCAGCTTGTAGCTCGCCGGGACTTCGAAGTCCGCGGCCGGGACGTCCGCCTTCCGTGCGTCCGAGTTGTCGATCTCGTTCGTCTCGAAAAGCCCGTCCCCGTCGAAGTAGAACGGGACGATCGTGCCCTGCACGTGGAACCCCTTCAGCTCCTTCATCTTCTCCAGCACCGCGGGGCTGAACGCCCGGTAAGCGGTGTAGAAGTCGAGGTACGCGCCCCAGCCGTCGATCTGCTCCGTCATCCAGAAGTCGAACACCACGGTCATCTTGCCCGCGGCGTCGGCCTCCAGGATCGTCACCTGCTCGCAGTCCCACTCGCCGATCTTCTTCTTCTCGCCCCGCTTCACCTCGACCTTCGGCGCCTCGGGCAGCATCCCCAGCACCCGCTTCGTGTTCCAGATCCACCTCTCGAGCCGAATCCTCTTGTCGCCGTTCAGCGCCTCGACCTTCGGTTCGTAGTCGGCGACCCGCTTCTTGGCCGCCTCGGCGCGGGCCGTGAACTCCTCGGGCTTCATCTCGCCGTAGGTGTCCTTGCGCGGGTTCAGGTCGCGCTGGAGGCTCTTTTCGCCGTCGAAGAGGAAGACGCGCACGGGCTTGGCGCCGGGGTCGTCGACCTGGGCGAGGCGCAGGAGGCGGCCCTTGACGGAGGCCGAGTTTGTCGTGGTCGAACGGCTGTCGTCCTGGCGCAGGACCTTTGCGGTGGTGACCTTGGCTTTTTCGGTGAAGACGACGTCCGCGGTGGCGAGGCCGGCGGCGAGGAACAGGACGGCGGCGGCGAACGGGCGCATGGCACCTCCAGCTTGGATTCGTGAACGGCCCCCTGGCGAGGAAGTGAGGAGATCGCGGAGTTGAAGGGACGGGCAAGCGCGAAGGGGCCGCCGCGAGGGCGCGGCACCATTATCGGACGTTGGCGCGGCGGCTCGCCTCGTCGTCAATCCGCCACGCGCCGTCCTCGCGGACGAAGCCGACGGCGTCCTGCGCATCCGCGGCGCCGAGGCGCAGGACCGCCGCGTCCCCGCGGATCTCCGGCGGCCCCGCGGGTGCAGGCGGCGGCCGCTCCGCCGTGCGGAACTGCCGCGAAAGGGCGACCGTCGCGAGCCGGGAGGCGTCCATCCGGGCCAGGTCCGCCGGCGGAACTCCCCACTCCCGCGCTTCCGACTCCGCCGCCGCCCCCGAGAGACTCCGCAGTCGCGCGGCCTCGGCGCGGAAGAGCGCCTCCCTCTCCGCCTGCGACGCCTTCGACAGGCACGCCCACGCCCCCGCGCCGTCGGCGGCCGTCGCGCAGGCGGACCAGCGCGCCCACGCCGCCACGATCGCCTGCGCGTCAGTCATCGGCGGATTCGCGCCGGGAGCGGCGCTCCCCGGACTCCGGTCGCATCCGGCGAGAATGGCGGTCGCCGCGAGGATGGCCGCCGCCCGCCTCACCGGCGCCCCCCGGTCCGGGCCGTGGCCGCGAGGTCCGCCTTCCAGCCCTCCGGCTCCCGCACCGCCACCATCGCCAGGTCCTTGCCGTCGGTGAGGCGGAAGCGGATGGTCGCGCGCTCCGCGTCGAACGTCACGCCCGTCACCTCGCTCCCCTCGACCTTCGCAAGCTCGGCCGGCTGTTCGCGCAGCTTCCCCAGCATCGCCACGGTCGTCTCCTCCGCCAGCATCTCCGGCGTCATCTGCCGCAGCCGCTCCTCGGCAAGACCCGTCAGCGCCGCCAGCACCCGCCACTCGCTGTCCGGCAGTTTCCCCGCGGCGGTCTTCATCTTCTCGGCCACGGCCTTCCGGTCCGTGGCCGACGTCAGCGTCCACAGCGCCCGGCCGTCCCCCGCAGCCACCGCCTTCTTCCAGGAGCCCCAGAACGCGTCCACTCCGGCGCGGTCCTCCGGCCCCGCGGCCTCCGCCGCCCCCTTCTCGGCGCGGGCGGACTTCCCCTCCCGCCGGCCGCATCCGGCCGCGACCGCAACGAGAGCCGTCACCGCCCATCGCCGCCACTGCCCCATCGCGCGCTCCCCGGAAATCAGCCGGCGGTCCCGGGGGACCGCCGGCCGCATCGCCTTACTTCGAACCCTCGCCTTCTTCCTCCCCCTCGTCCTCGTGGTCGTGCCCCAGCTTCTGCGTCTCCTCCATGTCGATCCCCCACTCCCCGTCCTTCTTCACCAGCACCAGCTTCTCGTTGTGGTCCTTCCCCTCGTCCACCTCCGCAATCGCCCGCTCGTCCTCTTTCTTCAAGATCGTGAACTTCGTCTTCTCGATCTCCTCCTTCTGCTCCTTCATCGTCGCCCCGATCTTCGCCACGATGAACTCCTCGGCGGTCATCTTCGCCAACGCCTCCACCTCCACCCCCATCTCCTTCGCCGCCTCCTCCTTCGCCTCGTCCGACGCCAGGATCTCCTTCAACTCCTCCGCCGCGCGCTCCGACAGCGCCTTCCGCGTCGCCGCAGACAGGCACCGCCACACACCCTTCGCGTCCGCCTTCAACGCCGCCGCCTTGTACGCCTCCATGCACTTCTCCGGCGTGTCCAGCTTCTCTTCCTTCGGCGCATCCTCCGCCCGCACCGCCATCGCCGACGAAAGCACCAGCACTGCGCACGCCGCCAGGATCCGCATCGCCGTCTCCTCAAGTTCGAAGTGGCGTCCGCCGGGGCGGCGAAGAGCCGCATGGCAGGGCGCCGGAATGGTGTTGGGGGGGGCCCAGTCTACCTCCGCGGGGCCGCCCCGCGCCTGCGCGCCGTCTCGGCGTCGTCGACTTTCCAGGCGCCGCCCTCCGCGACGAGCACCAGCGTCTCGCTCGCCCCGTCGACGGAAACGATCGTGCAGACGGCCGTCCGCCCCTGGACTTCGGCGCCCCTGAATTCCTGCGCGCGCAGCCGCGCCTTCGTCACCTCCGGCACCTGCACCGTACCCGCTATCATGTACAGGCACATTTCCTCGGCGGACATGCGGCGGAAGCGGCCGGGGGCGAGGGCGTACGGCTGCAGGGCGCGTTCGAGCGCCGGGTCGTCAAGTCGCCGCAGCTCCTCCATCGCCCGCTCCTGCGTGCGGATCTTCGCGTCGCGCGACGCCGAGCAGAGCGACTCCCACACCGCGCGCGCGTCTCCCTCGAGCCACGCCCGGCGGCGCGCTTCCCAGGCGTCCCGAGGCGAGGTTGCGGGAAGGGGTTCCGGCGCGGCCTCCTTCGCGACGGCGGGCGACGGCGGAGGCTCGGGTTTCCCGCAGGCCGCCGGCATCAGCGCCGCCGCGGCGATCCACCGGCGCAGGAAGGCCTTCTTCATGCCCCCTCGCGCAGGCTCGCCGCTTCGCAGAACCACTGCATCGCGAAATCGCGCCCCGCGAGGACCCCTCGCCAGAGCTGCACGGGCGCCGCGTCCGGCGAAAACGGCGCCGGCGCCGCGGACCAGAGGTCGCGCTCCGCCGCCGTCGCCCGCGTCACTTCGAATGTCTCCACCGCGCCGAGGATGCCCCCGGCCTCCTTCTGCGCGCTCATCGCGGCCGGCCGACCGAGCCAGGACAGCCCGCGAACCCCGGCGCAGGACACGCGCAGGTTCACGAGGAATGCGCCCGCCGGGAGCAGCGCGCGCGCCGCCTCCGGCAGCGACGCGAGCCCCGGGTGCGCGCCCGACTTCCGCGCCCTCAACGCCACCGACAACTGCCCCGGCGCTTCCAGCCCGAACCCCAGCAGCACCGCCCCTCCGAACGCGTAGTGCGACCGCCACTTCGCAGGGTCGTCGATCCGCTGCTGGTCGAAGAGCGGCACGTTACGGGATCAGCATCACCTTGCCGACCTTGCCGTCCTTCGAGCGCATCGTCTCCATCGCCTTGTCGAACTCGACGAGCGGGAACTTGTGCGTGATGACCGGCCGCGGGTCGAGCGTCCCGCTCCGGACGAGGCCCGCCATCTTGTACCAGGTCTGGAACATCTCCCGCCCGTTGATGCCGATGACGCGGGCGCCCTTGAAAATGATGTCGTTGTTGAAGTCGATCTCGACCGGCTTCGAGGGGAGGCCGAAAGCGGTGAACCGCCCGCCTTTGCGCAGCGCGCGGAATCCGGTTCGGATCGCCGAGGGCGCCCCCGACATCTCCAGCACCACGTCCGCGCCGTCGCCGCCCGTCATCTCCAGCACGCGCTTCACGACCGCGTCCCCGTCCTTCGCGTTCAGCGTCTCGTGCGCGCCCAGGGACTTCGCCATCTCGAGGCGGTTGGGGTTGATGTCGACGGCGAAGATGCGTCCCGCCCCGGCGGCGCGGCAGACGATCGTCGCGAACAGCCCGACCGGGCCGCAGCCGGTGATCAGGACGGCGGCGCCCGAGACAGGCTCGCAGAGCGACGCGTACACCGCGTTCCCCATCGGCTCCATCACGGTCGCGATCTCGATCGGCATCGCGGGATCGTTCTTCCACGCGCAGATCGCGGGAATCTTCACGTAGTCGGCATACACCCCCGCAGTGTCCACTCCGAGAATCTTCAGGTTCGTGCAGATGTGCTGCAGCCCCGTCCGGCAGACCGCGCACAGCCCGCACGGAATGTGGCTCTCCAGCGACACCAGGTCGCCCTCCGCGAACCCCGTCACGCCCGGCCCCACCTCGACGACTGGCCCGCAACACTCGTGCCCCGTGACGAGCGGCGGCTTGATCCGCCCCTGTGCCCACTCGTCCCACTCGTAGATGTGCACGTCCGTGCCGCAGATCGACGCGCCTTTCACCTTCACGAGAATCTCGCCGTTCCCGACCTGCGGGATCGGAACCTCCACGACCTGCGCGCCGGGACCCGCCTTCCATTTGCCGATCGCTTTCATCGTGCCTTTCATCTGAATCGCTCCAGGTGTGGGAAGTGGGAAGTGCCCGCGAGGATTCTACGGTGACCCTGCGGGAAAATGCACGAACCGGCGGGTTGGGCGGGAGGGCGGGTACGCGGGATGGCGAGGAAACCGTCCGGGCAACAGCAGCTGTTCAGTTCTTCCGCGCACCCGCCCTCCCGCCTTCCCATTGAATCCCCTCCGCCTTCCATGCTTGAATCCCCCAATGCCCGACCAGCAGCCCAAGCCCCCGGAATCCGCCTTCTTCCACGGCCTCGAGGACGCCCTCGCCTCGGCCCCGGCCCCTCACTCCGGCACCCGCCACCTCGAACACCTCCGCCGCATCCTCGACGTCTCCAAGGCCCTCATCTCCACCCTCTCCCAGGACGTCCTCCTCGAGCGCGTCATGGACGCCATGCTCGAAGTCTCCCAGGCCGAACGCGGCTTCCTCATGCTCAAGGACGCCGACGGCCACCTCAAGGTCGTCACCGCCCGCCGCATGCACCGCGAGAACCTCCCCCCGGAGGAATTCCGCGTCTCCAACTCCATCGTCGAACGCGTCCTCTCCACCCAGGAACCCCTCTTCCTCCCCAACGTCTCCCGCGACGAGTCCCTCTCCCGCCAGTCGTCCGTCGTCGAGCTCGGCATCCGCTTCGCCATGTGCGCCCCCCTCCGCTTCCGCGACCACGTCAAGGGCGCCGTCTACGTCGACTCCCACAACCCCGGCGACGCATCCACCCAGGAGGACTTCGAGGTCTTCCGCTCCCTCGCCGACCAGGCCGCCATCGCCCTCGAGAACGCCGAACTCTACACGCGCGCCGTCACCGACCCCCTCACCGCCCTCTACAACCGCTCGTACTTCCAGCGCCGCCTCGACGAGGAACTCGACCGCGCCCGCCGCTACTCGCGCCGCCTCTCCCTCCTCCTCGTCGACGTCGATCACTTCAAGCAGATCAACGACACCTACGGCCACCAGGTCGGCGACCGCGTCCTCATCCGCGTCGCCCAGCTCATGCGCGCCTCCATCCGCTCCGCCGACGTCCCCGCCCGCTACGGCGGCGACGAGTTCGCCCTCATCCTCCCCGAAACCGACGGGGAGGCGACGGGAAGCGCCGGCGTCGTGGCGGAGCGTCTTCGCAAGGCGGTCGCGAACGACGACTTCGGCCCGCTCGGGCTGCCGCAGAAGATCTCGCTGTCGATCGGACTCACCACCCTCAAGCCCGAGAAACCCGCCACCGCCTTCGAACTCCTCGAGCGCGCCGACCGCGCGCTCTACGAGGCGAAGCGCGCCGGGCGCAACCGAAGCGTTTCCGACACCCGCCGCTACTGAGGCGCGCCCCGATGCAGATCCAGGCGCGGAGGGACTCCCTTCCCGGCCTCATCCGCCGACTCGGCGAAGGCGGGATGGGCGAGGTCTGGCTCGCGGAGGATCCCGCGCGCGGCCCCGTGGCGGTGAAGCAGCTTCACGAGGGCGTGCTCGACGCCGAGGCGCTCGAGCACCTTCGCGCCGAATTCGCGACGCTCTCGCGCCTGCGCCACCCCAATCTCGTCGAGGCCTACGACTACGTCGTCTACCCGAGCGGCCGCCACGCCTGGACCATGGAGTACGTGCAGGGCCTCGACTTCACCGCGGCGACCGGCGGGCTGCCCGCCTCCGGCGTCGTCGGGCTCGCCCTGCAGGTCTGCGAGGCGCTCGACCACGTCCACGCGCACGACCTCATCCACGGCGACGTCAAGCCCGGGAACCTCCTCGTCCGCGACGGCGTCGTCAAGCTCATGGACTTCGGCCTCGCCGGCCGGCCCGGTCCGCGCGCCGCGCGCGGCTCCCTC
>JADLHC010000240.1 GCA_020849035.1 Planctomycetia bacterium
GAAGGTCGGGAAGAGCATCCGCAAGGCCCACAACCGCCATGTCGACATGATGGAGTCCGCGCACGAGCGCCACGCCGAGATGTTCCGCCGCGGCTTCCGCATCCAGCCGGGGAATCGCGGATACGGCGAGGGACACGGGCACTACGAGATGGTCGAGGTCCAGCAGTGGGTGCCGGGCTACGAGAAGATCGAGTACGTCGAAGTCCGCGAGCCGGGGCACTTCGAGTTCCGCGAGGTGACGGAGATCGTGACGCCGGCCCGCTGCGAGAAGGTCTACGTGCCGCCGGTGTACCGGATCGAACGGGACTGCATGGGTAACGAGATCAAGATCATGGTGAAGTGCGGGTACTGGACGACCCGGGAAATCCCGGCCGTGACCTGCACGAAGACGATCAAGGTGTGGGTGGAGGGCGAGTGCAGGCGGGTGCCGAAGAAGGTGTGCGTGCCGGGGCGGTGGGAGACGAAGTGCGTGAGGGTGTGGGTGTGCGACTAGCCTGACCCGGACAGTCCGACGCGAGTGAGAAGGGGAGGCCGCGAGGCCTCCCCTTTCGCATTTTCAGGCCGGGGGCGTCTCGTCCCTGCCACGGTGGAGCAGGTGGAAGATCGCGGGGACGACGAGGAGGGTGAAGCCTGTGGAGGCGAAGATGCCGAAGATGAAGCTCCAGGCGAGGCCGGAGAAGACGGGGTCGAGGGTAATGACGACGGAGCCGAACATGGCGGCGCCGGCGGTGAGGAAGATGGGGCGGAGGCGGACGGCGCCGGCCTCGACGACGGCGTCGGTGAGGGAGGTGCCGGGGCGGGCGCGGAGCTTCTCGGTGAAGTCGATGAGGATGATGGAGTTGCGGACGACGATGCCGGCGAGGGCGATCATGCCGATCATGCCGGTGGCGGTGAAGAAGACGGGGTTGGGGATGCTGCCGACGGGGCGGGCAAAGGCGGCGTTGAGGAACCAGAAGCCGGGGACGATGCCGATGAGGGTGAGGGGGATGGCGACCATGATGACGAGCGGCATCGAGAGGGAGCCGGTCTGGGCGACGAGGAGGACGAAGATCATGGCGAGCGCGGCGGCGAAGGCGAGGCCGAGGTCGCGGAAGACGTCGAGGGTGATCTTCCACTCGCCCTCGCCGGCGAAGTCGGCCGTGTAGCCGGCGGGGAGGGGGGATTCGCGGAGGGAGCGGCGGAGGGCGAGGACCGCATCCACCGGGGAGACGCCGGCGCACTCGGCCGTTACGAACGAGACGCGCTTCAGGTTCTTGTGGTAGATCGCGCCGGAGCGGGTGCCCTCGCTCGCGGTGCCGAGCTCGGAGAGGGGGACGAGCACGCCGGTGGCGGAGCGGACGCGGAGGGCGAGGAGGTCGGGGACGCTGGAGCGGGCGGCGACGGGGAGGCGGACCTCGATCGGGACCGGGGCGCGCTCGGTGGGGGACCCGAGCGGCGCGGCGAGGTCGCCGCCGAGGGCGGTGCGGAGCGTGCCGGCGATGTCGGCCGCGGGGATGCCGTGGAGTGCGGCCTTTTCGCGGTCGATGCGGAAGTAGACGGCGGCGCGGGGGGTCTCGACGAAGTCGTCGACGTCCACGACGCCGGGGGTGCGCGCGAAGAGTTCGCGCACGGTGCCGGCGACGCGGTCCAGGTCTTCCGGCGGGGCCTCGGCCGGCCCGCTGACTTCGGCGACGAGCGTCGCGAGGACAGGCGGGCCCGGGGGCGCTTCGACGATCTTCACGCGGGCCCCGCGGTGACGGGCGGCGACTTCCTGGAGGCGTGGGCGGATGCGGAGGGCGATTTCGTGGGACTGGGCGGTGCGGTCGGCGGCGGCGAGGAGGTTGACGCGGAGGTCGGCGACGTTGCCGCCGCGGCGGAGGTAGTCGTGCCGGACCATGCCGTTGAAGTCCATGGGGGAGCCGACGCCGGAGAACGTCGTCCAGGCGGCGACCTCGGGGACCTGGGCGAGCGCGCGGCCGAGGTCGCGGGCGGCGGCGTCGGTGACCTCGAGGGGGGTGCCCTCGGGCATGTCGAGGACGACCTGGAGCTCGTCCTTGTTGTCGAAGGGCAGCATCTTGAACGGGACGGCGCCCGCGGCGGCGAGGCCGAGCGAGGAGAGGAACGCAAGGGCGACGGCGCCGAGGAAGAGCAGGGTGCGGCCGCGGGAGCGGACGATGGGGCGGAGGGCGGCGGCGTAGAGGCGCTGGAGGCGCGACCCGCCGGCGTCGTCGTCGTGGCCCCCGGGGCCGGCGCCGGGCTTGAGGAGCGTGTACGCGGCCCAGGGCGTGACGGTGAACGCGACGATGAGGGACATGATCATCGCGACCGGGACGTTGAACGCCATCGGTCCCATGTACGGGCCCATCATGCCCGTGATGAAGAACATCGGCAGGAAGGACACGATCACGGTGAGGGTCGCGAAGATCGTCGGCGGCCGGACCTCCTCGATCGCCGTGCGGGTGGCCTCGAGGGGGGGCTGCTTCCCGAGCCGGAAGTGCCGGAAGATGTTCTCGACGTCGACGATGGGGTCATCGACGAGGAGGCCGATGGAGAGGATGAGGGCGAAGAGGGTGACGCGGTTGATGGTGTAGCCGGTGAGGTCGTCGAGGAGGAGGGTGATCGCGAGGGTCATCGGCACGGCGAGGGCGACGATGAAGGCCTCGCGGGGGCCGAGGGAGATGGCGAGCAGGACGATGATGGTCACGATGGCGATGACGAGGTGCTTCACCAGCTCGTTGACCTTGTGGTCGGCGGTGCGTCCGCTGTTGCGGGTGACGCTGGCGACGACGTCGGCGGGGATGGCGGTGCCGCGCAGGGCCTCGACGGCGGCGAGGACTTCCTCGGCGACCCGGACCGCGTTGGTCCCCTTGCGCTTGCAGGCGGCGATGGTGACCTGGGGGCGCTCCTCGCCGGCGGGAGGCGCGGCGGCGGCGGCCTGCGGCCCGCCGGCGGCGGGGAGGCGGGAGGCGCCGGGCCCGAAGCCGATGCGGGTGTAGGACTCCGGCTCCTCGCTGCCGTCCGTGACGCGGGCGACGTCGCGGAGGTACACGGCGCGGCCGCCGACGGCCCCGACCACCGCGGAGGCGGCGTCGGCGGCGCTCTCGAACAGCGGCCCGGCCTCGACGACGAACTCGCGGCCGCCCTGCTGGAACGTGCCGGCCTCGATGTTGACGTTGGCGCCGCGCAGGGCCCCGGACACGTCGAGCGCGGTGATGCCCCGGGACGAGAGCGCGCCGGGGTCGAGCTCGACGCGGACGCGGCGCCGCGGTCCCCCCGCAACCCAGGCTCGCCCCGCGTCGGGAACGCGCTGGATGCGGTCGAGCACCTCGTCGGCGATGCGCCGCAGCTCCGGCTCCCCGTACCGCGGCGACGGCGACCAGAGCGTCACCAGCACGATCGGCAGGTCGTCGATCTCCACCGGCTTCACCACCCACCCCGCCACCTGCGGCGGCGCCGTGTCCTGCGACGACATCATCTTGTTCCAGATCTTCACCAGCGACCGCTCGCGGTCCTGGCCCACCTTGAAGCGGACCGTGGCGACCGCCTGGCCCGGCCGCGAGGCGCTGTAGACGTCCTCCACGCCGTCGATCTCCCAGAGCCGCGACTCCAGCGGCGTCGCGACGAGCTTCTCCACCTGCTCCGGAGAGACGCCGGGCACCGACACGAACACGTCCGCGAACGGCACGACGATCTGCGGCTCCTCCTCCCGCGGCGTCACCCACAGCGCCGCCGCGCCGGCAACGAGCGACGCGATGAGGAAGAGCATGGACAGCCGCGAGGTCAGGAAGATCTCGACGATCCTCGTCGTGATGCCGCGGGGCGCGGGGTCGCTCATTTCGCCGGCACCACCACGCGCTCGCCCGCCTCGAGGCCCGAGAGCACCTCGACGTCCGCCCCGAACGCCTTGCCGGTCCGGATGTTCCGCTGCCGCACGACGCCGTCGGCCACGACCTCGACGCTCTCGAGCTGCCCGATGCGCCGGACCGCCGCCGCGGGGACCAGCAGCGCCTCGCGCTTCGTGCACGCCGTCCGGAAGCGGCCGAACATCCCGGGGCGAAGGGCGGCGTCGGACGGGAGGGCGGCCTTCACGAGGAAGGTGCGGCTCACGGGGTCTGCCATCGGCGAGATCTCCTCGACGCTCGCCTGCAGGTCGCGCGACAGCGCTTCCACGAACACGGGCACCTCCATGCCGACGTGCGCCTTCGCCGCGCACGACTCCGGGATCTGAGCCTCGAGCCGGAGGTGGACCGGGTCGTGGACGGTGACGACCGCGCGGCCCGGCACGGCGAGGTCCCCGGGCTCGGCCAGCCGCTCGGCGACGACGCCGTCGAAGGGCGCCCGCAGCACCGCCTCGCCGAGCATCACCTCCGCCTCCGTCAGCGCGTCCCGGGCCTGGGCGGCCTGCGCCGCCTGCGTTCCGGCCCTGGCCTCCGCGGCTTCCAGCTCGCGTCTCGACGCCGCCCCCTTCTCGAACAGCCCTTTCGTCCGCTCGAGGTCCGACGCCGACTCGCGCGCCTGGGCCTCGGCCGCGGTCACGGCGCTGCGGGCCTGGTCGACGCGGGACTTCAGGTCGCGGTCGTCGAGGACGGCGACGACGTCGCGCGCGCTGACTTTCGCGCCCGCGGCGACCTTGATCTCGAGCACGCGGGCCGTGATCCGGGGAGAGACCTGGGCGACCATCCGCGACGCGATCGTCCCCGGCCACTCCTGCCACTCCTCGATCTCGCGGCGCACCACGACGGCGGTGTCGCGCGGCGGAGCGGAGCCGGGAAGCGGCGACTCGCCCGGCCGGACCTTCCCGGAGCGGAAGACGCCCTGCATCCAGAGGAGCAGGAGGACCAGCCCGGCGACGCCGGCGAGGGCGGCGGCGATCCGGCGGACGGCGCGGGGGGAGGGAGATCTCACTTCGCGGCCTCCTCCGCGATCGCGGCGAGGGTGAGCCCGACCTGCTCCGCCGCCGGCCCGGCCGAATTCGCGCCGGAGTTGTGACGCGCGCAGGCCTGGGCGAAGTCCTCTTTCAGATCCTCGAACGGCCCGGCCGAATCGACGGAAATGGCGGCATTGGGATCCATGGGGTGCCTCCTGGTCAGCCGTGGCGGTGCCTGTCCGGGGCGGCGGAAAGTGGGGACAAAGGGTGGCGACCCGGCCCGGCTTCCCGCCCGCGCGGCAGGTTCATGCTATCCCCGCCGCGCCGGCGCCGGCAAGCGGCGGTTTCGGCGCCTACAGCGTGGCGAGCAGACCCCTCAGTTCCTCGCCGAATTTCCTCACCAGGTCCGTCGCCGAGATCAGCCCCGCCAGCTTCCCCGCGCCGTCCAGCACGACAATCCGGTGAATCCGCTTCGACACCATCGTGTCGCACAGGTCCGCCGCCGGAGTCTCGGGCTTGCACGACACCACGCCCGACGTCATCAGCTCCTTCACCGGCCTGTCCAGCAGCGCCTCGACGTCCACCTTCCGCTTCGCCTTCAGCAGCTTCGCCGACGCGCGCCGCTTTCCTTTCTGGAAGACCTGCGTCAGCTTCCCCGATTCCAGCGCCCATGCCAGCGCGCGGAGGATGTCGTTCTGCGACACGAGGCCCACGACCTTGCCCGACTTGCTGACGACGGGAAGGCCGCTGAAGCTGGTCTTGCGGATCAGCTGGATCATCTGCCGGACCGGGACGTCGTCCCGGATGGTGGTCACGTCCTTCGTCATGACGTCGCGCGCCTGGATCATGGATGCTCCTGGGTCCCGGGGTGCAGGTCGTGGACCGATCAATATCCGGCGCGGGGCGCATCGGGGGAAGCGAAAGGTGCGTGGACGACGCGGGTACCGGCGACGCGGTCGCCGAGGCGGGCGCGCTCGGGGGACTGGAGCACGAGCACGATTCCGAGGAGGTTGAGGGCAGGCAGGCCGTCCACGAGGCGCAGGAGGTTCCGCACGAGACTGCGGCGGAGACCGGGGACACGGCCGTCGGGGCCGACCACGCGGATTCCGGCAACCCACTTTCCGAACGTCGCGCCGGCCAGTCCCTCGAGGAGGACCTGGTAGAGGACGATGACGACGAGGAACACGAGGCAGATCGGGTCGAAGACGACCAGGCCGTGCCGCCAGTTGTGATCCGCGGGGGACATGAGCCAGACGCCCTTCACGATGCGCGTGACGGGGAAGAACACGGCGCACCAGAGGGCGAGGTCGGCGAGGAGGGCGAGGAAGCGGGGGCCGAGGCCGGCGTAGCGGGGTGCGGCCACGCTCAGAAACGGCTCACGACGAGGGCTGCGGGTCGAACGCCGATGTCCTTTCGCAGGTTGGAGGGGGGCGTGCCGAAGTGGAAGCTGAGCCGGCCGACGGTTTCGGGCCTGGTCCAGGAGCCGCCGCGGAGTGCGCGCCAGTTCCGGTAGGCGGGGCCGGCATCGTTGAGGCACCAGGTGCCGACGTTGCCCCCGAGGCCGCGGACGCCCCAGGGGGATTCGTCCAGCGGGAAGGAGTCGGCGGGTGCGGGGGACTGGCCGCCGGGGAGGGACCGGTTCGCATTGGAGAGTCCCGGCCAGGCGCGCGGTCCCCAGGGGAACTTGCGCCGGTCGCCGCCGCGGCCCGCCAGTTCGTGCTGGAACATCGTGGGAGGCATGAACGCCCAGCCCCGGGACAGCGAGGCCTCGCGCGCCCAGGTCATCGCGTCGTGCCACGAGATGCCGAGCACGGGCCAGTTCGCGTCCCACGCACCGGCCCCGAGCTCGGCCCTCATGTTCTCCGCCACCGCGGCCGCCTCCTCGGGGCGCAGCCGCGCTCCCGCGTCTTCCGTCCGAATCACCACCCCTTCCGGCGTCCAGGGCCACAGGTGTCCCGAGGTCGGATTGGTGCGCGGGCGCCGCGCCTGCGCCTCAGCCTCCCGCCCCGGCCCGAGGCCGTTGAGCCAGGCCGCCCAGTCGGCGGAGGTGAGGGGGAAGCGGCTGATGAAGAAGTCCTCCATGTCCATGGTGTCGAGGATCGGCGACGTCCCGGCCTCGCGGACGGACTCGAAGCGGCGGCCGAGGACGACGAGGAATCCCGGGGGCACCTCCCCGGGGCGATAGAGGGTCGGCTGGAGATGGACCTGCTCGAGCCGGCGGACCTCGAAGGGGAGCCGCTGGGGAATGCGGCCGGGGGCGGAGAGGAGGACAAGCCACGAGCCCATGGGCCAGGGCCGGCGCGCGACGGGAGTCCGTCCGAGGTAGAGGCCGGGTCCGCGGGGACGATAGGGGGAGGAGCCGAAGACGTCGTCGAGGAGGGCGTCGGGGACGGCGGGCCCCTGCGAGGGGCCCTCGGGGGTGACGGGGATGAGGATGCGCTCGCGCTCCTCGTAGCGGAACGCCCAGGCTTCTGCGCCCTCGAGGGGTTCGCGCCTGCAGGACGGGGCATGGACGCGGAGCCGGACGGCGCGGTCCAGGGCGAGGGACGGAGCACCGTCCGTCTCCTCGCCGTCCTCGCGCGCGCCGGACCAGAGGTGCCAGTGGTCTTCGCCGAGCCGGCCCGGCTCGACGGTGCGGCCTTCGACGAGGCAGGGGCAGGCCCAGGCGCGCGCCTGGATCTCGATCGTGCCGTCGCCACGGAGGCGTGCGTCGAGGGATCCGTCGTTGTACACCTCCGCCATCCGCCGGGCGATTTCCCTCGAGGCGGCGTCCCCCGATTCCTCCGCCTTCCGGAACAGCTCCCAGTAGACCCCGGCCTTGAGCCGGCGCGCACTCGGGTGGCCCGGCACCAGCGAGAGTGCCGTGTCCAGCGCGGCGTTGGCGTCCGCCAGCGCCAGCGACCCCTCGCGCCGCGCCGCCGTGATCGCGTCCTCGATCCCGAACATCTTCATCGCCCGCTCCGCCGTGAGAGGCGCCGGGGAAAGGTCCTCCTCCCGCTCCTCGCCCCTCAGCTTCTCCGCCTGCGCCTCCGCCGCATGCCATCGCGAGGCCGCCTCCTCCGCGCGCTTCAGCGCCTCCCCGGCCATCCGCTCCCGGCGGTCCCGCTCCAGCGCGCCCTCCAGCCACGCGTCCAGGTCGCGCGCGAGATCCGCGGCGCCTCCGTACCGGTCCTCCGGGCGTCCCGCCATCGCCTTCATGCAGACCGCTTCCAGCTCCGGCGGGCACGCGCGGTGCCGGGACGGCGGGTCCAGCCGCCCCGCCACGACCGCGTCCAGGATCTCCCGCGTCGACTCCCCGTCGAACGGCGGCCGCCCGGCCAGGATCTCGTAGAGCGTCGCCCCCAGCGAATACACGTCGGAGCGCTCGTCGAGCTTCTGCAGGAGCCCCGCCGCCTGCTCCGGCGGCATGTACGACGGCGTCCCCAGCACGTCGCCGTCCAGCGTGAACTGCGACGTCTCCTCCCGCGACGCGATCGGGCGCAGGACCCGCCCGGGCACGCGCACCGCCGACTTGCGCAGCTGGCTCGCGTGGTCCTCCTCGCCGACCAGCCGCGCCAGCCCCCAGTCCACGACCAGCACCTCGCCGAAGTCCCCGAGCATGACGTTCGCCGGCTTCAGGTCCCGGTGGATCACCCCACGCGAGTGCGCGTAGGAGACCGCACGGCAGGCGTCGCGGAGCGCCTCCACGAGGCGGCGGAGGGGAAGCGACCCGTCCGCGATGATCCGCCCCATGTCGCGCCCGACAATGCGCTTCATCGCCATGAACTGCTCCCCCGTCGAGGGGAGGACGCCGACGTCGTGGACCGGGACGATGTTGGGGTGCTCCAGCCGCCCCGTGACGCGCGCCTCCCAGCGGAACCGCTCGGCGATCTCCTGCGCCGAGCCGCCGTAGAGCAGCTTGAGAGCGACGGGTCGCCCGAGCAGGAGGTCCTGAGCCTCGATCACGCGGCCGATGCCGCCGCGGCCCAGCTCCGCGCCCGCCCTGTACCGCTCCTCGGCGGCTGCAGGCGCCTCCCCGGGATCGCGCGCCGGCTCCTCCCGCATCGCCACGATCGTCTCGCGCACGGACAGGGGAAGGGGGGCTCGGCCGCCCTGCCCCGCGCCGCGGGCCTGCTCCCACTCCCGCGTGAGCCGCGAGATCGACTCGCTGTCGGCCGGCTTCAGCGTCCCCGCCAACTCCAGGAGCTGCGGGATGTCCCGTGAGGGATCCTGCATCCAGATCGAGACCGCCTCCATCAGCCGGTTGCGCTTGAGCAGCCCCTCGCGGTACGCGAGGATCAGGAACAGGAGGGTGGTGTCGCTCCCCATACGGCATCACAGTCGAAACGATACGCCGCCGGGAATCAAGGAAGGGCCGCCGGGAATCCGCGATTTTCCGGGGAAGCGCTTCCATCCCGGGTGGACACGGCTTACGCTGGGGGCACGCCACGCGGCCCGTCACGGGTCGCCCGCATATCTTTCCGGGATCCGCGTCATGGCCCGCAGTCTCCCGCCGGCCGACCGCCGTGCCGCCCAGATCGCCCTTCGACTCGGGCTGGTCTCGCAGGAGCAGGTGGACGAGGCCGTCGCGCGCATGGAGTGGGAGCCCGACCGGGATCTCCCCGCGATCCTGTTCACCCGCGGGGCGGTGACCGCCGAGCAGGCGGGCGCCCTGCGGGAGTTTGCGCGCGAGCTCGAGTCCGGATCGGCGACGCAGGAAGTGCAGCGCGCGACGGTTCCGCTCGGAGCCGGCGCGTCGGCGGCCTGGGTCCATCCGGCGGGAGAAGTTCCCTCCGCGCGCTACAGCCTCAAGGACGAAATCGGCCGGGGCGGCCTCGGCCGCGTCGTCGAGGCCGTCGACCACGTCTTCCACCGCACCGTGGCCCTCAAGCTGCTCGTCGAGGACGCCGACCCCGTGCTTCTCGACCGATTCCGGTTCGAAGCGCTCATCACCGGCCGGCTCGACCACCCGCACATCGTGGCCGTACACGACATGGGAGTGCTGGCGGGGACGCGGGACGCGTTCTTCGCGATGAAGCGGATCCAGGGGGAGGACCTGGCGAAGATCATCATCCGGAGGAGCTGGCCGCAGCGGCGGCTGATCGAGGCGCTTCGCGACGTCTGCCTGGCGGTGGCGTACGCGCACTCGCGGGGAGTGGTGCACCGGGACCTGAAGCCCGCGAACGTGATGCTGGGGGACTACGGCGAGGTGTTCGTGGTGGACTGGGGCCTCGCGCGCTCGCTGCATTTCGAGGCTCCGGGGGAGGCGACGGCGCCGGGCGCCGCGGAGATTCCCGGCGCCGGCCCGGACACGCCGCGCCTCACGATGGCCGGGACGATCATCGGCACGCCGCAGTACATGTCTCCGGAGCAGGCGCGCGGCGAGATCGACGCGGTGGACGAGCGGAGCGACGTCTACGGCCTGGGAGCGATCCTCTACCAGATCCTGACGGGCCACCCGCCATTCGAAGGTGAGGATGCCCGGCAGGTACTCGCCCGCGTCGAGATCGAGCGGCCCACCGCTCCTTCGAAGTTCGAGCCTGTCGATCCCCAGCTCGAGGCGATCTGCCTCCGCGCGCTGGAGAAGGAGCCGCGCGCGCGATTCGCGAGCGCCCGCGCCATGGCCAACGAAGTCGACGCCTACCTCGAGGGGATGCGCGACCTCGAGAGGCGCATGGACCTGGCCGCGAGGCACCTGGAGGAGGCGAAGCGGTTGACGCGCGATTGGAAGGGCGCCCTGGACGAGTGGCGGGCGGTCCGGCTGGAGAGGGAGCAGTCGCGCGAAAGCCTGCGGAAGCGGCAGGGGATCGACGCGCTGCGGGCGGGCTGGCACATCGAGGACCGGCTCGACGCCCTGGCGCGACGCGGGCTGGAGCTTTTCCACGAGGCCGACGTGAAGATCGGCGCGGCGCTCTCGGTCGTGCCGGGGCACGAGGAGGCCCGGAGGATGCGGGCGGCCAACGCGTGGGAGAAATTCCTGCTGGCGGAGGAGGAGGGGGACGAGCGCGGGATGCTGGGCGCGCGGCAGGCCCTCGAGGCCGCCGACGACGGTACCTGGATGCCCCAGGTCCGCGGGCACGGCGAGCTCACGGTCGAGACGTTCGCGTATCGCTGCACCTGCCTGCGCTCCGGGCGCCGCGTGGAAGACGGCCCCTTCCCCGTCTGCGGCATCGACGCCTGGACCGGCGCGTGCACGCCCGGCGCCGGCCCCGGGCGGCCCCGCTTCCTCAAGGTCCATTCGACGGCCTGCCCGCGCGCGCCGGTTCCCGGGGCGGAGGTGTGGATGCACCGGCACCTGGAGGCGGACCGCATTCTCGTGCCGGTGGGGGAGGGAATCGGCGGGTCCGGGGTCCCCGAGGTCGCGCTGCGGCGGCTGTTCGAGGGAAGCGCGTTTGCGCCGCAGGGACCGGGGGTGCTGCTGGGGCGGACGCCGCTGAGGGGGGTGCGGGTGCCGATGGGTCCGGGGCTCCTGGTGGTCGTGGCGCCCGGATTCGACCCGGTTGCGGTGCCGTTCTCGGTGGACCGGGGCGAGCGGGTGGAGACAGCGCTGACGCTGTTCACCGCGGGCGAGAGGCCTGACTCAGCGCGTCTCGTGACGGCGCCGCCGCGGCGCAGCGGCGCGCTGCGGCCCGGCCGGCGCACGGAGCGCGAGGCCGGGATCGACGGGGAATTCTTCGTCGAGCGCCTTCCCGTCACCTGTCGCGACTACGCCGCGTTCCTCAACGCCGTCGCGGCCGGCGCGCCGCGGGAGGCACTTCGCCACGCCCCGCGCGGCGCGGAGTCGTCGGACTGGTACTGGCTGGAGGACGCGCGCGGGCAGTACGCGGTGCCGACGGCGACCGGGGAGGGGGCGGGGATGGCGGACGCCTGGCGCGAGGACTGGCCGGTCGTGGGCGTGTCGTGGGAGGACGCGATGGCGTACGCGCGGTGGAGGACGGAGAGGGAAGGGCGGCTCTGGAGCCTGCTGCCGGAACGCCTGTGGCAGCGGGCGGCGCAGGGGGAGGACGGGCGGGCGTTTCCGTGGGGAGACCGGCGGATCGCGTGGTTCTCGCACAACCTCGAGTCGGCCGAGGGACGGCAGCACCCGGAGCCGGTCGGTTCGCGGCCTTGCGACGAAAGCCCGTTCGGCATCCGCGACATGGCGGGCAACGTGTCGCAGTGGTGCCTCGACGAGGTCCCCGAGGCCGGCGCCGGCCTCAAGTTCGCCCGCGGCGGCAACTGGTCCGCCTCCCACCTGAGCATCGACTGCACCACGCGGCTGGTCGGCCGCGCCGACCTCGTCCACCCGACCATCGGGTTCCGCCTCTGCTCGCCCGTCGCCGTCGCAGCGCCCACCGCCTAGACGCCCCCGTGACGGATCTCCGATTCCGGCGGCCCCAGCCGGGGACGCGCCGCAATCCGCGTCAGGCACATCAGCCGGATCCCCCCGTTCGGCGACACGTGATCCTCCCCCGCGCACGACCGGTAGCTCGCGTGACACCTCAGCCCGTCGCTCCCCCCGGGCCCCCCGCGCATCACCCGCTCCCCCGTGAACTCCGACCCCGGCTCGTTCAGGCACCAGTCCCGCGTGTTCCCCCCCATCCCCAGCACCCCGTACGGCGACTCGTCCGCCGGGAACTCCCCGGCCGGACCCGGCGAGGCCCCTTCCGCCTTCGCGCTGATCGTGTTGCACGCCCCCCGCAGGTGCACGTTTCCCCAAGGGTACACCCGTCCGTCCACGCCGCGCGCAGCCTTCTCCCACTCGATCTCGTGCGGGATCGAGAAAAGCCACCCCGTCTTCGCCGAGCGGTACGCCGCGTACGCCAGCGCGTCGCGCCAGGAGACCGCCACCACCGGCCAGCCCTCCTGCCAGTCGCGCGCGCACCCCGGCATCGGCCGGCACAGCGCACGCACCTCGGGCGCCGCCCGCGACAGCATCTCCGCCGTCGGCACCTGGAACGGCGGCCCCGGCCAGTACGGCAGCCCCGACTCCTCCGCCCGCGGCCCGTGACGCTTCGCAACAAAGTCCATCTCCGTCCGCGTCAGGTCGTTCAGGAACTCGCAGTACTCGCGGGCGGTCACGGGGATGCGGTCGACCAGGAAGTCCTGGGTCCAGACGGACTGAAGCGGCTCGGAGTGGGGGTTCCGGAGGTCGCCCTGGTACAGGAAGCGTCCCTCGGGGACAGTCGCGAAGCGCGGCGGGATTTCGGCGGGAAGGGAGAGGGTGAGGTCGACGTCCACGGTGCCGGAGGGGCCGGTGCGGACGGGGACGCGGAGCGGGACGCGCTCGGGCTTCCAGACGACGAGCATCCACGACCCGGGCGGGAGGCTGAGGTTCTCGACCGGTGTCGTGCCGAGGCAGACGCCGGGCCCGGACGGCGCGTGCGGCGAGTGCTCTCCGAACAGGGCGGAGACGACGACGGGCGGAAGGGGGGCATCGGCGCGCGCCGGCACGTCCGCGGGGGTCACGACGCTGCAGAAGTCGCCGTGCAGGTCGTACCGGAACAGCCAGACGTGCGCGCCGGGAAGCGCCTGCGGCTGGCACTCCGGCGCGTGCGCCCGGAGGCGGTACCAATGACCGCTGGGGGGTTCGGTGCGGTGAAGGCCGGCGTGGGGGGAGCGCGCCGGGGCGCCGGTGACGAGGTTGAAGCCGCGCAGGACGAGCGAGTCGGCCTGCACGCGGCGGCCCTCGAGCACGCACCGGCACGGGAACGCCCGCGTCCGGACGTTCAGCACGGCCTCGCGATGGCGCGACTCGACGTGCCCTTCCTCCAGGTGCTTCGCCCGCTCCAGCAGCACGGCCGCGCGGGCCGCGTCGCCCTCGATTTCCCAGTGATCGCCGGCGAGCCGGAAGAACTCGACGGCGGAGCGGAGGATGACGGGATCGGACGGGCGCCTGCGGAGCAGCTCGTCGAGCGTGCGCTGGCACTGCTCGAACAGCGTGGTCTCGTGCCGCGAGATCTTGAGCGTGTCCGCCCGGTCCGAGCTGAGCGCGGAGACGTGCGGCTCCGCGACGCCGCGGGTGAGAGCCCGGGCGCGGAAGTCGTGCTGCGCCATCGCCTCGTCGAGGCACTCGGCGAACAGCTTGAGGGCGCGCTCGGCGCGGCGCTCGTCCTGCGCCACCTGCGCCGCGGCCAGGGCGTCGGCGACCGGCTCCACGCGCGGCGCGGGCGGAGGCGTTGAATCGGACGTCGCGGCCTTCGCCTGCTCCGGCTCGGTCTTCACGGACGCCAGCAGCGACAGGCCCGCGGAGAACTTCGACAGGACGGTGGTCCCGAACCGCTCCGCGGGGCGCAAGGCGCGAAGGGTCTCGCGGAGCAGCGGCGAGAGCGAGTGCGGATCCAGCGAGTCGAGGATCCTGGGATCGATCGGCGCCGTCGCCAGCGCCCGGGCCTCGTCGCCCTCGTGGAGCCGGACGTGGGCGTTCGCCAGCGTCCGGATCGAAGACATCTCCGCGGCGCCGATCGTCCCCTCATCCACGAGCCGCTTCGTCAGCGTCTTCGAGGGATCCGCGTCGGCCAGCGCGGCGACGCGCACGAACTGCGGACCCGGCACCAGCCGCATCTGCACGGCCAGCAGTCCCGCCAGGATCTCGGATTCGCGACCCACAGGTCACCTCTTCGTCGACGGGACCGGTCTCGGAATGAAGGGCGTGGAACTCCCTGAATCGGCGGTCGAATTCCCCAGATTCCCACTCCCCGTTGCAGACTCATCGCCCGTCGTCCAGCAGCGCAATTTCTGCACCGGGTGGGGCGACGTTCATCGGGCTTTCATCTTGTTCGCGGGACCCCGAGGGTCCCCGGGTGCCGTCGTGAGGGCGCACCGGGGGGCGATTCTTCGACACGCCGCCCGCCCAGGGCAGGTGCTCCCACGCCGCAACGCCTCCGCGTTGCGGCCCAGGCGCACCTGCCCAAACTCAGGCAAGCCCCTTCTCACCTGCGCCGGATCGTGTCATCTGCACCCGTCGACTCGCCTCGCGGGCTCGCTCAGGGAGGGCCGGGCCGCGAAGGGCCTGGGGAGAAGAAGGCACTTTCTCGGCCCGGCTCAGATCCGCCCCAGCCGCTCGATTCCCGCCACCAGCGTCGCGTCCGCCTTCGCGAAGCAGAGCCGCGCCAGGCGCTGGCCCTTCGGCGGCGCCTCGTAGAACGGCGACAGCGGGATCGCCGTCACCCCCTTCTCGATCGTCAGCCACCGGCAGAACGCGAGGTCGTCGAGGTCGCTCACCGCCGAGTAGTCCACGAGCTGGAAGTACCCGCCCGGCACCGGCAGCGGCCTGAACCGCGTCCCCCGCAGCTTCTCCGCGAACGCGTCGCGCTTGGACTGGTAGAACGCCGACAGCCCCTCGTCGTGCTCGGGGTGCTTCGCCATCATCTCCGCGAACGCCGCCTGCGCCGGCGTGGACGTCGCGAACGTCACGAACTGGTGCACCTTGCGGAACTCCGCCGACAGCGCCGGCGGCGCGACGCAGTACCCGACCTTCCAGCCGGTGCAGTGGTACGTCTTGCCGAAGCTCGACACCGCGAACGCGCGGTCGGCGAGGGCGGGGAAGCGCAGGACGGACTCGTGGCGGCGGCCGTCGTAGACGATGTGCTCGTAGACCTCGTCGGAGATGAGGAAGGCGCCGGTGGGCTCGAGGAGCGCGGCGAGCTGCTCCATGTCCCACTTCGAGAAGATCGCGCCGCAGGGGTTGTGGGGCGTGTTGATCATCACGGCGCGCGTGCGTTTCGTGAGCGCCGCCTTGACGCGGTCCCAGTCCACCCCGAAGTCCTGCGGGTCGAGCGGGACGTGGATCGTCCGCCCGCCCGCGAGGTCCACCGCCGGTTCGTAGCAGTCGTACGCGGGATCGAGCACGATCACCTCGTCCCCCGGCCGCACCACCGCCTGCACCGCGTCGAAGATCGCCTCGGTGCCGCCCGAAGTCACCGTCACTTCCGTGTCCACGTTCACGTCCCGCCCGTAGCACCGCTTCACCTTCGCCGCGATCGCCTGCCTCAGCGCGGGCAGCCCCGTCATCGGCGCGTACTGGTTCTTCCCCTCCGCCATCGCCCGCGCGAGCGCCTCGACCAGCGGCGCCGGCGGCATGTAGTCCGGGAACCCCTGCCCGAGATTCACGGCCTTGTGCTCGGCCGCGAGCTGCGACATCACGGTGAAGATGGTCGTTCCGACTTTGGGGAGCTTGGAAGCGATGGGGGGAGGCATGCGCTGATTATGCCTGCTCCATCAGCCATTCCCACGCCGGCTTCACGACGACGCGCACGCCGCCCTCCTCGAACGCATCGCGCTGGTTCAGCGTCAGGACCAGCGCCGACCGCTTTCCCGGGAGGCGGCACGCCTCGACCAGCCCGCGCACCTCCCGCTCCCGGATCTCAGGCGTCAGCTGCGCGCAGGCCTGGATCGCCTCGCGGTCCGTCACGAAGTCGCACTCCCAGGCGTCTCTTTCCCCGGCCCACGCCAGCGGCCCGCGACGGCGCCGCAACTCGAGATGGACCGCGTTCTCCAGCCGCCGCCCGACGTCCGGGTTCCGCTGCGGCGACACCACCCGCTTCAGCCCGTTGTCGATCGCGTAGTACTTCGCGGGCGCCACGACGCGCTTCTTGAACGACGTGCTGAACTTCGGCAGCGCGAAGAGCAGGTACGAGTCCACGAGGAATTCGACGATGCGGGACGCCTGCGCCGCGGACGGGACTGCGAGGGATTTCGCGAGCGACTGGAGCGAGAACGGCTGGCCGGTGTTGGCCAGAAGGAACAGCGCGAGGTTCATGGCGTGGCGGACTTCGCGGAGACCGCGGCGGACGGCGATGTCGCGCTCGACGACGTCGCGGAGCAGTTCCTCCAGGATGTGCGGGTCGCGTTCCCGGAGGTAGGCGGGGAAGCCGCCGTCGTCGAGCCAGGCGGCGAGCGAGGCGGGGCCGGGGCGCTGGCGGGTGTAGTCGAGGTACTCGCGGTAGCCGAAGGGGAAGACCTCGAAGGAGAGGTGGCGGCCGGTGAGGCGCGAGCCGACTTCGCGTCCGAGGAGGGACGCGTTGGATCCGGTGACGCAGACGGTGCGGCCGCGGTCGAGGAGGGTGCGGACGAGGCGCTGCCATTCGGGGACCTCCTGGACCTCGTCGAGGAAGACTGGCGCGGCCGGGGCCGCGGATTCCTCCATCGCCGCGAGCAGGGCGGGGAAGTCCGCGGGCGTCATGCCGTACAGCCGCGCGTCCTCCAGGTTGCAGTAGACCGGCGCCTGCCTCCGGCGCATGACCTGGGCCTGCAGGACGCTTTTTCCGCAGCGACGGACCCCGGTCAGCACGAGCGCCTGCGCCGACCGCGCGGGGATCTTCCCGGCGAGCTCGCGCCGGATCTCGGGCCGCGGCGGCACGGGCGGCCGCGCGTCCCTCAGCACCTGGAGCAGTGTGTCCCTGAGAAGCACAGAAGTGTTCTATCACGAAGTACAAAACTGGTCAATCATGAAGTACACAACTTACTCCAGCCAGACCAGCCCCCCGAACCGGCCGCTCTCGTCCCCGTCGCGCCGCGACGAGAAGAACCAGTCCGCGCGGCACGCCGTGCAGAGGTCGCAGACCTCGACGTCCCGCACGCCGGCCTCGGAGAGCTGCGCGGCGTTGGCGGCCTTGAGGTCGAGGTACGTCTTCCCGCCGCGCTCCGACAGGAACCGCGGCCCGAACGCGCGCCAGTCGTCCAGCACCGGCCCGTAGATGTCGTAGCAGCACGGGCCGATCGACGGGCCCACGACGGCCGCGATGTCGCGCGCCCCGAGCGACCGCATCGCTTCCACAGCCTTCACCGCGATCCGGCCGCGCGTTCCCGGCCTCGACGCATGCACGCTCGCCACCACCCCCGCCTTCACGTCCGCCAGCAGCAGCAGGTTGCAGTCCGCCGAGTACGTCATTATCGCCACGCCCCGCCGGTCCGTGACCAGCGCGTCCCCCTCCTCCGCCTGCCCCAGGATCACCACGCCGTCCTTCACCTGCTGCCGCAGCGCCACCACCGCCCCTGGCGCCCCCGCCGCCCGCGCCGCCAGCTCCCGGTTCCGCACCACGTTCTCCGCAGGGTCCCCCTTCCGGAACCCCACGTTCAGCGACGCGTACGGCCCGCCGCTCACGCCCCCCAGCCGCGTCGTGAACGCGTGCGGGGCGGGGAAGCGGCCGGAGCGGAGGACGGTGCCGTGGAGCAGGAGAGGCATGGCTGGAAATGGTAGCGCGCGCGATTGAATCCGGTGAGCGGAGAGGATAGGATGAGTCTGCACAAACAGTCACACAGGAGATCACACATGCCGACCAACCTCGACCTTGACGACCGGCTCGTCGCGAAGGCCAAGGAGCTCGGGCACCACCGCAGCAAGAAGGACGCGGTCAACGCCGCGCTGAAGTCCTACGTCAACTACCTCGGGCAGCTCCGGATCCTGGAGTCCTTCGGCACTGTGGACTTCAACCCGAAGTACGACTACAAGGCCGCCCGGCAGCGGAAGCCGCGGTGAAGGTGCTGGTGGACACACCGGTCTGGTCGCTTGCGCTTCGCCGGAAGCGCGGCGCGCTGTCGCCGGCCGAGCGGGCGGCGGTCCTCGGGCTCCGGGAGCTGATCACGGCCGGCCGCGTGATCCTGATCGGCCCCGTGAGGCAGGAGATCCTGTCGGGGATCGAGGACTCCGCGGCCTTCGAGCGGATCCGGGACCAGCTCGCGGAGTTCCCGAACGAGCCGCTCGACCGCGCCGACGACGAGGAAGCCGCCCGCTGCTTCAACCGGCTCGCGGCCCGCGGCATCGCCGGCTCCTCGACGGACACGCTGATCTGCGCCGTCGCCCTGAACCGGCAGGCTGCCATCTTCACGCGGGACCGCGACTTCGAGCGCTATCGCGCCGTGCTCCCAATCACCCTCCACGCCTGACCGTCAGCCGCTCCGCTTTCCGAACCTCACCGCCGACCGCGCCTTCGCCTTCGCCGCCTCCGCCTCGCGGTTCTTCGCCGGCGCATCGGTCACCAGCGCGCCGACGAGGTGCCGCGCGGCGTGGGCCACCTCGTCGACGGCGCGGTGAAACGCGGCCTCGTTCGCCTTCGACGGCGCGCCGAAGCCGCTGATCTTGCGCACGAACTGGAGCGACGCCGCGCGGATCTCGTCGTAGGTCGCGGGCGGGGCGAAGTTGAAGAGAGTGCGGATGTTGCGGCACATGTCAGACCACGCCCTGAACGGGGGTCATGAGGGCGAGCACCGCGCCCGTGGGGTCCTTGAAGATGCAGAACCGGCCGATCTCCGGGATGTCGGTGGGCGGGTGGATCTGCTCGCCGCCCAGCTCGCCGATCAGCTTCCACGACGCGTCCACGTCGCGCACCGCGATGTAGCCGCACCAGTGCGTCGGCACCGCCGCCGGGAACTCCGGCTCCGTCATCTTCATGATCCCGGCCACGCTCTTCTGCGGCGTCTTCATGATCCGGTACGGCGCCTTCCCCGCGCCCAGCGGCCAGTCCTCGTGCGTCCACCCGAGCAGCTTCTCGAAGAACGTCATCGCCGCCTCGTCCTCGCGCGTCATCAGCTCGTACCACATGAATGTCCCGTGCGCGGGCTTCGGCATCGCCTCCGGCTTCGCGGCCTTCTTCCGGGCGGCCTTCTTCGCTGCTTTCTTCGCCGGCTTCCTCGTTGCCTTCTTCGCGACTTTGCGGGCCATGGGTTGCCTCCGGTTCAGGTCTGTGGCGGCCATCCTACGCCGGGCCGGTCGGGAGTCCACCGGAGATCGCCGGCAGGAAAGTGATCTCGTCGCCGTCCTTGAGCGGGACGTCCAGCGACTTCATTTCGCGCGTGTTGTCCTCGTTGAGGAAACACAGCACGTGCGGCCGGAAGCGCCCGTCGTCCTCGCACAGGTGGAACCGCAGCGCGGGCGCCTTCGCGAACGCCGCCTCGATCGCGGCGGCGAGCGTCGCGGCCTCCACACGGAGCTTCTTCGCCCCCACGACGTTGTGGAGCATGGCGGGGAGCAGGACGTCCACGCGGGCCATGGCTACACGACGGCCGCGGTCACCGACAGCACGGGCGGCAGGAACTCCGCGAGGCGGCTCCACGAGCGGCCGGCGTCGGCGCTGTGGAAGACCGTGCCGGTGCCGGTGCCGACGTAGACGCCGCACGGGTTGAGCGTGTCGGCGGACATGCCCTCGCGAAGGACGCTGAGGTAGGCGCCTTCCGCGGGGAGACCCTTCGACAGTCCTGTCCAGCCCTTGCCCGGGCCGTTCCAGCGGTAGACGCGGAACGGGCCCTCCGTGGCGCGGAACTGGTAGTTGGTCCCGGTCTTCAGCGGCGTCGTGAAGCACGTGTCGGGGTTATTCGCGTCGAGGGCGAGGCCGAAGCCGAAGTCGCTGGGGAGGCCCATGTGGATCGCGTTCCAGGTCGCGCCGTAGTCGTCGGAGCGGTAGGCGCCGACGTGGTTCTGCTGGTAGAGGCGGCCCGGCACCGCGGGGTGCAGCAGCAGCTTGTGGACGCAGCTCCCGACTTCGCCGTCCTTCGGCGCGCCGGGGTACTTCGCGACGGCCTTGTTGATTGCCGTCCACGACTTGCCGCCGTCGTCCGTCCGCCACGCGCCGCACGCCGAAATCGCCACGTACATCCGGTTCCCGTTCGCGGGGTCCAGCTGGATCGAGTGCGCCGACATCCCGCCCGCGCCCGGCATCCACTTCCTCCGCGTCGGGTGGTTGTTCAGGGCGTCGTTCGGCTCCCACGTCTGCCCGTCGTCCTCGCTCCGGAACAGCCCGGCCGGCGCCGTGCCCGCGTACAGCACGCCCTTCTCGCCCGTTCTCCCCGGCTCGATGTGCCACACCCGCGGCGACCGCGAGATCCCCCACTGCTTGTAGAACTTCTCGTGCGCCTGAAGCGGCTTCGGCGGCACCGGCGGCGCCTTCGCCCCCGTGAACTTCGCCGACTTGAGATCCGCGCTCATCACCGTCGTCGCGAACACGTCGCTCACCGCCGCCGCGTGGATCCTCGGCGACCGCCGCGCGTCCACCACCGCGTGATAGACCGCCCACCCCTCCAGGAACGGCCCGCGGCGCTTCCACTCGCGACGCTTCGCCGACGACTCGTACACGAACAGCCCGCGCCTGGTCCCGACGCAGACGACGACGCGATCCGCCATGGGGGTCTCCGGAAGTGGGTGTTTACTTCGACTCGGCTTTCTTCTCGCGCCGCGCGTCGAGGCTCATCGGGCCGGAGCCCCTGGCGGCCATGAAGAGGAACAGGAAGCAGTAGACGACGGCGAGTTCGCCGCCGTTGACGCCGGGGAGCCACTTGCCGACGCCCTCGGCCTTGCCGTGGAAGACGTGGAACTGCCAGTAGGCGACGGCCATGGTGCCGCTGGCGACGAAGGCGGCGATGCGGCCGAAGAACCCGACGGCGATCAGGAGGCCGCAGGCGAGCTCGAGGACGCCGCCGATCCAGATCTGGGTGCCGAACTCGGGCTTCGGGTAGGGCATCTGCCACCCGATGATCTTCTGCTGGCCGTGGAACGCGTACATGAGGCCGGTCACGATGCGGACGAGGGCGTAAATGCGGTCGGTCAGCGGAGACAGCATGCCCACTCCTTTCGAAAGGTCCGGCTTGAGCAACGGAGCTTACGACATCCGGGCGAGTTCCGCTTCCAGGCGGTCGAGATTTTCCTCGTTGGCCTTCCGCAGGAACTCGCGGAACTTCGGGTTGAGCGCGGTGCCCGCGGCGAAGACCTGGCGGAACGCGACGAGGGTCTGCGGGCCCATCGCGGAGAAGGTGGCGAGGATGCGGAAGCGGTGGGGGCGGGACGGGTGTTCGAGGACGATGCGGCGCGGGGGCTCGAGCTCGACGAAGCGCCACAGGTTGGGGTAGTCGCGGCCGTCGGGGCCGTGCATGACGAGGTCCCAGCGGCCCCCGGGGCGGGGCTGGAAGGTGGAGATGGTGTTGGTGAAGCCTTTCGGGCCCCACCAGCGGGCGAGGTGGCGCGCGGTGGTCCAGGCCCTGAAGATCTTCCGGGGCGAAGCGCGGAGGCAGCGGACGCTGACGATCTCGCGCTTCGCCGACCCCGCGAGGGCGGCGTCGAGCTTGTCGAGCGACTGGCACCATCCGGCCTCCATTCCCGGGAGGAACGCGGCGGCGGCGGCGGTCGCGCGGACGACGCGGGCCTCGAGCGCAACGAGCGTGCGCCGGCCGCGGGCCGCGAACGTGACGGTGTTGCGCACCTCGAACATCATCCGGCCCGCGGCGTCGGGGACGCCGCTCAGGAACACGAGCCGCCGCGGCGCCGCGACGGCGACGACGCTTCCCAGCATCGTGTGCACGCCGCCGTCGGGGCCCTTCATGTCCACGCGGATCGCGCCGCCGGGGCGGGCGTCGAAGCGGCAGACGGGCGCGGTCCAGCCGAACGGTCCCCACCATTTCGCGAGGTGCTTCGGGTCGGTCCAGGCCCGCCAGACGGTCGCCCGGGGGGCGTCGAAGATCCGCCGGAACGTCACGCGGGGGAGTTTCACCGGGCCTCCTTCGCGATGTACGCGTCGAGGTTCTCGAACGTCCCGGTCCAGCCGCCGACCATGCTCGGGTGGGCGCCGTCGAAGGCCGCGCGCTCCTCGGCGTTCGCCTCGTACGGGCACCACTCGAGCGTGACCCGCGTCTTCCCTCCCTCGTCGTCGAACGTGACCGTCGAGAGCAGCGTGAGCGGCCACACCGGCGCCATCGGGTGACGCGCCCACGCGGCCGCCGGGTCGCTGAAACCGGAGAGCATCACGATCCGCCGCGGCGGCGTGATCTCGCGCCAGAGCCACTTCCCCCAGATCTCCGTCCCGTTCGGCGCGCGCAGGCCGTAGTGCATCACGCCGCCCGGGCGCAGGTCGTTGGTGCAGTGCGGCATCGTGAATCCCTTCGGCCCGAACCATTGCTTCAGCTCCGACGCCTCCGTCCACGCGCGGAAGACCATCCCTCGCGGCGCCGCGACGAGCCGTGTCATCAGGAACACGCCCTTCCCGGCCTTCATCCGTTCCACCTGCTCCGCGCACTTCTCCAGGTGCTGCTTCCCGCCCTCGTCCGCCCTGAACGTCCGGATGACGTGCTCGCGGGCGGAAGCCGTCGGGAACAGGGCGCGCATGGTGACGAGCGTCTTGCCGCCCTTGTCCACGAAGGTGACGGTCGTGCGGAAGTTCTCGTCGGTCGGGTCGCCGTGGACGTAGCGGAGGACGTCCGGCGCCTTGATCTCGAGGAAGGTGATCTTGTTCGGGTAGTCCTTCCCGTCGGGGCCGTGCATCGTGAAGACCCACGAGCCGCCCTCGCGGATGTCCGACTGCTTCGTCGTGTGCGTGAAGCCGCGCGGCCCCCACCAGCGGGCGAGGTGCTTCGGGTCGGTCCAGGCTGCGAAAACGAGCTCGCGCGGGGCGTCGAGGAGGCGTTCGATGACCATCTCGCGGTCCGAGGTCCCGGTGGCGTCGGGTTCAGGGCTCATTCTTCTTCTCCTGTTGCTGAAGCTCTTTGAGGCAGGCGTCGAGGCGGTCGAACGACTCGTTCCAGAAGCGCTCGAAGGCGCTGACCCACTGGTGCACGGGTTTCAGCCCGCGCGCGTTGAGGCGGTAGAGGCGGCGCCGGCCCGAGCCGCGGACGGCGACGAGGCCGACCTTGCGGAGGACGCCGAGGTGCTTGGAGACCTGGGGCTGCCCGAAATGGGTGGCGCGGACGACGTCGCCGACGGAGCGCTCGCCGCGGCGCAGGAAGTTGAGGATGCGGCGGCGCCGGGGCTCGGCGATGGCGTTGAAGGGATCGAATGTCGTGGGGCGGCGGGCCATGTCCTGAACATATACCGATATGGGAATATGTCAAGCGCAAGACGGGAGATGGGAGAAGGTCGGAAAGGCCGGTCCAACTCCGGCTCCGGACGCGGTTGCCGCGGCGGTTACCCTGCGGCCGGCATCTTCCAGGCCAGCAGCGTCGCGATCCCGTTCACCATGGCGTGCAGCACGATCCCCGGCCAGACCGAGCCCGTCTCCTCCACCGTGAACGCCAGCAGCATCCCCAGCGCGAACAGCGGCAGCGCGTGCCCCGGGTCGAGGTGCGCCGCCGAGAACAGCGCCGCCGAGGCGAGCATCGCCGGCAGCAGCCCCCAGCGCAGCCGCAGCCCGCGGAACAGCACGCCGCGGAACAGGATCTCCTCCGCGACCGGCGCCACGACCGCGACGGCCACGACCGCGAACGCCCGCAGCGCCGGGTCCTGAAGCGACCGCATCAGTTGCAGCGCGGCCTGGGGGGAGGGAAGCGGCCTTTTCAGCACGCCGACCTCGAACAGGATCGCCAGCAGCATCAGCGACAGCCCGAGCGGGTAACCGACGAGCGGCATCAGCAGCAGGTGCGGCTTCCAGTGCGGCCACCGCAGCCCGAGCGCGGCGGCCGGCTTCCCGGCCCTCCTGCAGAGGAGCACCCACGCGACGGCCACCGCCGCGACGCCGCTTCCCATAGCCACCCCGAACGCCATCCACGGCGTGCGGGGGACGCCGGCCCAGCGGAGGGGCCAGGCGACGGTCTGGAAGAGGATGACGAGGGGGGGCACGGCGAGGAGCGAGGGCCAGGCCCAGTCGGCGCGAATCTCCGGGGGGTCCGGGGGCGGCGTGACGCGTTCGGGCCAGAGGAGCCTGGGAGCGAGGAGGAGGCCCGAGCAGACGGTGCCTGCCATCGCGCAGACGACGGCGCCCGCGAAGACGGCGGCGTGGTCGAGCGCGGGGGTATCAGGCACGGGGGAAGGGTAACCCGTAAGATGCCGTCATGAAACGCCGCAAGCCGCCGCAGGACCACACGACCGCCGCGCCGGAGTTCGTCCGCTGCGACGTGATCGGGCACGTCCGCTCGCCGTACAGGGAGCGGTTCGGGACGCCGCGCCAGCCGCCGGTGACGGAGCAGACGCTCGAGGACCGCGCGCTCGACGCCGAGATCGAGCTTCTGCCCGGCCACAACTACGAGCAGGCGCTCAGGGACCTCGAGGGCTTCGAGTTCATTTGGGTTCTCGCGTGGCTCCACCTCAACGAGGGCTGGAATCCGCAGGTCGTCCCGCCGCGCGGCCCGGCCGTGAAGCGCGGCCTTTTCGCGACCCGCGCGCCGCACCGCCCGAACCCGATCGCCCTCTCGGCCCTTCGCTTGACCGGCATCGAGGGCCGCGTGCTGCGCGTCCGCGGCATCGACCTGCTCGACGGCACGCCGGTCCTCGACATCAAGCCGTACGTTCCCTACACCGACGCGTTCCCCAAGGCGCGGGCCGGCTGGCTGGAAGGGCTGCCGTCCGACGAGCCCGACCGTTACCCATGAGTTGCGAGAACGGCGGCGGTCCCGCCCGGTCCCGCCGTGCCCCGCCCGTGGTTTCCCGAACCACCGCGCCCGTGTAACATGCGCCGCCCAGGCTCGGAAACGGAGCGGCACCATGGCGGACGCGAAGAAAGGCGGCGGGCGTCGGAAACTCATGATCGCTGCGGCGGCGTTCCTGCTGCTCGCAGGCGGCGGGATTCTCGGGATCCATCTCGTCTCGGCGAGCCGCGTCGCGGAGACCGTGAAGATGGACGTGCCGGAGCTGAAGGTCCCGGACGGCGACGGCGACGCAATCGAGCGCGGCAAGTACCTCGTGGACCACCTGCTCGGGTGCAAGGAGTGCCACGGCGCGGACCTGGGCGGGAAGATGGTGATGGACAACGGCGCGATGGGGCAGTGGTGGGCGTCGAACCTCACGAAGGGCCGCGGCTCGATGGTCGCGGAGTACGACGGGCGCGACTGGGTTCGAGCGCTGCGGCACGGCATCGCGAAGGACGGGCGCCGCGTGCTGCTCATGCCCAGCGAGGACTAC
>JADLHC010000241.1 GCA_020849035.1 Planctomycetia bacterium
ACGATTTCTCTTCTTCGTCACTCGTCACTCGTCACTCGTCACTCGTCACTCGTCACTCGTCACTCGTCACTCGTCACTGTACGATCCGCGCCGCCATGCCCGCCATCACCGCCACCGACCTCACCAAGCAGTACAAGGACACCCTCGCCGTGGACCGCATCGCGTTCGAGGTCCGCGAAGGGGAGTGCTTCGGCTTCCTCGGGCCCAACGGGGCGGGGAAGACCACGACGATGAAGATGATCTACGGGCACAGCCCCATCACGTCCGGGCGGCTCGAGGTCTTCGGAATCGACGTCCGCACCCGCGTCCGGGAAGTCAAGGCGCAGACGGGCGTCTGCCCGCAGGAGGACAACCTCGACCCGGACTTCACGGTGCGACGCAACCTCGTGGTCTACTGCAGATACTTCGGAATCGACCCGGCCGAGGCGGCGAAACGGTCGGAGGAGCTTCTCGAGTTCGTGGCGCTCCGGGAGAAGGCCGACGGTCCCGTGATGGCGCTGTCCGGGGGCATGAAGCGCCGCCTTGTCCTGGCGCGGGCGCTTCTCAACCGCCCGCGCCTCCTGATCCTCGACGAACCGACGACGGGGCTCGACCCGCAGGCGCGGCAGGTGCTGTGGGAGAAGATCCGGGAGCTGCGGCGCAAGGGGACGACGATCCTGCTGACGACGCACTACATGGAGGAAGCCGCGCAGCTCTGCGACCGCCTCGTGATCATGGACAAGGCGAAGATCCTGGTGAAGGGGAGTCCCGCGGAGCTGACGGCGAAGCACGCGCGGCCGACGGTGGTCGAGGTGTGGAATCCGCCGGCGGCGGCCGAGGCGTGGGTGAAGGCTCGCGGCACTCCCTGCGAGCGTCACGGCGACCGCCTCTACGCCTACCCGGACGCCGGCGAGGCCCTCCAGCGCGAGCTGGTCACGAGGTTCAACGCCGAGCAGGTCATCGTCCGCCGCGGGACGCTCGAGGACGTCTTCCTGCGGCTGACGGGAAGGGACCTGCGCGAATGAACGCGGCGCAGCGGGTGTTCCAGGTGTGGCGGCGCAACCTCGACGTCTACAGCGTGACGTGGAAGGTGAACTTCCTGCCGCCGCTGCTGGAGCCGATGTTCTACCTTCTCGCGTTCGGCGCGGGGCTGGGCGGGTTCGTGAAGACGATCCCGTACCGCGGCACGGACGTCGGGTACACGGCGTACATCGCGCCCGGGATGATCGGCATCTCGACGATGTTCTCGTCGTTCTTCGAGTGCACGTACGGCTCCTACATCCGCATGTACTACCAGAAGACGTTCGACGCGATCGTCGCGACGCCGCTCAGCATCGAGGAGGTCATCCTCGGCGAGCTGATCTGGGGCGCGACCAAGTCCTTCATCTCCGTCGCGATCATGTGCGCTGTCGTCCACGCGTTCGGGTTCATGCAGTTCCCGCACCTTCTCGCTCTCCCGTTCGTCGCCTTCCTCGCCGGCCTGTTCTTCGCCTCCGTCGCCATGTGCTTCACCGCAATCACGCCCGGCATCGACGCCTTCAACTACCCGATCTTCCTCTTCATCACCCCCATGAGCCTCTTCGGCGGCACGTATTTCCCGGTCGAGGGCCTCCCGCGCTGGGCGCAGCACGTAGCGCAGTTCATGCCGCTGACCCACCTGACCGCGACCACCCGCGCGATCGCGTTCGGCCACTGGGACGCCGGCGTCTGGGCGCGCCTCGCCTGGTTCGCCGCGGTCGTCGTGCCGCTGGTGGCCCTGGCGGTGCGGATGATGAAGCGCCGGCTGGTGGTGTAAGCTGGCGGGATGGCCGTCCGGACTGCGATCCTCTCCGACATCCACGGAAACCTGGAGGCCCTCGAAGCCGTCCTCGCCGACGCCGCCGCCTGCGGCGCCGACCGCTTCGTCTGCCTCGGCGACATCCTCGGCTTCGGCGCCGACGTCGTGGCCTGCGTGGACCGGGTGCGGGAAGTCTGCGAGTGGAGTCTGACCGGGGACCACGAGTTCATGCTGCGGGAGTACCTCGCCGGCCGGTGGACGCCGAATCAGCAGGCGAAGAGGTACTGCGACTGGGAAGCGGCGCTGCTGGTCCCCGGCAAGTCGCCCCAGCTGGCCGACAAGCGGCGCTGGGACTGGATCCGGCGACTGGAGACGCAGGTCTGGGAAGGGGAGATGACCTTCATGCACGGGAGACCCACGGACCCGATCCTGGGCTGGATATCGGAGACCGAGGCGTCGGCTGCTCCGAGGACCCTGGACGCTGACTTCGAACTGATCCGGGACATCGGATTCATAGGCCACACCCACATTCCTGCAGTCTTCCGACCTGACGCGATCTCGGAGCGAGTGTCGGCGAGAGATGTGACCATCTCGTTCCCGCCTGGAACAAAGGCCCTGGTCAACGTGGGATCGGTGGGCCAGCCGAGGGATGACAACCCGGACGCGTGCTTCGTGCTTCAGGAGGGCCGGGAGGTTCGGTACCGCCGGGTTTCGTACGACCAAGCTGGTGCGGCTGCGAAGATCCGCGCCGTGAAGGTGATCTCGGAGGTGCAGGCGGAGAGGCTGAAATACGGCCGGTAGCCCCTTGGTTTCCCTCTGTAGAACGTCCGATAATGTCTCTTATGTTGCGTCGAGATAGGGTTGCGCCTGCGGCAGTCCCGGTGCGCCTCCGCCCCCCGTTTTCCCGCGCCGCCGCTCGCCCTTGCTGCGTTCCGAACATCGGGGTTGATGGCCGATTCCCCCGCCCGCAGAATGCCCGGCCATGACGAACTTCCTGGCGGGCCTCGGCGACTTCTTCGCGGGCTTCGGGCTCGTCCTGGGCGTCGGGAGCATCCGCAAGTGGGCCATCATCCCGATGATCCTGAACGCCCTCCTGTTCGGGACGATGGCCGTCCTCGTCTTCCTTTTCGCCGGCGATGCGGTCACCTGGATGGTCGGGCAGGCGAAGTCCGGCTGGGGCACGGCCGGGCACGTCGCCCTGCAGGTCCTGGTCATCATCGTCGGCCTGGCCGCCGTCGTCGTGCTCTCCCTCGTCCTTTCCAGCGTCGTGGCGGCCCCCTTTTACACCAAGCTGGCTGAAGCCGCCCTTCTGCACCTCACGGGACGGCAGATCATGGACGTCGGGCCGCTCTGGAAGATCGCGCTGAAGACCATCCTCCAGGAGGCCGGGAAACTTGCCATTTTCATCGGGGTGCAGGCCTTGCTGTTCGGCATCGGGCTGATCCCGCTGATCGGCCAGGTCATCGCCGGCGGCGTCACGTTCCTGCTGCTGGCCTTCCAGTTCGCGGACTACTCCCTCGAGGCGTACGGGTACGGCGTGCTGGACCGGTACAAGTTCACCGTCGCGAACACGGGCCGCTCGCTGGGGTTCGGGAGCGCGGCGTTCCTGACCACGCTGGTGCCGCTGATGGGGATCTTCACGGCGCCCGCGGCGATTGCCGGAGCGGCGCGGATGGTCGTCCGGATCAAGGGCGACAACGTCCGATAATAGTTCGGCGCGCTTCAAAGAAAAGAGGCCCCTCTATTCCCGGAGCCTCGCGCCCGTCCCCACCACCCACCACCAACTACCAACCACCAACTACTCTTCCGCCCTGAAATGCTCCATGTAGTGCGGCTGCTTCATCAGCAGCGGACGGATCCGCCCCGTCTTCAGGAGACTCAGGAAGATCTCCGCCATCTTCGGGTCGAACTGCGAGCCCTTGCACCTCTCGACCTCGAAAATCACCTCCTCGTGCGTCATCCCCCGCCGGTACGGCCGGTGGCTCGTCATCGCGTCGTACGAGTCCGCCATCTGGATCACCCGCGCCATCGCCGGGATCTGCTCCCCCGCCAGCCCGTCCGGATACCCCATCCCGTCCCACCGCTCGTGATGGTGCCGGATCCCGCCGATGATCGACGCCGCATTCTTCAGGTGCTTGATGATCTCCGCCCCGATCACCGGATGCTGCTTCATCACCTCGAACTCCTCCGCCGTCAGCTTCCCCGGCTTCAGCAGCACCCTCTCCGGGATCCCGATCTTGCCGACGTCGTGCAGCAGCGCGCTCAGGTTCAGCGTCGTCAGGTCCTTCTCGTTCCAGTTCAGCGCCCGCGCCAGCTCCACCGCGTACGTCGTCACGCGCTCGGAATGGCCGCAGGTGTACTTGTCCTTCGCTTCCAGCGCCGCCACGATCGTGCGGATGCTCTCGAAGAAGAGGCTCTCGAGGTCCTCGATGAGCTTGGCGCGGTCGATCGCGAGGCCGGCCTGCAGGGCGATGGCCGTCACGAGCTCGAGGTCCGACTGCTGGAAGGCGTCGATCGTCCCCGTCGAGTCGAGGTAGATCGCGCCCAGAATCTTGTCCTTCGCCGCAAGCGGAACGCACATCACGCTGCGGATGTGCTGCATGATGATGGACTCGCCCGACTTGAAACGCTCGTCGCCCAGCGCGTCGTTCGAGATGATCGACTGCCCGTTTCTCACGACGCTGTCCAGGATCGTCCGCGACAGGTACGGCCGCACCTCCGCGCTCGGATCCTCCAGCGGGTCGTCGACGCCCGTGTGTACCACGACCGGCTCGTACGTCCCCCGCTCCCGGTCGATCAGGATCAGCGTCCCGCGGTCGGCGCGCACCTGGCTCATCACGCCGTCCATCGTGCTCTTCAGCACCTTCTGCAGATCCACTTCCCCGTTGATCACGTTCCCGACCTTGTACAGCGTCGTGAGCGCGCGGTGCGCCTGCCGCATATCCGCCTCGCTCTGCGGCAGCGCCATGATGGTCGACTTGTCGAGGTCCAGCCCGACGCTCGTCTCCTCCTTCTGCTGCGTGGAGTCCTGCCGGTTCTCGCTGTTCAGGAAGATCTGCGTCGTCTCGTCGTTCACGTCGTCCTGGATGCGGAACTCGAAGAGGCTGGAGCCGGCGGCGATGATGTCGCCGTGGTGCAGCGGGATGGTGCCGCTGATGCGCTCGCTGTTGACGTAAGTGCCGTTCGTGGACTTCGCATCGACGATGACGTAGCCGCCGTTGTCGGCCTGGACGGCGAAGTGCCGGCGCGAGAGGCCGGGGTCGAACATGGGGATGCTGCTGTCGTCGCCGCGCCCGATCGAGACGGCCGCCCTCGGCGTCACCTCGATGAACGCCCCGGCGTTCTTGCCCTTGATGACGAGCAGGCGGGCCTGCATCAGTGTTGCTTCCCCAGGAGTGGATGAACCCTGCCGCGTCCAGACAGCCACGGATTCTAGGCCTCCGCGCCCCTTCCGTTCAAGCGCGAATCTCGTTAACGGGCTTGCGCGAGCAGGCTGCGGCACCGCGCGAGGGCCGGATGGCGCTCCAGCAGCGGACCCTTCCCCGCCGGCAGCTGCGTCGCGAGGCGGCCGGCCTCGCGGAGGGCGGTCTCGGCGTCGGCGCGGGAGCCTGAGAGGGCGGCCAGGTCGGCACGGACGCGCCAGGCGATGCCCGCGAGGCCGAGGGAGTCGACTTCGGCGGCGAAGCGCCGGAGGGCGGGCTCGGCCGAGGAGGTGCCGCAGGCGGCGGCGGCGGCGGTCCAGACGACGCCCTCGGGGGTGGGCGTGGGCGGGATCGCGAGGACTTCGGCGGCGGCCGCGGAGTCGCCGGCGACGGCGCGGACCTGGAGGGAGAAGCCGGGGGGAAGGGTGCGGGCGAGCTTCAGGGCCTCGTCGCGGCGGCCGGCCTCGAGGAGGTCGAGCGCGAGCGAGAATGCGCAGTCCGCGGCGCGGGAGGGGTCGATGGCGGCGGCCTCGCGGTGGTCGCGCTCGGCGGACTCGAAGTCGCCGGCCAGGCGGGCCAGGTTGGCGCGGGTGTCGAGGACGCCGGCGAGGACGCGCTGCTGCCGCGTCGCGCGCGCGAGCGCGAGGGCGGCGTCGAGCGCGGTCAGCGCGCCGGCGAGGTCGCCGAGCAGGTGCCGGATGATCGCCGCGTTTCCGAGCGTCGTCGCCACGCCGGAGCGGTCCCCCATCTCGCGCCGCAGCGCGAGCGCCTGGTTGTACGTCTCCTGCGCCTCCCGGTAGCGGCATCCCCTCGCGTGGATGTTCGCCAGGTTGTTCAGACAGATCCCCAGCCCGTAAACCAGCCCGATCTCGCGGCACAGCCGGATCGCCTCCTGGTATGTCGCGATCGCCTGCGGCTCCGCCTTCAGCCGCGCGTGGATCTCAGCCAGGTTCGTCAGGCTCACGATCACCCCCGGCCGGTTCCCCACCTCCTTCTCCAGCGCCATCGACTCCTCGAACAGCCGCCGCGCCTCCTCGAGCGCCTGCCTCCTCATCGCCAGCAGCCCCAGGTTGTTCAGCGCCGCCGCCGCCGTCCGCCGGTCGTCCGATTTCCGCGCCGCCGCCTCGCACCTCTTCCACGCCTCCTCCGCCTCCCCGTCCCGCTTGCTCTTCGCCATCACCACGCCCAGCGTGTTCAGCGCCGCCACCTCCGCCGCCGTGTCCCCCGCCGCCGCCGACTCCGCCGCGATCCGCCGCGCCTCCGCCTCCGCATCGTCCAGCCGCTCCATCGAGGCCAGCGTGTGAACGATCCCGTTCTCCGCCGCCCGGCGGCTCGCCGCGTCCCCCTCCCGCGCGAACAGCTCCTTCAGCCGCCTGTGGTCCGACAGCGCCTCCGCATGCCGCCCCAGGTGCGACAGCACCTCCGCGCGGCCGCGAAGCGCCTCGGGGCGCTCTTCCATCGCGAGGACGCGGGCGTAGCAGTGAAGGGCTTCCTGGTTGGCGTAGATCTGGCGTGCGCGGCCCGCGGCCTCGAGGAAGAGGGTGACGGCGCGGTCGCGGACGTCGGCCTGTTCGAAGTGATTGGCGGCGGAGGCGAGGAGGTCGAGGGGGCGGCGGGGGCCGAGGCGTTCCTCGAGGGCTTCGGCGATGCCGCGGTGGAGGGCCTTGCGGTTGCGGCGTAGGATCTCGCGGTAGGCGACTTCGGGGATGAGGGCGTGGGCGAAGACGAAGTCGCGGTCGCCTGGGGTGGCGGGCGGGCGTTCCTGGATGAGGTCCCGGCGGAGGAGTTCGGCGAGGGCTTCGTCGACGCCGCGCTCGAGGACGCGTTCGAGGATGGAGCGGGAGAAGGAGCGGCCGGCGACGGCGGCGGCCTTGAGGACCTTGCGGGCGTCCTCAGGGAGGGAGTCTATGCGTGCGGTGACGACGCCCTGGACGGTGTGAGGGAGGCGGACTTCCTCGAGGGGGCGCGCGAGGCGGAGGGTGCGGCTCGGCTTGAGGGCGAGGCCGTCGCCGTCGAGCTCGACGTCCTGGTCCTCGGCGAGGGCGCCGTCCTCGACGAGGCTGCGGAGCATCTCCTCGAGGAAGAAGGCGTTTCCCTCGGACCTCCGGTGGAGGAGGTCGGCGAGGTCCGCGGGGAGGGTGCGGCCGCCGAGGATCGTGCGGATGAGCTCGTCGGTTTCCGCTGGCGAGAGGGGGGCGAGGTCGAAGCGCTCGACGTCGGCGATCTGGGGGCGCTCGCGGAAGCCCTCGGGCCGCGCGACGAGGACGAGGACGAGAGGGGCGGGGAGCGGCGACTTCCGGAGGTTCTCGACGAAGTCCGCGGTGGCGGAATCGGCCCACTGGAGTTCGTGAAGGACGAAGACGACGGGGCCGCGGCGGGCGAGGCCGACGAGGAGGTTGCGCAGCGCGGCGAAGGCGGCGGCCCGGACGTCGCGGGGGTCGAGATGCCGGACGCGCGTGCCCGACTCGATTCCGAACAGCCGCCCGATGAAGCCGGCGGAGAGCTCGGGGTTGCGGTCGCCGCCCGCGGCGAGGTCCTCGGCGAGCGCGGGCAGCAGCTCGGCGGGCTCCGCCTCCTCCCCGTATCGTCCGAGCACCGCCGCGCGCACCGCGCGGCACGGCTCCCCGCCGTACGGCACCGCCTCGCCCGACAGGAACGCGGCCTCCGGCCACGACGCCGCCGCGCGTTTCCGCCACTCCGCCAGCAGCCGCGCCTTCCCCACCCCGGGCGCCCCCGAGATCCCCACAACCGCCATCTGCTGCGTGGCCCGCGCCTTCTCGAGCAGGCCGTCGAGCCTCGCGATCTCCGGCGCCCGGCCCACGAACGCCGTCGCAGCCCCCGCCGCCCTTCCCAGCCTCGGCGCAGGACCCGCGACCTCGAACGCCCGGATCGCCTCCTCTTTCCCCTTCACCTTCATCGGTTCCAGCCCCCGCACCGCGAACTTCCCCTCCACCAGCCGCTGCGTCGCGGCGCTGATGACCGTGCGGCCCGGCAGCGTGTGCGTGTGCAGCCGGCTCGCCGTGTTCACGGTGTCGCCCATTGCCGTGTAGTCCTTCTCGCCCCGGTCTGACACCGAGCCCACGATGACCTCGCCCGTGTGCACGCCGATCCGCAGGCGCAGCCGGTCGTCGCGAAGGGCCTGGTGAAGCGCGAGCGAGCAGCGCACGGCCCGCTCGGGGTCGTCCTCGTGCGCCGTCGGCGCGCCGAACAGCACCATCACCGCGTCGCCGATGTACTTGTCCACGTACCCGCCGTGGCGCTCCACCACCGGCGTCAGCCGGGCCCAGCAGGCGCGGATCCGCTCCTCCACCTCCTCGGGGTCCAGCTTTTCGGCCAGGCTCGTGAACCCGCTTACGTCCGCGAACAGCACCGTCACGACCCTCCGCTCCTTCCCGTCGTCCTCGAACGTCGCCGTGCCGAGGCGCGAGCCGCACTGGTTGCAGAAGCGGCAGCCGGGCGGGTTGGGGGCGCGGCAGCGGGGGCAGTTGGCGGCGGGCGCGGCGGCGGCGAGGGGCTGTCCGCAGGCGCCGCAAAACCGCGACGTCGCGGGATTCTCCTGCCCGCATCCCTGGCACGTCACGCGACTTCCCCCCTCCGGGAAACACGCAGGGCCGGGCGTCGGCCGCCCGGCCCCGCGAACGGCGCTACTTGTAGGAGACCACCCGGTCCAGCCCTGTGCCCAGGCAGCGCAGGCACAGCGAACTCGAGCCGAGGATTCCCTTGCCCGCGCACTTGCTGCAGTTCGCGTGCTCCACCGGCTTGATCATCATCGTCTTCTCGGCCGCGTACGCCGTCAGCCAGCTGATCTTCGCCGTCGTGTTCTGCTTCGCCCACCACTCGTTCACCAGCTTCCTCTGGTCGGCCGCCTGCTTCTTGAGATCCGCAATCAGCTGCGCCTGCTGCCGCTTCTTCGCCAGGTCGTCCTGGCTCGTCCCCTTCTCGATCGCCAGGTCCGGCGGATCCAGCAGCCACGAACCTTCCCCGTAGCTCGCCGTCTTCCACTCGTCCAGCTCGCGCGCCTTCCAGTCCAGCTCCAGCTGCTTGCGGTCCACCTTCAGGCGAACGGCCAGGTTGTCCAGGATCTCCGTCGCCAGCCCCTTCTCCACGTACGTCCGCTGGTCGTCGAACGTCAGGTCCTTCTTCGCGACGGCCTTACCCAGAAGCGCCTTCATCTCGTCGTAGTACGACTTCGCCAGCTTCTTGTCCGCCTCCTTCTTCTGCTCCCCTTTCAGCGCCGTCACGTCTCCCTCTCCCTTCGCCGCAAGGTCGGCCGCCTTCGCCGCCGCCGCGGTCCCGGGGTATTTCTCCACGATCTCCTTGTACTTCGCGACCGCCTCCTCCAGCTTGTCCTCCGCCGTCAGCTTCTCCGCCTCCTTCAGCATCGCCGCCGCCTCCAGCTCCTTCACCCCCGCCTCGGCCTTCGCCAGCCGCGGCTCCACCCGCGCCTTCCAGCCGGGGTCGAGCTCGAGGGCCTTCGCAAAATGCTCCTTCGCCTGGACGTACAGGGCGATCTCGAGGCACAGGTCGCCGAGCTCGAAGTTCCCCGCGGCGGTCGCCACGTCGTACCTCGATGACGTCGAGGCGTAGAACTCGTCCGGGGTGTACACCGAGAGCGCGTTGATCTTCGTCTTCTCGCGGCGCATGATCCCCGCCTTCGCGATCTCCTTGACGCCCTTTGCGGACTTCAGCTTCAGGCGGTCCGCCGATTCCTCCTGCACCACGCCCTCGATCGTCTCGCTCTTCGTGTAGATCACCTCCCCGTCGATCTTCACGCGCGCCGCCTTCTCGGTCGCCATTCGCGAGCGGATGCGCTGCGCCTCGCCCGACGCGAGCTGGTCCCATTTCAGGTCCAGCTCGAGGCCGTTTTCGGCGAAGCGGATACGGACGATGTCGTCGTCGGCGGAAAGGACCTCGCCGGAGTGATAGGACCCGTCACGCATCCGGATCGTCTCTGCGGCCGCAGGTGCGAGCAGGCCGGCGATCCCGGCCAGGAAGAGCAGTTTTCGCATGTCAGTCCTCCAGTTCCCCCCGGCTCCAACACCGGAATTCTAGAAGAGTTCCGGGATGATGCGTTTTGTTTTCTCAGTGAGGTACTCGACGACCTGGTGGGCGTCGGGCAGGGCGAGCGCGTCCTGCGCGATCTGCTTCGCCTCCGCGATGGTGACCGAGCGGAGGACCTTCTTCACCTCGGGGATGGCGCTGGGGACGACGCTGAAGCTCCGGAGGCCGAAGCCGAGGAGGAGTGCCGTGAAGAGGGGGTCGCCGGACATTTCGCCGCACATGGCGACGGGGCGCTCGGCGCGTGCGCCGGCGTCGATGACGCTGCGAAGGAGCCGCAGCACGGCGGGGTGTCCCGGCTGGTAGAGGGGAGCGATCTTCTCGTTCACCCGGTCCACCGCCATCACGTACTGGACGAGGTCGTTCGTGCCGATCGAGAGGAAGTCGGCCTCGCTGCAGAGGATGTCCGCCGCGATCGCCGCGCTCGGGACCTCGATCATCACGCCGATCGGCATCTCCGGGTCGAAGGAGGCGCCCTCCGCGTCCAGCTCCTCCCGCACGTCCGCGACGATGGCCTTCGCCTGCTTGACCTCCTCCAGCGTCGAGATCATCGGGAACATCAGCCGCGCCTTTCCGAACGCGCTGGCCCGCAGGACCGCGCGCAGCTGCGTCCGGAAAAGGTCCATCCGCTCGAAGAGCAGCCGGATGCCCCGCAGCCCGAGGAACGGATTGCGCTCCGGGGATGCGATCCCCGCGACGTCCTTGTCCGCCCCGATGTCCAGCGCCCGGATCGTCACCGGCCGCCCGTCCATCGCCTGCAGCACGCTCCGGTACTTCTCGAACTGCTCCTTCTCCGTCGGCAGGTTCCTCGCGTCGAAGTAGAGGAACTCCGTCCGGAACAGGCCGATCCCGCCCGCGCCGAATTCCCTCGCGCCCTTCGCTTCCTCGGGAAGCTCGATGTTCGCCAGCAGCGCCACCGCGATCCCGTCGCGCGTCTCCGACGGCTGCGCGCGCATCTCCTCCGCCGTGCGCTTCTCGAAGCTGATGAAGCTCTTCTCCAGCGCCCGGTACTTCTTCAGCGTCTCCCCGTCCGGCTCGACGATCAGGATCCCCTTCGTCCCGTCCACGATCACCGTGTCGCCGCCGCTGACTTCCCGCGTCACGTCCGCGATGCCGACCACGGCCGGGATCCCGTGCGCCCGCGCGAGGATCGCCGTGTGGCTCGTCTTCCCGCCGAATTCCGTCACGAATCCCAGGATCTTCGTCCGGTCCAGCGCCATCGTCTGCGAGGGCGTCAGGTCCCTCGCGAAGACGATCGACTTCCCCGCCGCCCCGCTCTTCGAGTCCCCGCGCCTTCCGAACAGCACCCGCAGCAGCCGTTTCTCCACGTCCGTGAAGTCCGCGACGATCCGCGCCGCGAAGCCGCTCGGGTCGTCGCGCGACGTGAGCAGCTTGATCGTCTGGCGGATCTTCTTGGAGACGGCGTGCTCGGGCGTGAACCGGTACTTGCGGATGGAGTCCACGACGGTGGGGACGAGTTCGCGGACGATGGCGATGTGGCCGTTGAAGATCAGGTGGAGGTCGCCGTCGGGCATCGACTCCTCGAGGCGTTTCACGTCCTCGCTGATCTCCGCGACGACGCGGTCGACGGCGTTTTCGAAGCGTTGGACCTCGGCCTCGATCGCCTCGGGTTCGACGGCGCGGCGGGGCATGCGGAACTCCTCGAAATCGAGGAGGAAGGCCTCCCCGATCACGATTCCCGGGCTGACGGGAGTTCCTTTCAGGATCTGCATGGTACGGCCGTACCTGTCCCGGGCTACTCGAGCCCGAACCGCGAATTGACGAGCTTCGCGATCGCGTCCACAGCCTCCGTCGCGTCCGGGCCCTCGGCCCGGATCCGCAGTTCAGTCCCGTGGGCGGCGGCGAGGGTGAGCAGCTCGATGATGCTCCTCGCCGACACGTCCTGCCCGTCCTTGTGGATCGTCACGTTGCTCTTGAACTTGCCGGCCAGGTCCGCGAGCTTGGTGGCGGGGCGCACGTGAAGCCCGTGCGCGTTCTGGATCGTCACAGTTGTCTCGACCAAGGGTTCTCAGGCTCCTACGGACTCGTCCATCTCCCGGAGGAGATCCCAGATCTCCCGGGCGTTCTTCGCCGCTTTCAGGAACTTCGTCATGTTGGGGATGCGGATCCCCGCGCTGAGCCGCTTGAGCGCCGCCAGGTGGGCGTTCGCCTCGGCGGGCGGGGAGACCAGCATGAACATCAGGTGCACCTTCTCGCCGTCAACGGCGCCGAAGTCCACCCCGGGCTTCGATCGCCCGAACGCGCCGAACAGGCCGGGCAGCCCCTCGACTTTCGCGTGCGGAAGCGCGACTCCGCCGCCCATTCCGGTGGTGCCCATTTTTTCGCGCTTGAGGAGGGCCTCGAGCACGTCCGGCGTCTTGTACCCGGCGGGCTTGCGGGCCGCGCGGATCGCCTCCGCGAGCTCGCGCAGCGCGCCCTTCTTGTCCGGGGACTGGATGTCCTCGATGATCGTCTCCCGGATGACCAGCTCTGTCAGCTTCATGGGTTCATTGCCTCTCGCCTCGTGGCGGATCGCGTGCGGCCGTTCCTCACTTCCGTCCCGTGGAGCGCGTCGGAACGCCCGCCGACTTCGGCGCCTTCTTCACGTGGTGCCCGCGCACCTTCTCCTTCAGCTTCGTCAACTGCCGCTCCATCTTGTCCGTGACGAGGTCCATCGCCGCGAAGACGTCCTTGTGCCTCTCCTGCGCCACGAGCTGCTTCCCCCGCGCGCCGCCGCAGATCATCTCGGCGCTGTACAGCTCTCCGTCGCGGTTCAGGATCACTTGCATCGAGTTCACGCGGTCGAAGTAGTGCTCCAGCTTCTCCGCGCGCTCCTCCGCGTAGTCCTTCATCTCCTCCGTGATGTCCATGTGCTTCACGGCAATCTGGACGCGCATCCCGGTGTCCTCCAGTGCGGCCCGGCGGCCTATCGGCCCAGCCCGAGCCTGTCCCCCATCCTCGGATCGATCGCCGAAATCCCGCGGATCTTTTCCGCAGTCTTCTTCCAGTCGTATTCGACCCGGTGGTACGTCAGGTTCTCCCCGTCGATCGTCACGTAGCACGAGCGCGGATCGCCGTCGCGCGGCTGCCCGATGCTCCCCACGTTGATCAGCGCCTTCTTTCCCTTCTCGAACGTGTACTTCATTTCCAGCTCCGCCGGCGTGCGGAACTTGCCGTCTTCCGTGATCACGCCGGGGTCGTGGGTGTGCCCGTTGAAGCAGATCCAGGACTGCTCCATTTTCTCGAAGCACTCGCGGATCTTGTCGGGGACGCCGCCCATGAGGTCCTCGCAGTCGGAGCGGAGGACGTACTCCATGGTCGGGTCTCGCGGGGACCCGTGGACGTACATGAAGTCGCCGTCTTTCTTCGAGCGCGGCAGGCCGCGCAGCCAGTCCCAGCGGTCCTTCTTCTGGCGGTTGGAGAGCCAGCCGGGCTTGAGTTCCTTGCGGTGCCAGTCGATGACGCCGCGCGCGAGAGGATTGAAGCCGATGCCTCCGACGACCTCGTCGACGACGGCCTCGTCATGGTTGCCGAGGAGGCACCATTCGACGGTGGCGCGGGTGATGTCCGCGCACTCTACGGGGTTGGGGCCGTATCCCACGACGTCGCCGAGGCACTGGATCTGCGTGATCCCCTGGTCTTTGATGTGTTTCAGAACCACCTCGAGAGCCTCAAGGTTGGCGTGAATGTCGGAAATGATGGCTCTCACCGTCTGTCTTCTCCCGGCACCAAGGGACGCCGCAATTGTAGCAGCGTCCGGCGGTGCCGACAACTTGCGCGCCGGCTGTAAGTCGAGAAATTGACGGCGGTTCCGGTGCGCATTACGCGGTCTGCGCGCCGTAGAGCCGCTCCAGCGACTCCACCATCGCTTCGGCCGAGAAGCGCGTCCTGCAGAGATCCCGGCCTCGCCGCCCCCACGCGCGCGCGGCGGGCAGGTCGGACGCGATCCGGTCGAGTGCGGCCGCGAGCCCGGAAACGTCCTCCGGACGCACAAGCAGCCCCGTGGCCTCGTCCTCGATGACCTCCGCGGCCCCGTCGATGTCGAACGAGATCGCCGGGAGGCCGGCGAGAAGGGCCTGCGGAAGGACCCGCGCCAGTCCTTCGCGGAGCGACGCATGCACCAGCAGGTCCGAGGCGTGCAGGTAGTCGGGGACGTCCTGCGGGGGCACGAGCCCCGCGAAATGGACCCGCCCGCCGAGCCCGAGGTCCGCCGCCTTCTTCGCGAGCCGCTCCCGCCAGGCCCCGTCCCCGACGAACAGGTAGTGGAGCCGCCGGTCCGCCTTCGCCGCGGCCTCCAGCACGAAGTCGTGCCCCTTCAACTCGAACAGCCGCGCCACTTTCACGGCCAGGAGCGCGTCTTGTGGGACGCCCAGCGCCGCCCGCACCGCCGTCCGCGGGCGCTTCGGCGCAAGGAAAGGCGCCACTTCCATGCCGCTCCAGACGCGGACGTACTGATTCTCGACCCCTACGCCTTCCGCCAGCGCCTTCACGCGCATGGCATCTGCGACGACGACGATCTTTTCGGTCACGGAGGCCGCCGCGCGCTCCGACCACACGAACGCGAGATTGGCGGCCTTTGGCGCGTAGGGGTGGAAGGGCAGTCCATGGATCGTATGGATCACGCGCGGCACCCCTGCGGCGGCGGCGGCGAAGCGGCCGAGGACGCCGGCCTTCGACGAATGGGTGTGCACGATGTCCGGGCGCTCGCGCCGGAACAGCCCTGCCAGCTGGTGGAACGCGCGCAGGTCCGCTGCGGGCCGAACGGCGCGCCGCATCGTCGGGACGTCGACGACCGGGAACCCGCCCTTCCGGGCCCGCGTCAGCAACTCGCCTTCCGGCCCCTCCGCCGGCCCGCTGACCAGCCACACATCCCAGCCGCGACGGTGCATCCCCTCGACGGTGAGAAGGGTGTTCTCCTGCGCGCCGCCGAGGATCATCCGCGTAATGACGTGGAAGACGCGGACGCGGCGGCTCACCGTCGCTCCTCGGGCGCGAGCGCCGCCGCGATCGCGCGCGGGGCGTCGGTCGCGTCGCCGCAGAGCGGCTCAAGCCTCCGCTGGGCTTCGTCCAGCAGCCAGCGGACGCGCACCTTCGCCTCCACCGGCATCGCCTGCTCCGCGGTGCGCAGCATGAGCGGGCCCAGGAACGAGTCCCTCATGTCCCGCGAGAACTCGGCCGTCGGGTACATCGACAGGGCCGCAAGCGCGACCAGCACCGCCGCGGCCGCCTTCGAGGCCCCCAGCGCCGAACCCAGCACCCGATCCAGCCACTTCAGCTCCGACAGCTTCAACCCCGTGTCCAGAAGCACGCAGGCCGCGTAGGCCCCGAGGTAGAGGAACAGGAACACCAGGGCGTGCCCGAACACGGAGGCGGCGCCCGGAGTGAAGCGGTGTTCGAGGATGGCGGCGGCCCACGTGCCCCAGCGCAGGGCGCCGAGCGCGGCGAACACGACCATGGCGACGCGGGCGATCTGCCAGAAGGCGCCCGAGATGGCGCCGAACGTCGCGCCGAGGGCGAGGAGGACGAGGATGGAGGCGTCGAGCCAGTTCATCGGACGCCTCCGGCGGCGAGGGCGGGTTCGCGGGTGCGCGGGAGGGCAGGCAACGGAGATTCCGGGAGCCTGGCGGCGAAGAGCCCCGCCCGCCCGCCCGCCCGCCTGCCATTCACGCTGACGACCGCCTTCAACCTCTTGCTCCGTAGTTCACTTCAACCAGTGTCAGCCCCTTGGCCGGAGCGACCGGCCCCGCCTGCTTCCGGTCCTTCGACGCCAGGATCTTCGCCATCTGCGACGCGGGCCACGCGCCCCCGCCGATTTTCAGCATCGTCCCCGCGAACGTCCTGATCATGTTGTAGAGGAACCCGTTCCCCTCCACGTCGAGGGTGAGGAGCGGCCCGTCCTTCGACCACTCCACCCGCGTCATGGTCCTGACCGTGTTTTTTTTTGCGTCGATCTGCGTCGCGAACGCCCGGAAGTCGTGCGTCCCCACCAGGACCTTCGCCGATTCCCGCATCGCCTCCAGGTTCAGCCCGTTCCTCACGAGGTGCACGAACGCCCGGTCCACCGCCGAACGGTACCGGTCGTTCCTCACCCGGTACCGGTAGTGCTTCCCTTTCGCCGCGTACTGCGAGTGGAACTCGAACGGCACGTCCGCCGCCGCCGTCACCGCCACGTCGTCCGGCAGGTGCGCGTTCAGCGCGTGCGCGATCTTCCACGCCGCCATCTGGCTCTTCGTCCGGAAGTTCGCCACCTGCCCCAGCGCGTGCACGCCCGCGTCCGTCCGCGACGCCCCGATCACCGTCACCCGCTCGCCCAGCGCCTTCTCGATCGCCATCATCACCACCGCCTGCACCGTCGGCTGGTCGTCCTGCAACTGCCATCCCGCGTACGCCGTCCCCTCGTACTCGATCGTCAGCCGGACATTCCGCGTCGCCTCCTCCGTCATTCCGCCGGCCCCTTCTGGAAGAAACGCGCCACGTCGAACCCGAAGTACCTCAGCCCCGAGACAAGGATCACCGTCGCGATCACCTCGTCCAGGTTTCCCGTGAACGGCTTGTCGTCCGGCAGAAGCTCCAGCTTCCCCGCCGTCGGATTCATCAGGTACACCGCCAGCCCGATGCAGCACAGCCACACCAGGACCGAACGCGCGAGCGCCCCCGCGTCTTTCACTTCGCCTCCTCCAGGACCTGGCCGAGATCGGGAAGCGCCGCGACGGGCTTCATGGCGCGGAACGAGCCGTCCTCCGCCGCCTCGCCCCAGGCGAACGCCGTTCCGTCCCGACGCAACTCCATGGTCTTTATCGGTGTGCCGCCCGGGCGGGCTTGATCGAACGTTTCCATGCGGAACACCCAGGGAACGCCGTCTCGCAGCGACTCGCGGACGACGACGGCGCCGCCCTCTCGCGGGAGCACGGCGACCGTGATCCGGTCCGGGATCCGCGGCAGCTTCCGCGCCAGCTCGCGAAGCCTTGCGCGCAGGCCGTCCGCCTCCGCCAGCTTCCCTTCCCCGGCCAGCGCCTGCACCAGGGCCTCGCGCGCCTTCCAGTGGATCGGGTCGAGGGCGACGGCCCTGCGAAGGGCCTTCCCGGCGGACTCGAACAGCCCGCGGCCGAGCCAGACGGCGCCGGTGCCGTACCAGGCCTCGGCGCAGCGGGGGTCCGCGTCGAGCGCGGCTCCGAACTGGTCGAGGGCGAGGTCGAGGTCGCGGCGATAGTAGGCTGCGAAGGCGAAGCGGGCGCGTGTTTCGGCGTCATTGGGAGCGGTGCGGAGGATCGCCTCGAAGGCGGCGCGGGCCTCGTCCCATCGTCCCTCGTCCGCCGCGATGGTCGCCAGCGCGCGACGTGCGGCGAGGTGACCCTGCGGGGTCTTCGCGTCGGCGTCGCGGAACCGCGCGGCGTCCGGGCTGGCGCGGGCCTGGAGGTAGAGCCGGTCGCCCTCGGGGAGCGGAAGGACGGCGGCGGCGCGCGATTCCGCGGGGGCGCGGAGCTGGAATTCGAGGTTCTGCCATCCGACGGCGTCCGCCAGCGCCATGACGGCGCGGGTCCGCCCGGCCGCCTCGAAGGCCCCCTTGAGCGCCGCGGAGGCTCCTTCGACGTCGCCCTCCGCGAGGAGCCTGCGCGCCGCGTCGAGGGCCGCGAAGGACAGCGCGCCGTCCTCGAGTTCGTCCGGCGCGAACTCCGGGTCCATCCGGTCGCCCGGCGCCTCGCCCGCGTCGCCCTGGGCGGAAACAACGAGGGCGAGGCCCCAGAAGAGTCCCGCCCCCGCCAGGATCCGTTTCATGGTCTGCAGCTTACCGGAAAGCAACGCCGCCGGGTTGCGCGTGGCCCAGGTGGTCCTTACCACCAACCACGAACCACCCACCACCTACAGCATTTCCGCAATCTGGACCGCGTTCAGCGCCGCGCCCTTCCGGATGTTGTCGCTGACGATCCACATCGCGAGCCCGTTCTCCACCGTCGGGTCCACCCGGATCCGGCCGACGTAGCTGTCGTCGTGGTCGGCGACCTCCGTCGCGAGCGGGTACGCCATCTTCGAGGGGTCGTCGATCACCTTCACCCCCGGCGCGCTCTTCAGAATTTCCCGCGCCCTCTCCGGCGTCAGCGGCTTCGCCGTCTCGATGTTCACGCTCTCGCTGTGGCTCCGCAGCACCGGCACCCGCACGCACGTCGGCGCCACCTGGATCGTGTCGTCCTCCATGATCTTCTTCGTCTCGTTCACCATCTTCAGCTCTTCGTCCGTGTACCCGTTCGGCTGGAACGACTCCTTCTTCTGGCCGATCTGCGGGATCGCGTTGAAGGCGATCTGGTGCGGAAAGATGGAGCGCTTGAAGTCCTTGCCGGCGAGGACGGCCTTCGTCTCCTCGATGCACTCCTCGAGCGCCCGCGCCCCCGCGCCGCTCACGCTCTGGAACGTCGTCACGACGACCCGGCGGATGCGCGCCTTGTCGTGGATCGGCTTCAGCACCACCACCAGCCCGATCGTCGAGCAGTTCGGGTTCGCGATGATCCCCTCGTGCCGCTCGATCGCCCGCGGGTTCACCTCCGGCACCACCAGCGGCACCTTCGGGTCCATCCGCCACGCGCTCGTGTTGTCCACCACGATGCACCCGGCCTTCGCCGCGACCGGCGCGAACTCCTTCGAGATGCTCCCGCCCGCGCTGAACAGCCCGATCTCCTGCCCCTTGAACGAGTCCGCCTTCAGCTCCTCCACCTGCAGCGTCTCGCCCCGGAACTTCACCGTCTTCCCCTTCGACTTCGCGCTCGCGCACAGCTTCAGCGTCTTGATCGGGAACTCGCGCTGCTCGAGCACCTTGAGGAACTCCTGGCCGACCGCTCCGGTCGCGCCGACGATGACGACGTTCCGCGGGGACATGACGGGCTTCCTTTCCGGAAACGAGAGGGGGCGGCAAGGTGCCGCCCCGGGGGGAGTGAGGCTATCCGTTCCCGGCGCGAGCGCAAGGGGCATCTGCCCGGGCGCGGGACATGGGCGCGCGAGGAGGAGGAAGGGTGCGCGCCGACGTTGGACGAAGAATGCGAAAACGCAGAAACGCGCTGAAACGGCACGCTGAAACGCGCGGAGGGCTTGCCTGCAGCGCTTTTCAGCGTGCCGTTTCTGTGCGTTTCTGTGTCCCCGAAGCCTCCCCTACCAGTCCATCGCCCCCTTCCAGGCCTTTGTCGCATCCTCCACGCTCACGACGGCGACCGCCTTCCCGCCCTTGTTGAACCAGATCCCTCCCCTGCCCGTCACCTCGCCGATTTTCCGCGCGGGGAGCCTGTCGAAGACTTTCGCGAACGCCGCCTCGTTCGCCTTCTCGACTTCGACGAGGAACCGGGTGCAGCTCTCGCTGAACAGGAGGGCGTCCGTCGGAAGGGGCACGGGGGTGGGGACGGAGTCGAGCGCGAGTTCGCAGCCGATGCCGCCGGCCAGCGCCATCTCAGCGGCAGCCACCGCAAGCCCGCCCTCGGAGAGGTCGTGCGCGGAGCGGACGAGCCCGGCGGAGATGGCCTTGTGCATCCGGGCGAGGATGTCCGGGGCGAGCCTGAGGTCGGGCGTGGGCGACTGCATGCCGAGCCAGCCGTGGAGGCGGTACCACTCGCCGCCGCCCATTTCTTCGCGCGTTTCGCCGACGATCCACAGGGAGTTGCCGGCGCTCTTGAGGTCCATCGTGACCGACTTGCGGACGTCGGGCACGAGCGCGATGGCGCTGATCAGCAGGCTCGGCGGGACGGCGATCGTCTCGCCGGCGTGCGTGAACTCGTTGTTGAGGGAGTCCTTGCCGCTGATGAACGGCGTGCGGTACGCGACCGCGCCGTCGTGGCAGCCCTTTGCCGCCCGCACGAGAGAGCCGAGGCGGTCGGGCTTGGCGCAGTTGCCCCAGGAGAAGTTGTCGAGGATGGCGCACCGGGCGGGGTCGCCGCCGACGGCGACGACGTTGCGGAGGGCCTCGTCGATGGCCGCGAGCGCCATGCCGTACGGGTCGATATCACCGTAGCGCGGGCACATGCCGCAGCCGATCGCGGCGCCGCGGTTGGAGCCGAAGACGGGACGGATGACGGCCGCGTCGCCGGGGCCGGCGTTCGGGCCGACGAACGGCTTCACCACGAGCCGGCCCTGCACCTCGTGGTCGTACATCCGCACGATCCACTCCTTCGACGCGACGTTGTACGACCCGAGCAGCCGCAGGATCTCCTTCGCGAAGTCCGGATCCTTCGGCCGCGCCGGCTCCGACAGGTTCGGCGCCTTCCACTCCGCCTTGCGCGTCCACTGCGGGACGCCCTTGTGGAGGAAGTGCATGTCCATGTCGGCGACCTCGGTCCCGTTGAAGCGGAGCTGGAGTCGGCCGGTGTCGGTGAACTTGCCGATGGGGGTGGCCTCGACGTCCTCGCTCGCGAACAGCTGGAGCAGGGCGTCGAGTTTCTCCGGAGGGACGGCGAAGACCATGCGTTCCTGGGCCTCGCTGATCCAGATCTCGGTGTAGGTGAGGCCCTCGTACTTGAGGGGCACGCGGTCCAGCTCGACGACCGCCCCGCACTTTTCGCCCATCTCGCCGACCGCGCTCGAGAGGCCGCCCGCGCCGCAGTCGGTCACCGCGCGGTAGAGGCCCCGGTCGCGCGCCTGCAGCATCACGTCGAGCAGCCGCTTCTCCGTGATCGCGTTCCCGATCTGCACGGCGCCGCCGCTCATGCTCTCGCTCTCGTGCGTCAGCTCGGCGCTGCTGAACGTCGCGCCGTGGATGCCGTCGCGGCCCGTGCGGCCGCCGGCGACGACGACGATGTCGCCGGGCTTCGTCTCCTTCTCGACCATCGAGCGCGGGATGAGGCCGACGTTGCCCGCGTAGACGAGCGGGTTGCCGAGGTAGCGCTCGTCGAACAGCACGGCGCCGTTCACCGTCGGGATCCCCATCCGGTTGCCGTAGTCGCGCACGCCGCTCACGACGCCCTGCAGGATCCGCTTCGGGTGGATCACGCCGGGCGGCAGGCTCTCGGGTTTCGCGTCCGGCGGCGCCACGCAGAACACGTCCGTGCTCGCGATCGGCTTCGCGCCCAGCCCGACGCCCATCGTGTCGCGCAGCACCCCGCCGATCCCCGTCCCCGCGCCGCCGTACGGCTCCAGCGCGCTCGGGTGGTTGTGCGTCTCCACCTTGAACGTCAGCGCCCACTTGTCGTCGAACGCGATCACCCCCGCGTTGTCCTTGAACACGCTCAGGCACCACGGCGCCGCGATCGTCTCCGTCGCCTTCACGATCGTCGCCTTGAGCAGGTTGACGATCCTCTCGCTCCCCATCTCGATCACGCCCGTCAGCGTCTTGTGCTTGCAGTGCTCGCTCCACGTCTGCGCCACCGTCTCCAGCTCCACGTCCGTCGGATCCCGCTTCTCCGCGCGGTAGTGCTCCCGGATCGCCTGCATCTCCGTCACCGTCAGCGACAGCTGCCCGTCCCGGCTGATCTTCGCCAGCGCCGCGTCGTCCGCCTCCCGGATCGGCACCACCACCTTCCGAAACGCCGGCGCGTGCCCTCCCGGGATCTCCCGGATCGTCCGGTCCTCGAACACGATCTCGTCCACCACCTCGTTCGCCAGCGCCTTGCGCGCCCACTTTTCGAGCTGGGGCGAAGCGGCGCCGGAGTAGAGGATCTTCCGTGCGGTGCGGAGGGCTCGGGGGCGGAGGCCGAGGTCGCGAAGGGCCTTGAGGGAGGACTCCTCGACGGGGTCCATGACGCCGGGCTTGCGGGTGATGGGGATGGCGTTCCAGCGGCCGCCGAGTTTCTGTGCGACGGGTTCGCCGACAGTCCACAGGTCGGTGACGGGGTCGGCGAAGAGGTTGGCGGCGACTTTGTCGGCCTGGGTGCGGTCGAAGTCGGCCTGGAGGAGGAAGACACGAACTACACGAACATCCGTAACTGACGAAAGTCCTGCGTCGCGTGCATCGGCGAGGATCGCGCGGCCGGCGGGGTCGGCAAGGGAGGGCTTGATCGCGGTCTCGATCTGCCAGACGTTCATGGGAAGAGTCTCTCTAACCTGTTGCGCGCCAATGTGTTGCGTCTTGCCCGTCGGGCGCCGCGGACGGAGCCCCATCCTAACCCCCACCCCACGCCCTACAAACTTTTTCTTTCTCTTGACCCCCGCCGCCTGCCCAAGGCTACCATTGCCCACTTATCCCCTTCTCAGGGACCTCCCGGTTGGACCCGACCCGAGAGTTCGACAAGGCTCTCAAGCAGATCGAGAAACGGATCGAGGAGCTCGAGTCCCTCGCGCACGGCCTGCGCATCGACCTCGACTCCCCCATCCAGGCCCTTCGGGCGCGCCTCGAAGCCCTTCGCAGGACCGCGCACCCGGCCGCCGCTTCGCGCTGAAACCAAGGAGGACACCGTGCAGGATCCGCTGGAATTCGAACAGCCGATCAAGGATGTCGAGAAGAAGATCGAGGACCTCAAGAAGTTCTCGGAGCAGATGGACGTGGACCTCAGCGGGTCCATCGACGAGCTTCGCAAGCAGCTCGACGTGCTGAAGCGGGAGATCTACAACAAGCTGACGCCGTGGCAGCGCGTGCAGCTGGCGCGCAACCCCGGCCGGCCCGACACGATGGACATGATCGGGACGTTCGTGGAGAAGTTCCAGGAGCTCCACGGCGACCGGTTCTTCGGGGACGACCCGGCGATCATCTGCGGCACCGGCGTCATCGGCGGCCACAAGGTCATGTTCATCGGCCAGCGCAAGGGCAAGAACACGAAGGAGCGCCTGCGCTGCAATTTCGGCTCGCCTCACCCCGAGGGGTACCGCAAGGCGCTTCGGAAGATGAAGCTCGCCGAGAAGTTCCACCTCCCCGTCGTGTGCCTCATCAACACGCCGGGCGCGTACCCCGGCATCGGCGCCGAGGAGCGCGGCCAGGCGCACGCGATCGCGGAAAACATCTTCGAGATGAGCCGTCTCCGCACGCCGGTGATGTGCCTCGTGATCGGCGAGGGCGGCTCCGGCGGCGCGCTCGGCATCGGCGTCGGCGACCGGCTCGGCATCATGGAGAACGCGTATTTCAGCGTCATTTCCCCGGAGGGGTGCGCGGCGATCCTGTGGAAGAGCAGCGACAAGGCCCCGCGGGCGGCGGAGGTGCTGAAGCTGACGCCCAAGGACCTGATCGCGCTGGGGATCTTCGACGACATCGTGCCGGAGCCGCTCGGCGGCGCGCACACGAATCCGTCGGCGGCGATGGAGACGATCAAGCAGTACATCGTGAAGACGCTGGACGAGCTGAAGGCGGTGCCGATCGATCAGCTCGTCGAGCGGCGATACCAGAAGTACCGCCACATCGGGATGTTCATCGAAGAGCAGCAGGCGCGCGTCGGCGCGGTCCCCGGGAAGGCGCAGGGCGACGTCGTGCTTCCGACGCCGGGCGAGATCGCCGCCGCCGAGATGGGCGAGGGCCAGGCGGTGGAGGAAGAGGAGGACGTGAAGCAGGGGAAGGACGAGTAGGGCCGTCCGGGGGGGAGGGGAGGTTGATGGGTTGATGGGTTGATGGGTTGATGGGTTGAGAACGGCGACGGTGCCCAGCCTCAACCCCTCAACCTCTCAACCCCCCTACCGATCCACGGCCGCCCGCACGATCCGATCCCCCACCTCGATCGCGCGCACCACGTCCATCCCGCTCTCCACCCGCGCGAACGCCGTGTAGTTCCCGTCAAGGTGCGGCGCCGGCGCGCTCATGATGAACAGCTGACAGCTGCCCGTGTCCTTCCCCGCCGTCGCCATCCCCACCACCCCGGCGTCGAACGTCTCGCGCGACCACTCGTCCCGCAGCGTGAACCCCGCGTCCCCCCAGCCGTCGCCGCGCGGGTCGCCTCCCTGGATGACGAAGTTCGGCACCACGCGGTGCCACCGCTTCCCGTCGTAAAACCCGCTCTTCACCAGCCGCAGGAACGCCGAGCACATCGCGGGCGCCGCGTCCGGGAGCAGCCGGATCCGGATGTCCCCCCGCGTCGTCTCCAGCTTCACGATCGTCGACCAGCCGATCTCCTCCACCGGCGTCGCCTCCACCGCCCGCGGCGGCGCCGGCTCCACGCGCACCGGCTCCCCGGTCGCCGCCTCCAGCGTCTTCGCGGCCTGCGCCCGCACCGCCGGCGACTCGTCCGCCAGCGCCTCGTTCGCCACCGCCCGCCCGCGCTTCGCCTCCTCGAACCACGCCAGGATCGCCTCCCGCGCGTCCGCGAGGTTCGCCCCGGCGCTCGCCCGGAACGCCCGCTCCAGCGGCACGTCCCACTTCGTCTCCTTCGCGCGAGGTTTGAGCACCGACGCCACCGTCGCGCGAATCGCGGCGTCCGGGATGTCGAGGAGCGAGGAGAGGATGTCGTCCCACTCGGAGGCGAGGGTCGGGTGGCGGGTCGCCTTCGCCTCGATCTCGCCCAGCATCTCCATCTGCATCAGCCGGTCGGTGCCCAGCACGACGCGCATCAGTTCGGCCTTCGCCTTGTCGGTGCCGATCGCCACCAGCGCCCGCGCCGCGCCCCGCCGCAGGCCCTCGTCCGGGGACTTCAGCGCCGCGACGCACTCGTCGAACGCGTCCATCCCATGCCCGTAAGCCTTCGCCCACAGCGCCATCCCGCGCACGGCTGCGCTCGGGTGCCGCGACGCCGCCTTCAGCGTCCCCGGCGTCGCCTCCCCGCGCTCCCCGAGGATCTGCAGCGCGCGCGCCACCGTCGCCGATTCGCCGCCCGACGCCGCCTTCAGCAGCGCCTCCACCACCGCCCCGCTCGTCACCGCGGACAGCGCCGCCACGCCTTCCCACGCCACGCGCGGATCGGCGTCCCCCGCGGACCGCATCAGCGCCGCCTCCGGCGGATCCTTCAGTTTCGCCAGCGCCCGCGTCGCGAACGCCCGCACCAGCGCATCCTGGTCCACCGTCGCCGCCTCGATCTCCGCCGCCAGAGGCGCCCCGTCCACCCGCGCCAGCGCGTACGCCGTCCGCCACCGGACCGCCGCGTCGGGGTCGCGGAGAAGGGGCTTTAGCGCGAGCACCGCATCGCGGAGGCGCGAGGCGTCCACGTCGTCCTTTGCGCCCGCCGCCATCCGCGCGACCGCCATCCCCGCCTCGGCCCGCACCTTCGCGCTCCGGTCCGCCGCGCGCGCCGCGGCCAGCCCGAGGTCACCCGGGCGCCCGAGCCGGCTGATCGCCTGGAGCGCCATCGCCCTCAGGTCCGGGTCCGTCGCGTCGAGTTTCCGCCTCAGCGGTTCCGCGATCGCCGGGTCCTTCACCAGCCCGAGCGCGAACGCCGCCTCCGCCGCGACCTTGAGGTCGGCGTCGTCGAGCAGCGCCGCGAGCGCGTCGATGCTCTTCGCATCGCCGATCCGCCCGATCGCGAGCGCCGCGCGGCGCCGGACGGCGGGTTCTGCGCTGGACAGAAACGGCTCGACCTGTGCGCCGGGCGCACGGGTGTCCTCGAGCCGCTGGATGGCGGCGATGTCCTGGGAGTCGGTGCGCGAGGGGGGCGGCTCGGGCTCGGAAGTCTTCTCCGGGGAGCCGCAGGACTGCAGGAACAGCGCGAGGGGCGCGATGAGCGCGAGGCGTGTGTTCATGGGCGAAGCGTACATCCGGGGGGAGGTTGGTGGTTAGTGGTTGGTGGTGAACGGCTCCCTGCCGGGCGGCTGTCCCGGCGCCGCGAGCTTCCGGCTCGGCGTGACCACCAACTACAAACCACCAACTACAAACCACCAACTACAAACCACCAACCACCAACTGCCCTTCACGCCACGCAGGCCGGGCCGGCACAGTCCCCCGCCGCCATCGCCTGTCCGGGCCGGCTGCCGTCGCGGTAGACCGTGATCCCCTTGCACCCCGCGTCCCACGCGGCGCGGAACGCCTCGGCGACCTGCGCCTTCGACGCGTCCCGCGGGACGTTCACGGTCTTCGACACCGCGCTGTCCACGTGCCGCTGGAACGCGGCCTGCATCCGCACGTGCCACTCCGGCGCCACGTCCGCCGCCACCGGGAACGCGCGCCGGATCCGCTCCGGCACCGCCGCGCAGCCCCGCACGCTTCCCGTCTTCTTCACGTGCGCCCACACCTCGGGGCGGTCGAAGCCGCCCTCGCGCGCGAGCCGCGCGAACTCCGCGTTCGTCTCCGCGAGCACCTCCCCGTCGAGCACGCGCCGCTCGAACGCCAGCGCGTAGTGCGGCTCGATCCCCCCCGACGTCCCCGCGAGGATCGACAGCGTCCCCGTCGGCGCCACCGTCGTCACCGTCGCGTTCCGGATCGGGAACCCCGCGCCCCTCGCGTGGATGCTCTCCGGGTAGTTCGGGAACGGCCCCCGCTCCCGCGCCAGCTCCTGCGACGCCCGCCGCGCCGCCCGCGACACCGCCGCCATCGTCCGGTCCGCCAGCGCCAGCCCTTCCTCCGAGTCGTACGCCACCCCCAGCCGCGACAGCGCCTCCGCCCAGCCCATCACGCCCAGCCCGATCTTCCGGTTCGCCCGCGTCAGCCGCTCGACGGCGGGAAGCGGGTACCGGTTGCGCTCCAGGACGTCGTCGAGGAAGCGGACGGCGTCGGCGACGGCCTGCTCGAGCCGCGCCGTGTCGAAGCCGCCGGTGCGGACGAAGCGGGCGAGGTTGAGCGAGCCGAGGGTGCAGGCCTCGTTGGGGAGGAGGGGCTGCTCGCCGCACGGGTTGGTCGCCTCGATCGCGCCGAGGCCGGGCGTCGGGTTGTCGCGCTCGATGCGGTCGCGGAAGAGGATGCCGGGTTCGCCGGAGTCGTGGGCCTGCTCGACGAGGGCGTCGAACAGCCGGTCCGCGCGGATGTGTTTCATGACGAGGCGGTTGCGCGGGTTGACGAGCGCCCAGGGCTCGCCGGACGCGGCGCGGCGCATGAAGTCGTCGGTGACGAGGACGGAGATGTTGAAGTTGGCGAGTTCGCCGCGGTCGCGCTTGGCGCGAACGAACTCCTCGATGTCAGGGTGGTCGGCCGCGAGGACGGCCATGTTGGCGCCGCGGCGGAATCCGCCCTGGTTGATCGCGTTCGTGGCGGCGTTGAAGACGCGGATGAACGAGACGGGGCCGCTCGCCGTCCCCTGCGACGTCGCGACGCGGTCGCCCTTCGGCCGCAGGCGCGAGAACGAGAAGCCCGTTCCGCCGCCGGACTTGTGAATGAGGGCCGAGGCGCGCAGCGTCCCGAAGATCGAGTCGATCGAGTCCTCGACGGGGAGCACGAAGCACGCCGCGAGCTGCTGCAGCTCGCGGCCGGCGTTCATGAGCGTCGGCGAATTCGGCAGGAACTCGCCCTCGGCCATGCGGTCCAGGAACCGCCGGGCCCACGGCTTCGGAGAATTCCCGAAAGCGGCTTCCGCCACGGCGATGTCGGCGGCCACGCGCTGGAACAGCGACTCGGGGCTCTCGGCCGGGCGGCCGTTCGAGTCCCGGAGCAGGTAGCGCTTTTCAAGGACGGTTCGGGCGTTCGGCGACAGCATCATTCGTGTATCTCCCAGAGGCGAACATAATACTAACATAAAAACCGGCCGAGTCAAGGCCCCCCTGCCGGATTTCCGGGTCTTGCCGAACTTCCCGCGGCCGAACGCGTCTTACGTTCACCATGAGACACCTCGCCACCGCCCTGTTTCTCGCGTACGCCGCCCTCGCGGCCTCCGCCGACCCCCCGACCCGCGACCAGGTGCGCGAGTGGATCGCCCAGCTCGCCGACGACGACGCCGCCCGCCGCGACGCCGCACAGGCCCGCCTCATGGACCTCGACGACTCATGGAAGCCCGCCCTTCGCGAAGCCCTCGCCGCCGCGACCGACGCCGAGGCGCGCGCCCGCCTCGCCAACATCCTCGAGTCCCTGTCGCGGCCGCAGTGGATCGCCGACTTCCCCGCCGCGCTCGAGAAGGCCCGCGCCGCGAACAAGCCCCTCCTCGTCCTCGCCACGCCCGGCGCCCCCGACGGGTTCGCCTGACTCGGCGGCCACCTCATGCGAACGGTCACGTTCGCCGACGAGAACCTCTCCTCCTGGCTCAACCGGACGTTCGTGCTCGCCTGGTACGACGTGAAACCCTCGGACACCCCGCAGAACGGCGCGCTCCAGCCGGCCTACTCGAAGGAGGAGATCGCGGCCTATCCCGAGGGCGGCGGCGGCGACAACATCCGCACCGTCTTCTGCTCCCCCGACGGGACCGTCCGCCACGCCGTCCAGGGCTGGTGGCCCGCCGAGCGGTTCCGCGAGGAATGCGAACGCGGCCTCGCGTGCGCGACGGCGAAGTCGGTCGACGCGGCGAAGGACCTGCGCGCAAAAGGCGCCGAGGCGCTCGTGAAGGCGGCGGACGCCCTCGCGCTGGCGAACCCCGCCGAGATGCGCAGGCCGGTCCGCGAGTCGGAGATCGGCCGGCACGTCGCGGCGCTCCGCCTCCGCGCGAATTCCTACGGCCGGATGGACGGCGCCGTCGGACAGGAGGCGGCCACCGTGCTCGAAGGCTGGAGCGAGGAACTGGACGGGCGCGAGTTCAAGTGAGGGTAGGATGAGCCCTGCCCCGTGAGGGCAGGAAGGCGCGGACGGATGAAGAAACTGGCGATCGTCGGGCTCGTGCTGCTGGCAGGGTGCGCTTCCCCGCCCCCGCCGGCATTTTCGCTCTCCCTGGAAGCGGCGCTGGAGCGGGCGAAGGCGGAGGAGCAGCCGCTGCTGGTGCTCTCGGTGGTGGGAGAGCTTGACGGCCGCTTGTGACTCGCGGCGCACGTGCTGAGGGCCGTGTCGCTCTCGGACGAACGGGTGAAGCTCGCGATCGAGGAGGACTGGGTGTCGGCGCGGCACAACCAGTGCCCGGGGCTGTACTGCGACAGCACGGCGGACACGCGCAAGCCGATCCCCTACCCGCCGGAGCAGATGGCGACGGTCAAGGAGGGCGCGGGAGGCGGGAACGTGCGGCTGATCTTCTGCGACAGCGACGGGGGCGTGGTGACGTCGACCCGCGGCTTCCTTCCGCCGGAACGCATGCTCGAAGAACTGGCCCGTGCGCGGGAGGCCATCGCGGCGGCCGCGGAGATGCGCGCGCAGGCGGCCGAAGGGAAAGTTCCTGTCACGAGCGGATCGAAGGTGCCCACCGGCGCGGATCGAGCCGCCCTGCTCAGGGCCATCCGGCCGCGCCCCGTGACCGCCGTCCTGCGGGAGATCGAGGACAACATCTACCTCAAGGGCGCGATCGGCTGAGACTCCGAATAGCGCGCCGGCGGCGCGGCTGCTATAAGGACCGCATGACGCACGACGTGGACCGGACCGGCGACTGGAAGGCGCGGCTCTACGCGCGCGGCTTCGAGCTGTTCAACGCCGGGAAGCGGTTCGAGGCGCACGAGGAGTGGGAAGCGGTCTGGCTGCAGGAGCCCAAGGGGCACCCGAACCGGCTGTTCCTGCAGGGGCTGATCCAGGTGGCCGCGGCGTTTCACCGGGTGGACACGCATTTCCTCCGGGCGGCCTACCGCCTGTTCCGCTCGGCGCGGCGCAAGCTGATCCCGTTCGCGCCGGCGTACAAGGGCGTGGACGTCGCGGCGCTCGTGCCGCTGCTGGACGCGTGGATCGGGCGGCTGGGCGCGCTGAACCGCGGCGATGCGCCGTCGCACGCGGAGTATTTTCCCATCGGCTCGGGCGGACGCGGCTGGAACGAACCGGCTCGGGAAGCGGAGACGTCGGCGGAGAAGCTGAGCGCCTTCCGCGCGTTCGAGCAGTACTCCAGCGACCGCGAGGTCCGCGCGGCCTGCCCGAAATGCGGCTCCGGGTTCTCCGTCAACGGCCGCCGCCGCGCGCCCCCGGAAGACGCCGAGCGCGCCTGGACCGTCGCCTGCCCCGGCGGCTGCGTCACCCTCGAATTCGCAGGAGCCCGCTGATGCCCCCGTTCGTGCACCGGGTCAAACCGGTCTGGCGAGACATGGACGCCCTGCAGCACGTCAACAACGCCGTCTACCTCACCTACCTCGAGAACGCCCGCGAGGCGTGGTGGCGCGAACTCGCCGGACCGTACGACATCTTCCCCTTCACGCTCGCTCGCGTCGAGATCGACTACCGCTCTTCCGCAACCTGGCGCGACGAGCTCGACGTCCGCCTCGCCATCGCGCGCATCGGCAACACCTCCTTCGACCTCGCCTACCGCCTCGTCGCCGGCGACCGGCTCGTCGCCGAGGCCCGCACCGTCCTCGTCATGATGGACGAGGGCCAGAAGAATCCCGTGCGCATCGACGAAGCGACCCGCGCGAAAATGAAACGCTTCGAAGGCCAGCCCTGACGCATGCCCGGCGTCGAGGACCGCCTGCGCGAACTCCTGACGGCCGGCCCGCGGTCGGCGGCGGAGCTGGGGCGGGAGGCGCTGGGGATCAAGGGGCCGGAGGCGATCGTCGCGAAGGTGGTGGAAGCGGCGCTGGAGAAGCTGGCGTGGGCGGAGCGCGACGGGGCGGCGTGGCGGATCCGCAAGGTGGCGCCGCCGCCTGTGGAGGGGCCGGTGCGGCTCGTCGTGGCGTGGCAGGACAGGGCGGCACACGCGGTGTGGGACGAAGGGAATCTCGGCGAGGTCGGCCTGTGCGCTCCGCCCGAGCTGCCCGCCGCGCCGCCGGCGGTCGCGTTCGGTTCCCTGCCGGGCGTGCTTTCGGTGAAGGCTCTCTGCCGCGCCCTCGAGCCCGGCCGCGCCTTCACCACCGCCGCGCGCGCCGCGGCCGACTGGAAACTCCCCCACCGCGGCGGAGACGACGCCCTCGGACTCCTGCACACGCTCGCCGCGGTCTGGGAGCGAGCCAAGGACCTCGCCGCCGAGCAGGGCACGCGCGGCCTCGATGCCCTCCGCGAGATCGCCGACAAGCCGCGCCCCCGCCTCGACCTCGCACCCTACGCCTTCGACGCCGCCTTCCTCGCGAACCTCCCGGAGACCCCAGGCACCTACCGCTTCCTCGACGCCGCCGGCACCGTCTTCTACGTCGGCAAGGCGCGCAACCTGCGCAACCGCGTTCTGTCGTACTTCGCGGTGCCGCGGGAGCCCGACCAGAAGTGGCTGACGATCACGAAGCGCCTGCGCTCGATCGAGTTCACGATCCTCGGCAGCGAGCTGGAGGCGCTTCTCGACGAGCTCCGCCTCATCCGCGAGCTGCGCGGCGGGCTGATCAACGTCCAGGAGGCGGCGCACCCGCGGCCGGCCCGCGCGATGCCGGAGCGCTCGATCTTCGTTTTGCCGTCGGCCGACGACGCGCGCGCGGCCGTCTGGCTGCACCGGCGGGGGGCGGCGGTGAAGAGGCTGGATCTGCGGCTGGCGCCGCGGGGGGTGAAGGGGGCGGCGGCGGAGGCGCGGGCGTTCTTTGACGCAACGCGTCAATCGGACGCGGAGGAGCTGGCGGTCGCGGAGGCGTGGCTGGGCGACCACCGCGATCGGCTGTCGCGGATCGATCCGGACAGGCCGGACCTGGAAGCCGCATTGGGGGGCGTGCTCCGGGGGGACGCGTTCTCTCCCGGCGAGCGGAGGTGAGGCTGGCGGAGGCTGGCGGAGGCTGGCGGAGGCTGGCGGAGGCTGGCGGAGGCTGGCGGAGGCTGGCGGAGGCTGGCGGAGGCTGGC
>JADLHC010000242.1 GCA_020849035.1 Planctomycetia bacterium
CCCGTCGCATCGTCGCGCCTGCGCGGAATTCCGAAACGGGTCCGCAGCGCCCGGGGGAGGACGCGTCGAGGATCCCCGGTCGCCCGCGCGGACCGGATTGTCCGCCCGATTACAGCTCGATGAACTTCCCGCTTCGCACCCAGTTCGACGCCAGCGCGGTCATCATCGCCGTGAAGCGCACGAGCGCCTCGACCTCGCCGCTCGCCGGCATCGACAGCTTCATCCCCTTCAGCCGCTCGATCAGGTGCTTCGCCATCGCCAGCACCACCGCCTGCCGCGCGCCGGTCCAGTACGCGACCTGCTTCACGATCCGCCGGTGATTCGCGTCCGCCCAGGACGCCGCGCCGTCCGCCTCGTTTTCCGGCCCGAACAGCTCGCGCAGGTCGCCGTCCGCGTACCCCGCGATCTGCGCCGCCACCCGGTCGTGCTCGTCCCGGCTCTCGTAATGCTCCTTGACCGTGCCCAGCTCCTCCTGCGGCGGCGCGTCCACGTCCACCGCCGGCGGCGTCCGGCCGATCGCGGCCATCGCGCGGTCCACGAATTCCAGCTTGGGAAGCGCCCCGTGGCCCTTGTATTTCTCGCGCCACTCGCTTCCCGGCGTCAGCCAGACGGCGAACGTCTCGGCGAAATCTTCGTCGGGGTGCTTCTGCGCGTACCAGCCGCCGATGTGCTTCACGAACTTCTTCGAGAACGGGTTGGCCTGGAAGTCCTCGACGTAGGGGCGCGAATACGGGCCGAAGACGAGGTGCCACTCTTCGGTTTCGTAGAGGCGGTAGGCGTAGTTGAAGGCATGGCCGGCCTCGTGGCGCAGGTACATCATGGTCAGGCGGTCGTCCTCGAGGTCCTCGCTGAACTCGTCTTCCAGGCGTTTCAGGCGTTCGTCGGCGAGGTAGAAGGGGATCCCGATGACCGGCACGCCCTCGGGGCACCCCCACTCGTCCGAAAGGTACACCTTCGGCCGGAACGCGAGCCCCTTCGCATCGAGCTCGTCCGACAGCTTCTTCATCGCGCTTTCCAGAGGCGTCCCCTCGATCCGGAGCTGGAGCTCCTGGATCTTCTTGGAGAGCACCGCGAGCTTTTCGCTCTCCCAGCCCTCGCGGGGGGTCTGTTCGCGGAATTCGGGCATCGGGCTACCGGATGAGTTTTTCGCGGACGGCGCGGTGCTGGAAGCCCGCGCCGGCGACGGACTGGAGGGCGCCGGAGGTGTCGAAGGCGAGGTCGAGGCGCCAGGCGGGCGATCCGTCGGCGGACAGTCCCTCCCACGAGTACGAGGATTCGTCGAGCCGCGTCAGGCGGCGTTTCACCTTCTCCACGTCCAGGGACGGGAGGCGGACGAGGAGGCGGTCGAGGTCGCGGGACTCGCCGGGCTTGAGGGCGAGGCGCCGGGCGGCGACGGCGGCGGTGACGTGGTCCTGTTCGACCTCGAGGTCGTCGCACCCGTCGAACGCCGGGAGGTCTTCGGAGGAGCCGTCGGGGGAGACGCGGGCCCAGCGGCCGGAGGCGCGGCGCTCGAGGGCGAGCCTGCGGGGGCTGGCGGCGGGTTCGTGCCCGAGGCCGGCGAGGACGAGGGCGCGGGAGGTGCGGCCGTCGGCGAGGGTTTCGACGGCGACGTCGGCCCAGAACGCCGGGGTTGAGGCCTCCGGGGGCTCGCAGGAGAGGATGTGTTCGCGGGTGACGGTGGCGCCGTCTGCGCACCGGCGCTCGGCCACGAATCCGGCGCCGAAGCCGACCTGGTCGGTCCAGAAGGTGGTGCGGACGTCGGTGAAGTTCCCGGGGTGGAGTTCGTCGCGGGATGCGGTGTCCGAAGTGGAGCCGCAACCGGCGGCGAGGGCGGAGGCGAGGAGGGCGGGGAGGAGGGGGCGCATGAGGGGGGACGAGGGTACACCAAGGGGGGGAGGTTGAGTATTGAGAAAAGGAGGGGGTGATTCCGTGGCCGGGCGGGTCCCCGAAGAACATCACAACACCAGTCTGCACAGTGACTTACGCCGTCACTCCCCTGTCGAAAACTCCACGATCACCGGGAGATGATCCGACGCCCGGGTCGAGGCCAGATCACAGGACCAAAGCCGGATCCGGTCGTTCACCCAGCAGTGGTCGATCGACAGGAACGGGATCGGCTCCGGCCACGTCCCGTCCAGCCCCCGCCCGGCGGCCTCGAAGGCATGCCGCAACCCGGGCCGCCAGTCGTCCAGCAGCGCCGAGTCCCGCGGCGTATTGAAATCCCCACCGATCAGCACCGGCCCCGGCGGAAGCCCGCCGACCGTCTCCTTCACCAGCTCCAGCACCCCCCTCCGATGGACCCACGGCGATCCGTCCACGTCCACCTGCACCACCCCCAGCTCCTCCCCCTTCAGCCGCACCGCATACACCGCCACCCGGCTCTTCCCCTCCAGCACCATCCTCGCGTCCCGGATCCCCCCCTTCGCCAGCATCACCAGCCCCCCGGGCATCTCCCGCCGGTCGTACCCCGCCAGCTCCGCGTGCCAGGGCGGCCCGCCCTTCCAGTCCGGATCCTCCGCCTCGACCAGCCACGCGACGTCGGGGTCGTGCCGCCGGATGTCGTCCCGCACGCCGTCCCACCCCAGGCGTCCGCGCGCCACGTTCCACCCCATCGCCCGCAGCGCCGCCTTCGGGCGATCCCCCTCCGGCGGCGGCGCCAGCACGATCGCCGACGCCAGCCACCACGCGACCGAGACCACGACCCCGGCCGCGCACGCCAGCGAGGCCCGCCAGGCCCGCTTCGTCCCCCACAGCACCGAGGCCGCCACGAGCGCCAGCGCCATCACCGGCTGCGGCGAC
>JADLHC010000243.1 GCA_020849035.1 Planctomycetia bacterium
GAGGCTCTCGGGCATGCGCACGGCCGGGGCGTGGCGCACCGGGACCTGAAGCCGTCGAACGTGCTCGTCGGGAAGGACGGGGCGCCCCGGGTCACGGATTTCGGGCTGGCCTCGGTGGAGGGGGACCTGACGAAGCTGACTGACCCGGGGACGGTGATGGGGACGCCGGCGTGGATGGCGCCGGAGCAGGTGAAGGGCGAGGACGCGGGGCCGCCGGCGGACGTGCACGCGTTGGGGGCGCTGCTCTACCTGGCGCTGACCGGCGCGGCGCCGTTCGACGGTCCGAACCCGCCGGCGATCTACCGGCGGATCGTGGACGAGGACGCGGCCTGGCCGCGGAAGCGCGACCCGGGCGCGCCTGCGGCGCTGGAGGCAGTGTGCCTTGCGGCGCTGCGGAAGGCGCCGAGGGAGCGGCCGACGGCCGGCGAGTTCGCCACGGACCTGGGCCGGTGGCTGGCGGGGCAGCCGGTGCTTTCGCGGCTTCCGTCGGTGACGCAGCGCGTGATGCGCGCCGCGCGCCGGAATCCGGCGGCGTGGGTGGGCGCCGCCGTGGCGGCGGCGGCGCTGGCGACGGGGGCGGGCGCCGTCTGGATGCAGGCCTCCCGTGCCGCGCAGCGCGACCGCGCCCGCGACCTCGTCCGCGACGCCCAGCCGCTCGCCTCGCAGGCGCTTCTCGCCCTTTCCGCCGGCGACGACGCCGGTGCGGCCCGGCTCATGGCGGACTTCGAGCGGACGATGGCGCAGGCCCGCGCGTTCGATCCTGCGGCGGCGGGCGGGTGGTTCGAGATCGCGGAGTACAGGCGCCTGACCGGGGACGAAGCGGGCGCGGCTGCGGCCCTCCGCCAGGCGCCGGCCGGCGACGCGCTGGCGCTGCTGGAGGAAGGCTTGCTCGCGGTCGCGGCCTGGCGACGTGCCGGCCGCATCGCCGCGCGGGAGGCCGCGGTTTCCGCGGCCACCGGCGGACCCAGCCAGGCGGGCTCCGACCTGCGGGACCGCATCGACGCCGAGGCCCGCCGCGCCGGCGACCTGCTCGACCGCGCCGTCGCCGGCCTGGGCGGACAGGCGCCGCCGTCCGCCCGCATCGCCCGGGCCGAGCTCGCTCTCCTGCAGGGCCGCCTCGCCGACGCCGAGGCCCTCGTCCAGGACCTCGAGCCCCCCGAGGCCAAGGTCGTCCTCGGCCAGGCCGCGGAGGCGCGCGGCGACCTCGAGTCCGCCATCGCCCGCTACGGCGCCGCCATCGCCACCCGCGCGCGCCACTGGCCGGCCTGGGAAGCCCGCGCCGCCGCGCGCGAGCGCCTCGCGTCCGTGCGCTGGAAACCGGGACGGCCGGACGGCGAGGGAGAGCAGACCGACGCCGTGACCGACTGGAAGCACCTGGCGGAATCGCTCCCACGCCGCGCCGACCTCCTCCTCTCCCTCTCCGCCGCCCTCTCCCGCCTCGGGCAGATGCGCCTCTACCGCAGCACGGACCCGAGCGAGCCGTTCAACCTGGCCCTCGCCGCCGCCCGCGCCGCCCGCGAAGCCGACCCGGCCGGCGGGGACCCGCGCCTCGCCGCCGCGCGCGCCCTCGGCGGCCTCGCCGACTGGCGCTTCTACCACTCCTCCGACCCCTCCGCCGAATACGCCCGCGCGATCACAGAGTACGAGGCCGCCGCAGCGCTCCTCCCGCGGCCCTTCGAGGCGCGGCTGGGCCTCGCGCACGCCCTCCGGATGCTGGCGGTCTGGAAGAAGAATTCCGGCAAGCCCGACTTCGCGGACCTGTACGAACGCGCCCTCCACGAATTCGACCAGGTCGCGGCCCTCGACCCGTCCTGGCTGGCCGCGCGGAGCAACCAGGGAATCCTGTACTGCGAGCTGGGGCGATGGGCGGAAGCGGTGAAGGCGTTCGAGGCGGCGGGGAGTTGGGCGGCGGACGAGCCGGCCGTGCGCGCGCGGTTCGAAGAGGCGAAGCGGCGGGCGGCCGGCGGGGAGCACTGATGCCGCTCGAGCCCGGGGATGTACTCGCGGCCTACCGCGTCGGCTGGTTCCCGATGGCGAAGTCGCGCGAAGGGCCGATCGCCTGGGTCGACCCGGACCCGCGCGCGATCCTGCCGCTCGACGCCTTCCACTGCCCTCGCCGGCTGGCGCAGACGATCCGGGCGGGGACGTTCAAGGTCACGACCGACACCGCGTTCGAGGCAGTGATAGACGGGTGCGCCCGCCCCGAGACGTGGATCAGCGCCGAGGTCCGCGCCGCGTACGTCGCGCTTCACCGCTCGGGCCACGCCCATTCCGTCGAGTGCTGGAAGGCCGGCCGCCTCGCCGGCGGCGTCTACGGCGTCCTCGTCGGGGGCGCCTTCATGGCCGAGTCGATGTTCCACGCGGTCCGCGACGCCAGCAAGGTCGCGCTCGCCGCCCTCGTCGGGCACCTGAGGCGCATCGGGGTGGCGCTCTGCGACGTCCAGTTCACGACGGCGCACCTCGAGCAGTTCGGGGCGGTCGAAATCCCCCGCGTCGAATACCGCCGCCGCCTCGCCGCCGCCGTCGCGCGCGAGGCCCCATGGGGTCCGCCCGGCGCCCTTCCCGCCTGATTGCAGACAGCCGCGCCGCGTTCGCGCACAATCGACCCATGCCCCCCAACTTCCACTTCTCCACAGAAGTCCGCGTCCGCCTGCCCGAAACCGACGCCATGGGCATCGTCTTCCACGGCGCGTTCTTCACCTACCTCGAGGTCGGCCGGACCGACTACCTGCGCAACCTCGGCCTCGCCGGCTCCCACGCGCAGCCGATCAGGGACTTCGCAAACGTCGTCGCCCGCGCCTGCTGCGACTTCCGCTCCTCCGCGCGATTCGACGATCCCCTCGTCATCCACGTCCGCATCGCGGAAGTCCGGAAGACCTCCTTCCGCTTCGAATTCCGCATCGTGCACAAGTCGGAGGCGCGGCTGGTGGCGGAGGGCCACACGGTGCACGTGGCGATCGATCCGTCGACGCTGAAGCCGATCGCAGTGCCCGTGGCGTTCCGCGAGCGCGTCCGGAAGTTCGAGGGGGAGTCGCTGTCGGAGACGGGCACGTGAGCGGCGTCGTCTTCCGCGACGTCCTGGTCCCCTTCGACGGCTCGGAGCTTTCGGAGACGGCCGCGCCGTTCGCTGCGGAGATCGCGCGCCGGTCGTGCGGCACGGTCACGCTCGTCCGCGCGATGCCGGAACCCGTGATCGTGACGGACATCCCGAAGCACCTCCTGGCGCAGGTGACGTCGGCCGCCCGGAAGGAGCTGGAAGCCGCCGCGGCGCGCGTCGAAGCGGTCGGGGCGAAGACGCTTCTGCGCGAGGGCCTTCCCGCCGACGTGATCGTCCGTGAAGCGCGATCGCGCGACCTCGTGGTGATGACGACGCACGGGCGGAGCGGGCTCAGCCGGTTCGTGCTGGGAAGCGTGACGGAGCGGGTGATCCGGCTGTCTCCGGTCCCTGTGCTGGTCGTGCGGCCGCGCCGCGGGACGCTGAAGGCGGCGGCGACGGCGGCGGGGCGGATGCTGCGCGACGTCGTGGTGCCCCTGGACGGTTCGGAGCTGTCGCGGCAGGCCGTGGCTCCCCTGGCCGCGGGGCTCGCGGGCGACACGCGTCTCCACCTCCTCACGGTGGTCCGCCGGCGGGCCTCCGCATCCGAGGCCGACGGGGCCGCCGACTGGCTCGCCGCCCGCGCCGCCGCGCTCGGCGAGCGGGGCCTCGCGGCGCTCACGCGCGTCGTCCACCACGACGTCCCCGCCGAGGGAATCGCCGCCTACGCCGAGCACAACGACTGCGGTCTGATCGTCATGAGCACCCACGGCGCCGGCGGCATGAAGGAGTGGATGGTCGGAAGCGTGACCGACCGCGTCATCCGAACGGGACCGGTGCCGGTGCTCGTCGTGCCCTCGCCCGGGCGCGCGAAGAAGATGCGGACGAAGTAGGCCCCCGCCCTAGCCGCCGCCCGGCTTGACGACCTCCAGCTCCTCCTCCTGCTCCTCGTCCACCTTCCATTTCACGTCCTCTTCGACCAGCCACAGCGTCCACGTGAACCTGTCGTCAGGAGTCTTCGCCAGCACCCGCAGCCGCTTGTCCTGGATGTAGACCTTCGGCGGCCCCAGCGCGCGGTACTTCGCCGTCACCGCCGGGTCCTTCATCCGGGACTTCATGACAAGCGTCGTGAACTCCTCGGGCCCCGCCGCGCGGATCGACTCCGGAGTCGTCCCCAGCTGCCCCGCCAGTTCGGCGAGCTTCTTGTCCGGAAGCGACTTGATCTGGGCGAGCCCCTCCTCGGAGGTCTTCCGCTGGCGCGCCGAGAGCATGGCCCACTGCGCCTTGCCGTCCGCCGAGAGGTAGGCCGCGACGAACTTCCGGTACACCTCTTCGGGCGGGTCGGCTGCCGGGGCGGTCGCCTGCTTCCCGCACCCTGCGCAGGCCAGCACCAGCACGAGAGCGGCCGAAGTCCCGATCGTCCTCACGCGTCCCCCTCGAAAAAAGAACGGGACGGGCACCTGCCGGTGTCCGTCCCGGATCCGTGTGTCGTCCCGCCGCCCTAGGTCGTCCCCACCTTCTCGGGCTCCTTCGTGCCGCCTTCCTTCTTCGGGGCGATCGACTCGAAGAACAGGTGCCCGTCCTTCGTCGTCACCTTCACGTTCGCACCCTCGGGAATCTCGCCGCGGAGGATCTGCTCCGACAGCTGGTCCTCCACGAGGTGCTCGATCGCGCGCCGCAGCGGCCGCGCGCCGAAGTCCGGGTTGTAGCCCTGGTCGATCAGGAACTCCTTCGCCTCGGCCGCCACCTCCAGCGAGATGTTGCGGTCCGCAAGGCGCTTCCGGACCCCCGCCAGTTCGTACTCGACAACCGTCTTCAGGTCCTCGCGGGTCAGGCTGCGGAACATGATGATGTCGTCGAGACGGTTCAGGAACTCGGGGCGGAAGTGCTTCTCGATCTCGCCCAGGATGACCTTCTTCATCCCGTCGTAGCTGGCGTCGGAGTGCGCCTTCTTGAACCCGAGCGTCGTCTGGTTCTTGAGAAGGTCGGCGCCGATGTTCGAGGTCATGATTAGGATGACGTTCTTGAAATCGATGTGCCGGCCGAACGAGTCGGTCAGGCGGCCTTCCTCCATGATCTGGAGGAGCATGTTGTAGACGTCGCCGTGCGCCTTCTCGATCTCGTCGAGCAGGACGACCGCGTACGGGCGGCGGCGGATCTTCTCGGTGAGCTGCCCGCCCTCCTCGAAGCCGACGTAGCCCGGGGGCGCGCCGACGAGCCTGGAGACGTTGTGCTTCTCCATGTACTCGGACATGTCGATCTGGATCAGCGAGTCCTCCTCGCCGAACATGAACTTCGCCAGCGCCTTGGCCATCAGCGTCTTCCCGACGCCCGTCGGCCCGACGAAGATGAACGAACCGATCGGCCGCTTCGGGTCCTTGAGGCCGGCGCGGCTGCGGCGGATCGCCTTCGCGATCGCCTTGACCGCCTCCTCCTGGCTGACGACCGTCTTGTGCAGCTCCGCCTCCATCTTGAGGAGCCGCTCGGCTTCCTTCTTCTCGAGGCGCGACAGCGGGATGCCGGTCATCTTGCTCACCGTCTCCGCGATCACGTCCTCGTCCACCAGCCCCTCGCCTTCCTTCGCGCCCTCGCGCCACTCCTTCTGGATCGTCTCCTTCTTCTTCCGGAGCTGCGCCGCCGAGTCGCGCAGCAGCGCCGCGCGCTCGTAGTCCTGCGCCGCGATGGACTCGTCCTTCTCCTTGTCGAGCTTCGCGATCTCCTTGTCCAAATCCTTCATGTCCGGCGGCTTCGACATCGTCTTGAGCCGGATCCGCGCGCCCGCCTCGTCCATGACGTCGATCGCCTTGTCCGGGAGGAAGCGGCCCGTGATGTAGCGCGAACTCAGCTCGACGCAGCCCTCAAGGGCGGCATCGGTGTACTGGACGCGATGGTGCGCCTCGTACTTGTCGCGCAGCCCCCTCAGGATCTCCAGCGCCTCGTCCTTGTTCGGCGGGTCGACCATGATGGTCTGGAAGCGGCGCTCGAGGGCGCCGTCCTTCTCGATGTACTTGCGGTACTCGTCGAGCGTGGTGGCGCCGATGCACTGGATCTCGCCGCGCGCCAGGGCCGGCTTGAGGACGTTGGACGCGTCAATGGCGCCTTCCGCGCCGCCCGCGCCGACCAGCGTGTGCAGCTCGTCGATGAACAGGATGATGTGCTTCGCGCGGCGGACCTCGTTCATGACGGCCTTGATGCGCTCCTCGAACTGGCCGCGGTACTTGGTGCCCGCGACCATCAGCGCGAGGTCGAGGACGACGATCCGCTTGTCCTTCAGGATCTCGGGGACGTTCCCGGCCATGATGTCGGAAGCGAGCCCCTCGACGATCGCCGTCTTGCCGACGCCGGCCTCGCCGAGCAGCACCGGGTTGTTCTTCGTGCGGCGCGACAGGATCTGGATGACGCGCTCGATCTCGTTGCGGCGCCCGATCACCGGGTCCAGCTTGCCCTGCGCCGCCAGCTCCGTCAGGTCGCGGCCGAACGTGTCGAGCGCCGGCGTCTTCGACTTCGTCGCGGTCCTCCCGCCACCGCCGCCGCCGCCGCCGCCGCCCTGCTTCTCGCCGCCCTCCTGGTCGTGCGGCATGTCCACGTTCAGGACCTCGAGGACCTCCTCGCGCACGTCCTCGAGCTTCAGCCCGAGGTTGATCAGGACCTGCGCGGCCACCCCCTCGTTCTCCTTCAGCAGACCGAGCACGAGGTGCTCCGTCCCGATGTAGTCGTGCCCCAGCGCCGTCGCTTCCTCCTGCGCCAGCTCCAGCACCCGCTTGGCGCGCGGCGTGAAGGGCAGCTGCCCCATGGTCACCGTCGGCGGCCCGTGCGGGATCAGCTTCTCGACCTCCTGCCGGATCTTCTTCAGGTCGATGTCCAGGTTTCGCAGGACCTTCGCGGCAATGCCACTTCCCTCCTGCACCAGCCCCAGCAGGATGTGCTCCGTGCCGATGTACTCGTGATTGAACCTCTGCGCTTCCTGGCGGGCGAGGCTCATCACCTTTCGGGCACGATCGGTGAACTTGTCGAACATGGAGGGCTCCTCGGTTCGGGCTTGGGCCGGATGTTTGGTCGCTGTTCGCTTTTGACTTAACGCCTTGGGGCGCCGGGAAATTCCGTCGACCCCGGCTGTCGAGTCTATGGCTTGGGCTTCAACAGAGACAAGCAAATAGGAAGCCGCGCGCGGCGGGGGCCCTGCACCGGTTCCAGGTGCCAAAACGGCGCGGATCGGCGGATTCGGCGGGCTACGAAGAGGAGTTCTTGCCCGGGATGAAGGGCTGGAGCCACTGACCGAACGCCGCCGCCTGCCGGGTCTGCATCAGGAGCTCGCCGGGGCCGACGTACTCGGCGACGAGCCATTCGCCGGAGGCGGCGGTGTTGAAGATCCCGCCGGCGGCCTTTCGGATCGTGTACTGGATCGTGTCGGAGAAGGCGACGATGTGGCCGGTGTCGACGATGTAGTGCTCGCCCGGTGCCAGCGTCTTGCGGTGGATGGTGCCGAACGAAGCGACGATGGCGATGCCCTGGCCGGTCATGTGGAGCCAGAAGAGGCCGCCGGAGGAAAATGCGGCCTTGAAGCCGCCCCATTTCGTGTCGACCTCGACGCCTGTGGAGTTGCCGAGGTAGCACCCGCGCTGGACGACGAGGCCGGAGCCCTGGACCGGGACGACGGCAATGTCCCCGGGCATGGAGGGAGCGAGGAGGATCTCGCCGGGCCCGCGGGTGGCGGTCGCGCGGGTGATGAAGAAGGACTCCCCGCCGAGGACCGCGCGGCCGAGGGACTTGAAGAACCCGCCCTCCATCTTCGCCTCGATGTCGATGGTCGTGGAATGGCCGACCATGGCGCCCGACTCCATCCGGACCTGTTCGTTGGCGTCGAGGTGGACCTGGGCGAGGGCGTAGGCGCCCTGGTAGAGGACGGCAGCGCGCATGGAGGGCCTCCCGGAAGTTGAGGAATCAGGACCGGGCCAGTGTGCCGCCGGGGCCGCCCCGCGCGCACGAAAAAGACGCGCAGGAATCGCCAGCCTGCCGGAGTATGGTAAGGACCCCGTGGGGCGTTCTCCGATTGGAGGGCACGACATCGTGGCCGCAGCCGGGACCGGGTCCAGGTTCTGCGAAGTCCTGCTCTTCGCCCTCGCCGCTTCCGCGGCGATCCGCGCGGACGACTGTCCCGACTGCGCTTCGTCCCTGTGTCCGACGCACGAGGAGCGCGAGGAGGCCGCGCTTGCGCCGTTCAACACGACGAACGGCATGCCGACGCCGGAGGACCGCCTGGCGACGCTCGACGGCATCGAGGCTGTCTGCCGTCAGCACATGAACTTCCGGCATCCCGGGACCGCGCGCAAGGTTGCGGGGCTGCTCTTCGACGCCGACCATCGCGTCCGCATGCGGGCCGCCGAAGTCCTGCGCACGGTTGGCGAGATCCACACGGCCGGGGAGCTTGCCGGCCGGCACGCGGCCTCCCTGGCGCCGCAACTCGCGACGAAACCCGTCAAGCCGTCCGAGGCCGCGGGCTGGAACCGGGACCTCGAGTTGTTCAAGCTCCTCGTGCTGGTCTGCGGGGAGTCCGGGGTCATGGAAGCGTCGCCGTCGATGGTGAGGCTGCTGGGCACGCCGTCCATGGATCTGCTGGAGATTGTCGCGAACGCGTGCGGCGGCATCCGGACGCACGAAGTGGCGACCGCGATCCTGAACGCGTGGGTGGCGATGCCGAAGACGGACAGCCGATCCGGAGCGAGGGCGGTCGCGCTGCTGGCGGCGTGGCGCGCCGTCACGCGGGCGGAGATGAAGGCTCCGAAGGGAGCGAGCAAGGAGGACTTCGAGCGTTTCGTGGCGGAGTGCCGGAAGTGGCTGAAGGAGAACCAGAATGGCCCCGAGGGCCTGTTGAATTGAACGGGCGGGTCATTCTGCTTGCGCGGGGGAGCGGGGGCGACTAGGGTCGGCCGGATGAAGCAGGTCGTGAGGACGATCGCCTTCGAAACACACGCGCCTTTCGAATTCGTGGACATCACGTCGCGCGTGCGCGCGGAGGTGCGCTCGTCGGGGATCCGGTCGGGCGCCGCGACGATCGTCTCGCGGCACACCACCGGCGGCGTGGCCGTGAACGAGCGCGACCCGGAGCTGCAGGCCGACATGGTGGACTGGCTCAGGAGGACCTTCCCGCCGCGTGCCGGGTACCGGCACGACGTCGAGCCGGTCGACGACCGCCTGAACGCCCACGCGCACCTGGCCTGCCTCGCCCTTCGCGCCTCGGAGACGCTGCTCGTGAAGGACGGCGACCTCGACCTCGGCGCCTGGCAGGCTGTGTTCTTCGTCGAGTGCGACGGCGGCCGCGCCCGCGAGGTGGCCCTCCTGGTCCGGGGCGAGCCATGACCCTCGACGCAGCGTGGTTCGCCGACGCCTCGCTCGACCGCGACCTCTACGTCTTTGCCACGTACGCCTTCGAAACCGACCGGGACCCCCGGGAAGCGGCCTGCCACCTCGCCCAGGAGGAGTCGACGGCGCAGTGGGCGCGCCCCGGAGCGGCGGAGGACTTCCGCAGCCGCCACGGCGCGAAGATCGTCTCGCTGCGGGTCCTCGGCGACATCGCCGCACCCTCCACGCCCACCCCGTTCGACGGCCCGGGCCCGTGGCGGCGCTGCGAAATCGTCCTCGCGCTCCCTACCGTCAATTTCGGTCCGCGCCTCCCGAACCTCCTGACCGTCGTCCTCGGCGAGGGGACCTTCTACTCGCCCGGCATCGCGTGCATCCGGCTCACCGGACTCGAGTTCCCCGACCCCTTCCTCGCGGGCTTCCCGGGCCCCAGGTTCGGCGCGGCCGGCCTCAGGGACCTGCTCGGCATCCACGGCCGGCCGTTTTTCCTGGGCGTCGTGAAACCCAACGTGGGGCTGCCGCCGGCGGATTTCGCCAGGCTGGCCGAGGAGGCCTGGAAGGGCGGCCTGGACGCCGCAAAGGACGACGAGATGATGGCGGACACCGAGTGGTCGCCGCTGGCGGTGCGGGCGCGGCACTGCGGGGACGCGCGCCGCAGGGCGGAGGCGGCGACCCGCGAGAAGAAGCTGTACGTGGCGAACATCACCGACGAGATCGACCGGCTGCGCGAGCACCGCGACGCGGCGGTCGACGGCGGCGCAAACGCCCTGATGCTCAATGCCGTCCCCCTCGGACTGCCCGCGGTCCGCTACGTCCGGGGATTCGCAGGCGTCCCGCTCCTCTCCCACTTCGACATGGTCGCCGCGCTGAGCCGCGCACCGCACTTCGGCGTGGACTCCGCCGTGCTCACCCTCCTCCAGCGTCTCGCGGGCTTCGACATGATCCTGTTCCCGGGCATCGGGACGCGGATGCGCACGACCGAGGAGGAGGTCCGGGCCAACATCGAGGCCTGCCGCCGCCCGCTTCGCGGGATCGCCCCGGCGCTCCCGGTCCCAGGCGGCTCGAGCCGGCCGGCCGATCTCCCGGCAACCGCGGCCCTGTGCGGCGGGACGGATTTTGGAATGGTCCCGGGGCGGGGCGTGTTCAATCACCCGGACGGTCCGGCGGCCGGGGCCCTCAGCTTCCGGCAGGCGTGGGAAGCCATGGAATCGGGGCAGGGGCTGCACGAGAAGGCGCGAAGCGCGCCGGAGCTGGCGCGGTCGCTGGAAGCGTTCGGGGGATGACCGGGGAGGCGGAGGAGGGGCCGATGCCGATCGAGTTCACGGTGGACACGCAGAGGCGACGCATCGTGGCGACGGCCACGGGGGATCTCGACGCCGACGACTTCTTCGCATACCAGCGGGACGCCTGGGGCCGCCCCGGCGTGGGCGGGTACGACGAGATCGTGGACATGACCGGAGCGTCGAGGATCAGGGAAGCGACGCCCGAAAAGGTCCGGGAGCTGGCGCAGCTGGCGGCGAGCATGGACGTGCCGCGCGCGGCGTCGCGCATGGCCATCGTCGCCCCTGCGGACCTGGCCTACGGGCTTGGCCGCATGTACGAGGCGTTCCGTGGCCTGACGCGAAGTCCGGGGACGAAGACGGTCGCGGTCTTCCGGACGCGGGCGGAGGCGGACGCCTGGCTGTCGGCGCCTCCGCCGGCGTAGGTCCTTCACCCCGCCGACCGTTCCGCATATCCTCGTGCGCCGCAGATCCGGGAAGTCCCGGCGCGCGTAACTGGAGCACGGCCATCGCCACGACCGTCTCGCCGACCGACCAGGAACTGCTGGGCCGCATCGCGAAGCGGGACGAGGGTGCATTGACGAAGCTGTACGACCGGTATTCGGGCGCGGCGCTCGCGGCGGCGGCGAGGGTGCTGGGGGACCGGGCGGAGGCGGAGGACGTGCTGCAGGAGGTGTTCGTGCGCGTCTGGGACCGCGCGGCGGAGTTCGACACCTCACGCGGCTCCGTGGCGGCGTGGCTCATGGGCTCGATCCGGAACGCCGCGATCGACCGGCTGCGCCGGAAGGACGCCTTCCATCGCGCCCTCGAGGGCGCAGCGGCCCTTCCCCGCCCCGACGGCGACCGGCACGAGCTTCCGGAGGACCTTCGGCGGGTGAAGGCGGCCGTGGAGGGGCTTCCGATGGAGCAACGGCGTCCGATCGAGCTGGCGTACTTCGAAGGGTTGACGCAGACGGAGATTGCGGCGCGGCTCGAGCAGCCGCTGGGGACGGTGAAGACGCGCATGAGGCTGGGGATGCAGAGGCTTCGCGCGGCGCTGGCGGGGTTCGAGGGGGGTGCCGCGTGACGCACGAGGAACTCCGGGGGCTGTGCGGGCTCCACGCGCTGGGCGCCCTCGACGGCGAGGATCGGGCGGCGCTGGAGGCGCACCTGGCGGACTGCGCCGAGTGCCGGCGGGAAGTCGCGGCGAATGCGGAGGCGGCGGCGGGAGTGGCGCTGGCGCTGGCGCCCGCCGCGCCCTCGCCGGAGGTGCGGCTGCGGCTGCAGGACGCCGTCGCGGCGCGCACGGCGGTCGCGCCGCTGGTGCCGCGCGGTTCGACGCCCGCCTGGGCCGTCCCCGCCGCGGCGGCAGCGGCGCTGCTCGCCGGCGTCTGGTTCGGCGCAAAGCTGGAGGATGCGTCGACGGGGCGCGGGCCTCTGTCCGCCGAGGTGGAGAAGGTCCGCGGCGACAACCGCAAGCTCCGCGAAGCCAACGTCGACCTCGGCCTCCGCCTCGCGGAGGCGCGCGCGAAGCTCGATGCGATGGAAGCCGAAGCGCTCGCCGAGAAGAAGTTCATGCCGGGCGCCGCCATGGGCGAGCTCGCCGGCGTCGGAGGCGCGGCCGCGCTGGGGCGGGTCTTCTGGCAGGGGGAGGAGGTCCACATCATGGCCGCGAACCTCCCGGCGCCGCCGGAAGGCAGGGGCTACCAGGTCTGGGCCCTGGTCGAGGGAATGGCGCCGATGCCGGGGGCGGTGTTCATGCCGGACCGCGAGGGCCTGCTGAAGGGCGCCCAGCGGATCGAGGGCGTCCCTGCGGGCCGGGGAGTGAAGTTCGCGGTGACGCTGGAGCCGGTTGCGGGCGTGAAGGCGCCGACGGGCCCGATGGTGCTGGAGCCGCCGAAGTAGCCGTCACTTCAGCGTCCGCAGGTACTCGCGCCAGGCCGTCTCGAACTCCTCGGGCACTTCCCCGAACGCCTTCTCGAACGGCGTCGCGTCGCCCTCGCCGGCGAGGACCGCGCGGCAGTAGCGGAGGAACTTCTCGCGGTAGCGGGCGTCTCCGGCGGACATGAAGAACAGCGTGGCGCCCGCCGCGGTGTCGTAATGCGGGGCCATCTCGGGCTGCTCCATGCGGACGAGGGAGGCCAGGGAGGCGGCGCGCCCGGAGGCGACGAGCGCTTTTGCGGCCTGGAACGGCGGGTGGCGCGGATTCCCGGCGAGGAGCTTGCCGTCGCGGTTCTCGACCGCCTCGAACCAGCGCGCGAGCCCCTCGTAGACCCAGAAGCCGGCCTGCCGCGTCGGGTCCTCCTTCCACGGGATCCATGCGTCGAGGACCTGGTGGCAGCACTCGTGCCGCACGACCGACGCGAGCGGCGAGGGGCCGCCGTCTTCGCGGAACCAGAAATGCGCCGCGCCGTCCTCGTTCGAGTAGAAGCCGAGGGCGGACGGCGCGACGCCGCCCGGGTGCTTCTCCCGGACGTGCGCGTCGTAGTCGTTCTTCGTGGCGAAGAGGAACACGGGCATCGGCTTCGTCTTCGCCGGCGGCCGGAGGACCGGCGCGGTTTCGCGGACGAGGACGGCGTGCATCTCCTCCGCCCAGCCGAGCACGGCGCGCGCGGCCTCGATCGAGTGGTTCGAGCGCACGGTGAAGTGCGGCCCCGCGACCTCCCAGGCGTCCGCCCAGCGGCGCCGCTTCTGCGCCACCTCCGCCGCCGGGAGCCACCGCTCCCCGAACGGGAGCAGGCCCTGCGCGCGTTTCTCCGCCTCCGCCTTCGGGAACCATCCCTGGCCCTCGACGCGTTCCTCGCCGAGGCGCGCGTGTGCGTCGGCGAAGTCGGGGTCGTACTCGAGCGCGCGGCGGAAGGCGGCCTTCGCCCCGGAGGCGTCGCCCTTCTTCTCCTTCGCGACGCCGAGGGCAAGGAAGCGCGAGGAGGCCTCGTAGGCGTGGATACGGCGGAGCTCGCGGTAGTCGCGGAATTTCTCGTGCCGGGCGTCGTCCCAGGCGAGGACCCAGGCGGGGCCGGCGTCCTCGGTCATGCGCCGGGCGAAGGCGTCGCCGGGATCCGCGCGGAGGACCTCGAGGAACTCCGAGCGCGCCTCCTCCGCAAGGTCGTTCTGCACGCAGCGGTCGGCGAGCTTGCGGTGCTCGGCCGCCAGCCAGGTGCGCAGCTCGCGCTCTAGGTCGGCGGGCGCGGGCTCCCCCGCGGCCGAAGCCGCCGCCATCAGCAGGAAGGCGAGGCTAGCGGAACGAGCGCACATGGCCCCTGTACTCCTCTTCGAACGTGTCCGCCGCGCGACCGAACGCCTTTTCGAACGTCTTCGCGTCGGTGTTCCCCCGCGCAACATCCCGGAAGTACGCCACGAACGCCTCCCGGTACTTCCCGTCCTTCGCGTGGAGGAAGAAATGCACGAGCGAGGCCGCCTGCTGGTACTGCTTTCCCAGCCCCTCCTGGTCCAGCAGCACGAACTTCGCCAGCGGCGTGAACTTCCCTTCCTTCAGTTCCTCGCGCGCCAGCCGCAGCCGCGTGTTCGCGGTGTTCCCCGCGAGGATCTTTCCCTCGCGCGACTCCGTCGACTCGAAGTACGACGGCACGCCTTCCCACGCCCAGAAGCCCGGGCGCGAGTTGACCCAGCCCTCGCCCGGGATCGCGCGCCCCGCCGCCGCGTGCGTGCACTCGTGCAGCACGACCTCGTCGCGCGTGAGGGCGGAGCCTTCGGGAAGCGCCGTGAGGTGGACTCCCTCGCCGGGCGTGTAGAAGCCGGGAACTCCTTTCGGGGCTTTCCCGCCCTCGTGCGACTCGCGCAGATGCGCCTCGAGATCCTCGGCCGTCGCGAAGTCGAAGACGAGCAGGCGCCTGGGCGAGGGCGCTGGATCCACGATGCCGAGGATGTCCCGCATGAACGCCGCGTGGACCCTCTCGGCGAGCGCGAGGACGGCCCGGGCGGAGCCGAGACCGCGGTTGGAGCGGACCGTGAAATGCGCGCCGTGCACCTCCCACGCGTCCGCCCAGGCCATCCGCCGCTTGCGCACCTCCGCCGCCGGGAGCCACTCGCCGCGCAGCTCCAGCAGGCCCTTCGCCCGCTTCCCCGCCACCTCCTCCGTGACCCACTGCCCGTCGTGCTTCGCCTCGCCGAGCAGCTCGTGGGCGCGCTGGCAATCGGCATCCCAGCCGAACGCGCGCTGGCAGGCTTCCCAGCAGAGGTCGCGGTCGCTCCGCGCATCGCGCTCCGCCGCGACGGCCGCCCAGCGCCGCGCCATGTCCTCGCAGGACTTCCGGCGCCGCTCCGACCACGCCTTCCACCGGCGGTGCGTCTCCGCGTCCCACGCCCGGATCCACGGGCGCCCGGCCGCCTCGATCCCCTTGAGCGCCTCAACGTTTCCCGGCTCGTCCCGCAACACGAGCTGCCACTCCCGCACCGCCTCCTCGACCAGCCCTTCCGCCGCCGCCGCGCGCGCCAGCTCCGCGCGTCCCCGGATGCCCTCGGCGCGAAGGGAGGCCTCGTCCGCGGCGGCGGCGAGCGCGAGCAGCCCGAGCAGCAACGCCGCCCTCATCGCTTCCCCCGCACCCACGCCTCCCAGGCCTCCTGGAACTCCGCCGGCTTCTTCCCGAACGCCGCCTCGAACGTCCCCGCCTCCGCCTTCCCGGACGCCACCACGCGCAGGTACTTCACGAACGCTTCCCGGTGAGCCCCGCCCTGCGCGTGCATGAAGAAGTGCGCGAGCGAAGCTCCCTGGTTGTAGCGGCCTTTCACGCCGTCCGCGTCGAGCCGGACGTACTCGTCGAGGGGAAGGGTCTCCCCCGCTTCGAGGGCGCGACGGGCGATGTCGAGGCGCGAGTGGCGGCGCGCGCCGGTCAGGATCTTCCCGGCGCGGACCTCCGTGGACTCGAAATAGGCGGCGATTCCCTCCCACGCCCAGAAGTGCGGCCGCTCCCCCAGCATCCCCTGC
>JADLHC010000244.1 GCA_020849035.1 Planctomycetia bacterium
CGCGACGTCCTTTTTGCGCGCCGGAGGCGGAGCGGTAGACTGGCCGGACCCTCGCAGGAGACCCCGCATGCGCGCCCCGCTCGCCGTCATCGCGACCCTGCTCCTCGCGCTTCCGGCCCGAACCGAAGACGCGACGCCGGCGGCGCCCGGAAAGCGGATCGCCGAGCGCGCGGCGGCGGACGCGGCGAAGCTGCTGCCGCAGCGCGGGCCGGGGGGCGGCGAGGCGAACCCGATCAAGCCAGGGCCCTCGGACTTCTCCGAGTTCAGGATCGAGGAGCCGGGCTGCGAGAAGATGACCGGGTACATGTCGCTGCCGAAGGGGCTCGACCTGTCGAAGAAATACGCGCTGATGTTCGTATTCCACGGGAACGGGGACCGCGGCAAGGCGCGCGTGGGCGTGCTGTCGCGGATCACGACGGAGCGCGACCCGGTGATCGTGATCGGCGTGCAGTACCAGGAGCTGCAGCCGGACGGCTCCGGGAAAATGGGGTTGCCGACGCTCGCGGAGCCCCCGGAGATCATCAAAGGCTGCCGCTGGCTGCTCGACAAGACGATCAAGGAGCAGCCCGTCGACACCGACCGCATCTTCGTGGGCGGCTTCTCGTGGGGCACCGCCTGGACCTCCGGCTGGGCGACCGACTGGTGGAAGAACGACCCGGCGGGGTTCCCGTTCCGCGCCCTGTTCCTCTACTCCAGCGGCGGCGCGGGCTCGAAGACGACCCTGCCGCCGGTCCCGACGATCTGCACGGTGGGCGAGCTGGAGACGAAGGAGGCGGGGAACTACGACGTGCTTCCGTCGGTGCGGCACTACTCGAACGTGCTGGCGAACTGGGGCCTGCCGGTGCTGCACCACGAGATCCCGAAGATGGGGCACGACGTGAACGCGCGCTGCCTCCAGATCACGCGAGACGTCATCAACGACCTCGGCGGCCCCGGGGCCCTTCCCTACCCGCCCGCCGGCGGCGCCGCCGCGCCGCAGCCCGAGCCGCTGGCGTTCGCGAAGAACGAGGACAGGCACGTGAAGGAGATCCTCGCGATGCTCGGCGACGACCGCTGGCCGGACGCGGTCGCGCGCATCGCGGAGATCGAGCTCGACCGCAAGATTCCGCTCGCTGAGAAGAAGGCAATCCTGGCCTTCCGCACCGAGATGCAGAAGGTCGCGCAGGCCGAGCTCCCGCGCCTCGACAGGCTCCTCGCCGACGCCGCGAAAACCGAGGCGATGCCCAGCCCCTTCCAGGTGCGGCGACAAACGGCCCTCCTCGAGGCCTACGCGAAATGGCCCTGGGCGCAGAAGAAGCAGTACGCGGAGACGCTCGCGAAGTTCGGCGACGACTACCCGCCAGCCGCGCGCGAGCGCGACCGGGAGAAGGCGATGCGGGATGCGTGGGCGCTGGAGCAGTCGGGGAAGCGGGACGAGGCGAAGCCGCTGTACGAGGCGCTGGCGAAGCGTGAGGGGGAGGACGGCGGGGCGAGCGCATGGCCTGCGGCGGCGAAGTACCGGCTGCAGTGGTGGTTCGAGGGGAAGTAGGCGGCGTCAGGGATGTTCGGGCGGCGCGTGCAGGTAGTCCTCGATGTCCGTGCCGAGCTCCACGACCGAGCCGTAGCGGTCCTCGCGCCGGAGGGCCATCGCCCGGAGACAGATCCGCTCCAGCTCCGGTGACACGGTCCGGTACATCGAGGGTTTCGTGAGGTCGCCCGCGAGCACGAGGCGCATCGTCTCCGCGGGGCTCCCGCTCTCGAAGGGCGCGCGCCCCGCCAGGATCTCGTACAGCGTCGCGCCGAGCGAGTACACGTCCGTGCGCTCGTCGATCTCCTCCGTGCTCCCCGCCGCCTGCTCGGGCGACATGTAGCTCGGCGTCCCCTGCACGTACCCCGCCGGCGTCCGGCGGAGGTTGCGCTTCGCCGCCTCCAGCGGCGTCGCGTCCCCGGAGGCAACGCGCGGCCCGACCGCGATCGCCAGCCCCCAGTCCACGACAAGCACTTCCCCGAAGTCCCCCAGCATCACGTTCGCCGGCTTCAGGTCGCGATGGATGACGCCTTTCGAGTGCGCGTACGCCACCGCCCGGCAAACGTCCCGGAACGCCTCGATCAGCCGCCCCGGCGACCACGCCGCCTCCCGGATGACCTGCCGCATGTCGCGGCCGACGATCCGCTTCATCGCGAAGAACGCCTCCCCGGTCGCCGGCAGCACGCCGAGCTCGTGCACGGGCACGATGTTCGGATGCTCGAGCTGCCCGGTCGTGCGGGCCTCGTGCTGGAGCCGCATCACCGCCGGCCGGGGGGCCTTCGCGTCCAGCACCTTGAGCGCCACCTGGCGCCCGAGGTCCGCGTCCATCGCCTCCACGACGCGCGCGACGCCGCCCCGCCCCAGGATCCGCCCGAGCGAGTACCGCGTCGAGAGCGCCATTCCCGCCGTGGCCGGCGCGTGCGCCGCGGAAAGCGACAGCGCGATCGTCTGGTCGTCGGCCGTGGCCTCGCCGGGGTCCTCGCAGACCTCGGTCCTGTCCGCCCGCCACGCCTCCGCCTCCGCGTCGAGCGCCTTCAGCTGCGAGTCGTCCAGCCCCGCCACCTTCCGCAGCAACTCGTGCACGCTCCCGCCCCCGTCCAGTGCGTCCGCGATCCGCAGCACCGCCTCGGCGCCGACCAGCCCCCGGCGATTCGCCAGCGCCAGCACGAGACAGGCATGATTCGCAGCCACTCGGATTCCCTCCCTCGACCAGTCGCGGGATTCTAACCGCCGCCCTTGCCGCCGCCCGACAGGATCGCCTGGATCTTCGCGTCCAGCGCCGCCGCCTCGTCCGCCGTGATCTCCCGCGTCCCCGGCGCCTCCCGGGAAATGTGCCCCGGGAGCTCGACGAGGAAGCGCGACGGCGGCGAGGCGGCCGTCTTCCCCCGGCTCGTGCGCTGCTCGGGACGCGTGAGGATCAGCTCCTCCTTCGCCCGCGTCATCGCCACGTACAGCAGCCGCCGCTCCTCCTCAAGCCCCTTCTCCTCCGCCGCCGACCGCCGGTGCGGGAAGATCCCGTCGGTCATCCCCACCACGAACACGACCGGGAACTCCAGCCCCTTCGCGGCGTGCGCCGTCAGAAGCGTCACCGCCTCCTTCTGCTCCTCCTCCGGCTCGTCCTTGTCCAGCAGCGCCACTTTCTCCAGGTAGCCGCGCAGGTCCCCGCCCTGCCCCTCGAACGCCGCCAGGTCGTTGAGCACGCTCTCGATCGAGGCCACGCGCGCCTCCGCGGCCTCCTCGCTCCCGCCCTCGCGCCGCAGCTCCCCCGCGAGGTCCAGCTCCTCCACCATCTCCCGCGCCCCGCGCGCCGCCGACGTCTTCGCCGCCGCCTTCCACCCCTCGATCTTCCCGGCCAGCCGCTTCGCCGACTCCGCCGCCGCCGGAGCCAGCCCGGCCTCGCCCGCCCGCTTGAACGCGTCGACAAGCGGCATCGCGTGCGACGCCGCGAACGCGTCGAGCTTCTCCATCGACGTCTCGCCCAGCCCGCGCGGCGGGACGTTGGCCACGCGCGCCAGCGCCGCGTCGTCGTGCGGGTTCGCCGCAAGCCGCAGGTAGGCCAGCACGTCGCGCACCTCGCGGCGGTCGTAGAAGCGCTGCCCGCCGACGACCGAGTACGGGACGCGGGCGAGGCGGAGCTGCTCCTCGAACGGCCGCGTCTCGGCGTTGGTGCGGAAGAGGATTGCGAAGTGGCTGCGGCGCCGCGCCGATGTTTTTATTTGGTCCGCGACCCAGAGCGCTTCCGCCCGCTCGTCGTAGAGCATCACCATGCGGACGGGCGTCCCGGCGCCGAGCTTCGAGAAGAGGGTCTTGGGGTGCCGCGCGGCGTTGTGGCGGATCAGCTCGTTCGCGGCCTCGAGGATCGCCGAGGTCGAGCGGTAGTTCTGCTCGAGCCGCACGACCGTCGCCCCGCGGAAGTCCGCCTCGAAATGCAGGATGTGCGCGTGGTCGGCGCCGCGCCAGCCGTAGATGGACTGGTCGTCGTCGCCGACGACGAAAAGGTTGCGGTGCTCCCCGGCGAGCGAGCGGACGATCTCGTACTGCACCGCGTTGGTGTCCTGGTACTCGTCCACCATCAGGTACCGGAATTGCTTCCGGTACTTCTCCAGCACCTTCGGGTGCTCGCGGAAAAGCCGGACCGTGAGCGTGAGGAGATCGTCGAAGTCCACCGCGTTGCGCGCCTTCAGCCCCGCCTGGTACTTCTCGAACGCCCGCGCCGCGATATGGTCCACTTCTTCCCCGCCGAACTTCGCCATCTGGTCCGCGTCCCACCCGCGGTTCTTCGCCTGCCCGATCCGCCACCGCACCACGTCCGGCGTCGCCTGCGCCCCCGGCACGCGCAGCTCCTTCAGCACGCCGCGCACGACCGACTCCTGGTCCGAGTCGTCGTAGATCGAGAAGTCCTTCCGCCACCCGAGAACCTCGATCTCCTTGCGCAGGATCCGCGCGCACAGCGAGTGGAACGTGGACAGCCACACGTCCTTCGCCGCGGTGCCCGCCAGCTTGATGGCCCGGGCCCGCATCTCGCGCGCCGCCTTGTTCGTGAACGTCACCGCGAGGAGCGACGCCGGCTTGTGGCCCTTCGAGAGCAGCAGCGCGAGCCGCGTCGTCAGCACCTTCGTCTTGCCGGTGCCGGCCCCCGCCAGGACGAGCACCGGGCCCTCGAGCGTCTCGGCCGCCTTGCGCTGCGCGGCGTTCAGGGTGGCGAGGGAGACGGTCATGGGGGCGGACATGATCGGGCAAGAGCACCGGCCCCGCAAGGAAGGAGCTGTGACCAGCGGATCATTCACGCCTTGGATGATTATCATTCGCGGTGCGAAGGGCTTCCGAAACCTGGAGGCCTGGATGTTGCTCCTCGGGCGACCGAAGAGAAAGCCGCGAACGGGCACGACAGCCCGGGCGTAGAATCCGGGCATGAGTCGGGCTCCGTCCCCCGCCACGTCGCAGGACGCTCAGGGCCAGGGAGCGAGTTACCACCGCGCGCCGCCTTCGCGACCGGAGAGCCTTCGCATTTCGGACCTGCTCACGGGTGCGCTGCTCGGCGGCGCCGCTGCGGCGGCCTGGTTTGCCACCCAGGAACGGATCGCAAACGCGCTGGCGCCGCTGCGCGTCCCCGGGGCGGTCGTGCGCCACGTCACGGACGGCCTGCTGGCGAGCCGCATGCCGCTCGCGGCGGCGCTGGGAGTCCTCGGAACGGTCTTCCTCCTCCAGGGAGTCCTCGCCCTCCTCGCAGCCTCGCGCCGGTCCTCGCGCGCCGGGTTCCGGCCGCGCCCGGGATGGGCGCGCGAATGGCCGTGGAATCCGGATCGCGTCGACGACCCGCGCATGGCCAGGTGCCGCGCGCGGCTGCACGGGTTCCTGGTGAGCGCCGCCGTGCTCGGGCCGTTCCCGTGGCCCCTCTGGAGCAAGTTCCGGGGGGAGCCCGAAACGGCCGCGCCGCTCCTCGTCGCGTGGGTCTGGCTTTCCGCCGTCCCCGCCGCTGAACTCCTGCTCGCCGCGGGATGGTGGCTGGCCGCCGCCTTCAAGGGCCGCGGAACCCTGCTCCTGCACCAGTTCCCTTTCGCCATCGGGGCGAAGCTGGAAGCGCGGTACGTGCCGACGTCCGCGATCGCGAAATTGGGGCCGCGGATGAAGGCGACGCTGCGGTGCCTGGAGGTGGATGGGGCGCCGAGCGGCGGCCGGATTCCGGTCCGGGAGCGCTGGCGCTGGACCGAGGACGTCGAGGTTGGCGGCGGCGGCGGCGAAATCGTAATCCAGGTGTCGGCTTCGCCGGACCTGCCCACCCAGTTCCGGAAACCCGCGCGATTCTGGGAGCTGGAGGTCGGACCGCGCGCCCAGGGCGCGGCCGAAAACGCCCGCTTCATCGTGCCCGTCTACGCGGACCCGGCCCGCCCGGTCCGGTCGACGAGTTCCGGCGGCACGGATCGACGGCCGGCGAGCCAGCAGCTCGCCGCGGCGCCGCCGCCGGCCGCGCCTGCGCCCGCGAAGAAGCCCGCCACCGCGGTCCCGGCGCGCAGGCCCGCGACGAGTCCGCCGGCGGCGCCCGCCCCTGCGCCGGCGCGCCGCGGCCCCTCGGACGCGCCGGCCCCCGCGCGGAAACCGGCCACCTCCCCTCCCGCGCCGCAGCCGCCGCCGGAACCGGCCGTCACGCCGCCCGGCCGCCTGTCCGAACTCCTTCCCGAAGAAGGCTCCGCCCCCGAAGCCCCGGGCGACGAGCGCTCCGCCTTCCACACGCCCTTCCCCCCCCGTCCCGTCTCTGACCGCCCGCCGGAGAAATTCCGCGTCGAGCTCTTCCTCACGCCCGCCCTCGCCGTCGAGGACCTCGGCAACCGCATCGCCTCCGCGTTCCAGGTCCAGCTCGCGCCGCTCCCCGGCGCCGAGGAAGGGTCGTGGTTCGGGAGGGCGGAGGGGCTCGCGATCACGCTGTCGGTGACGGCCGAGGGTCGCCGCCTGCTCCTCGGCGGCAGCATGCCGCTCGACCCGGGCCCGGGCACGCCCAGCGAGCGCGCCGCCGACTGGGCGATCCAGGCCCTCATGCACGCCGGCGTCGCCGCGCGGCGCCCCACCTAGGCGCTACTTCTCTTCCTTCTGCAGCCCGTACGCGTCGATCTTCGCGTCCAGCGTCACCCGCGAAATCCCCAGCACCCGGCTCGCCTCCGTCTTCACCCATCCCGTCTCTTTCAGCACCTGCTGGATCGCCTCCTTCTCCACCGCCTCCGTCACCTCCTTCACCACGTCCTTCAGCTGCTTTCCACCCAGCGCCGGCGCCAGGCTCCGCCGCGGCTCCGTCTGCCGCACCTCCGGCTTCAGCATCGCCGCCGTCACGTGCCCGTCCGCCGTCATCGCCACCAGCCGCCGCAGCTCGTTCTCCAGCTCCCGGATGTTCCCCGGCCAGTTGTACGACGCCAGCAGCCGCATCGACTCGTCGTCCAGCGTCGGCCGCGCCTGCCCCGTCTCCTTCGCCAGCGCCCCGAGGATGTGCTCCACCAGAAGCGGGATGTCGTCGCGCCGCTCGCGCAGCGGCGGCAGCGTGATCGTGACCACGTTCAGCCGGTAGAACAGGTCCTCACGGAACTTCCCTTCCTTGATCAGGTCCTTCAGGTCCTTGTTGGAAGCGCTGATGATGCGGACGTCCACGCGGATGGTGTCCTTGCCGCCGACGCGGCGCAGCTCGCCGGACTGCAGCGTGCGCAGCAGCTTCTTCTGCATCTCGAGCGACATGTCGCCGATCTCGTCAAGGAAGAGCGTGCCTCCGTCGGCGAGCTCGAAGAGTCCCTTGCGGTCGGAGGTCGCGCCGGTGAAGGAGCCGCGCATGTGCCCGAACAGCTCGCTCTCGAGGAGCGTCTCGGTGATCGCCGCGCAGTTCTCGCTCACGAACCGCGCCGCCTTGCGCGGGCCGTTGAAATGGATGGCGCGGGCGACGAGCTCCTTTCCCGTGCCCGACTCGCCCTGGATCAGCACCGGCACGTTCGAGTCCGTCACGCGGTCGAGCAGCCGGAACACCTCCTGCATCGCGGCGTTCCGCCCGACGATGTTCGAGTAGTTGTACTTCAGCTCCAGCTTCTGAAGCGACCGGCTCAGGTCCGCCTTCACCTCCGTCAGCTCGGTCTTCTGCCGCTCGACCTTCTCCTCGAGCAGCTTGTTCAGCTTCTCCACCTGCTCCTTCGACGTCCGCAGCTCCTCGAGCCGCTTCTGGTTCTCCTCCCACAGCCGGGCGTTCTCGATGGCGACGCTGGCCTGGTCTGCGAACGCCTCGAGGAGGCGCTGGTGGGACTCGGTGAAGAGTCCCTCCTCGAACCGGTTGTCGATGTAGAAGCAGCCGATGACGCGGTCGCGGACGCGGAGGGGGACGCAGAGGAGGGAGCGGAGCTTGAGCTCGGTGACGGACATGAAGGCGTGGAGCTCGCGGTCGGTCTGGGCGTTGTGGGCGCGGATGGTGCGGCCCTGGGTGACGGCGGCCTCGGCGATGGAGTGGGAGATCTTGTCCTCGGGCTTTTTCACGTCCTCGCGGTCGAAGTTGCGGGCGACGCGGATGGTGGTCATGCCGGCGTCGGCGAGGATGATGAACCCGCGCTCGGCGTTCGTGAGGGCGATGACGGCGTCGATGATCGTCTCGAGCAGGCGCTTGATGTTGTGCTCGGTGGTGATCGCCTTGTTGATCTCCATGAGGCGCAGGAGCGAGTCGCGCATCTCGACGAGGTCGCCCTCGCGCGGCTGGCCGCGGTGGGCGCGCCACACCTCGTCGAGGATTGTCGCCGCCGCCTCGAGCCCCTCGTCCGCCCAGACGTCCAGGCAGGAGTCGATCGCGTCCCGGAGCTTCTGCTCGGCTTCCGCCGCCGGATCCGCCGCCCCGGGGGCCGCCGCTCGCTGACGGGGCGCCGGCAGGCGCCTTCCCGTCGCCAGCGACCGCCGCGTGAACTTCGGGATCCTCTGGGTCCCCGTCTCGGCGCCGATTTCGCGGTCCCCCGGCTCCCGCTCGAACGCGATCGCCGCCGCGCCGATCTCGATGCGGTCGCCCCACTTGAGAAAATGCTGGTTCGTGCGCTGCCCGTTCACGTTCACGCCGTTCGCGGACTCGAGGTCGACCAGCTTCCAGCCCTTGTCCGTCCGCGTGATGATGCAGTGCTCCCGCGACGCCTTCGCGTCCCGCAGCTGGATCGTGTTCGTCGGCCCGCGCCCCACCGTCACCGCCTCGTCGCCGAGGCGAAGCGTGCGCGTCTCCCCCGACTCCGTGATGACGAGCTTCGGCATTACCGGTCGACCATCACGAACCTCACGGGCCCCGCCGGCGCCAGCGCGAGCGACAGCTCGACGCCCCGCACGACGGCCCACAGCGGCGTCTTCGCGTCGGCGGGATGCAGGGCCACCTCCGTGACGCCCGCCTTCTTCAACGCCTCCACGGCCGACGTCACGTCCTTGTACGCCGTCCCGTCCACCTTCAGCTCCAGCTCCTTCCCCTTCGCCGCGATCTCCACCTGCTTCGCCGCCGCGGGCGGCGCCTCCGTGAGCTTCCAGCCCGCCGGCAGCTTCGCCACGATCCCGCGCATCGCCGTCTCCTCGACGGCCGTCGCGAAGACGAGGCGCGTCATGTTCGCGCGCGACATCATCTCCAGCACCTTCCTCACGTGCTGCCACGGCGCCTTGTAGTCGCCGTCCAGCACCACCGGCTCGTCGCTCGGCGGCGAGTCCGGAGTGACCTGCGCGTCGCGCAGCAGCCCGAACATCCCTCCCATCGCCTGGAACTCCGGCGGGTCGGAAGTCGTGCAGCAGCCGCCCCCGGCCGAGTTCGCACCCACGTTCACCCGGTTCACGTTCGGCCCGTTGTACTTGAGAAGCGACGTCGTGATGACGCCGCTGCGGACCACGCGAACGAGGCCCACGGCCGGCGCCGACACCGCCGCCACCGCCCCGCCCTCCGCCTTCACCAGCACGTGGTCGCCCTCGGGCGGCTCCGGACGGATCGGCGACGGATTCGACGCCGCCGCCTTCCGCTTCGCCTCCTCCTCCTCCTTCTTCTTCTGCGCCGGCGACTTCATGTCGCATCCCGCCGCCACCACCGCCATCGCCGCCGCCAGCCACCACGCGCGCTTCATTCGCTCTCTCCTTCTTCCGCTTCCTCGTCCTCCCACTCGTCGTGGTAGAGGAAGAGCTGCAGGCAGACGCTGCAGAGGGGGACCTTGGCATCCTCGTGGAACCGGACCTCGATCGTATACGCTTCGCCCGAGTCGTAGTCGTAGCATTCTTCGCCGTCGACGCGCGAGCAGACCCAGCAGGCGAGTTCCTCCTCGCCCTCCTCGGCGGCCTCGGCGCCCTCCTCCTCGGCCGGCGCGGCCTCCTCCATCTTGAGGTACATGTTGTCCGCGACGACGGGATCGGTGCGGAGGGGGTGGGCGGAGTAGACGGCGTCCTGGAAACGGGAGACGTCCTTGAGCTCGATGGCCTCGAGGCCGTCGATGAGGATGTGGACCCAGCGGTTGCCGGTGAACGGGCAGGTGCCCTCGTGCTTCTTGATGAGGGTCTTGGACTTGGAGGAGCCGTCCTTGTAGAGGAAGCGGGCGTAGGCCTCGTCGACGGCCTTCTTGAGGGCGTCGACGTGGTCCTGCGGGATTCCGAAGATCTCCATGGACAGGCGCATGCGGCAGGGAGTGTAGACGCGCCGCGCGGGGGGCGTCAACGCGGGAGGCGGGCGGCTGTCGTTGCTACGTGATTATGTCACCCCCCTGTCTACATAGAAGTGTCACCCTCCCGGCCTCGAAAGGAGGCCGGGGTGATCCTCGAAGAAGACATGGGGGTTCGGTTGAGTCTGAAGCAGCATGCACGCTGGGCTGCGATCAAGTCTTGCGCGGCCGGGCGTTCGACGGCGAAGGCGGCGGCAGCGAGCCTTGGCTTGTCGGTCCGGCAGGTTCGGAGGCTCGTGAAGCGGGCGCGCCAGGTCGGGGTGCGCTGCGTGGTGCACGGCAACTGCGGCCGTGTTTCCAATCGCCGCCTCAAGCCGGCCACAGCGAGCCGCGTCTGCGCCCTTTACCACGATCGTTACGACGAGTTCAACCTGACGCACTTCCGGGAGATGCTCGTCGAGCGCGAGGGGATGCGGCCTCCTTGCCGCGAGAAGATCCGCCGGCTGTTGCTGGCAGAAGGGCTCTGGAAGAGACGGCGCAAGGCGCCGAAGCACCGCGAGCGCCGGCCGCGCCGGGAGCGCGAGGGAGAGATGCTGCAGATCGACGCCTCGATCCACCGCTGGTTCGGCGAGGAGAGGCCCACCGCGGCGCTAGTGGGAGCCATAGACGACGCCACGGGCATGGTCGCGGGGGCGCTCTTCGCCCAGGCCGAGACGACCCACGCGTACATGACGATGCTGCGAGCCATCGTCGAGAAGCGCGGCGTCCCCGCGTCGATCTACTGCGACCACGACAGCGTCTTCTTCGTCAGCAAGCGCAAGGATCGCGAAGAGGCGTACGACCTCGGGCGGCCTCGCGAGACGCAGTTCGGCCGCGCCCTGCGAGAGCTCGGGGTCCGGATGATCCCGGCATCGAGTCCGCAGGCCAAAGGACGCGTCGAGCGCCTGTGGGGCACGTTCCAGGACAGGCTCTACCACGAGCTGCGCCTCGAGAAAATCACGACCGTCGAGGACGCTCATCGGTACCTGCCCGCGTTTCTCGTGCGACACAACCGGAAATTCGCCGTGCCTGCGGCCAAGTCCGAGCCTGCGTGGCGAGAGAAGCCGGGGCCGGCCCGCTCGGCTGGCGTCTTCTGCCTGAAAGAAAGCCGGACGCTCAGCAACGACCAGACCTTCTCCTACGAGGGAAGAGACTGGCAGGTGCGCCGCACGCCCGGCGTGCCGCCTCTTCCCCAGCGCAAGATCGAAGTCCGCTTGACGCTCAACAACCAGGTGCACGCCTGGCTCGGCGACCGGCGCCTCCGCCTCGCCCTCGCGCCGATGACGCTTCGCCTCATCAAGCCGGAGCCCGCGACACCCCTTGCCCAGATGGCCCGCGCCGCGGCGGCCTACCCGCGTCGAGCGGAGATACGCCTCTGATGCCCAAACGGCGGGGGGATGCGAGCGCTCCGCGCTCGCGGGACAACACGGGGCGTGGTGGGGGGTGCCGAGAGGGAGGCAAGCTTCGCAGAACA
>JADLHC010000245.1 GCA_020849035.1 Planctomycetia bacterium
GCCGCGATCCTGGTCGCGGCGTTCTGGGAGGGCGGGGCGCCGCCGGCGAAGCCCGCGGCCGGCCCGGCGGCGCCGGAGGTCCCGGCGAAGCCGCCGGAACCGCCGTCCCCGCCGGATCTGCTCGGCGTGGAGCGCACGCCGCCCCCGCCCGACGACTGGCACGGCGCGCGCGTCGGCGAGGAGGGGCGGAAGGCCCTCGAGGCGGCGGCGGCCGCGTTCGCCGGCTCCCGGCAGGCCCGGGGGCTCCAGGGCCGCGAGCGGGCCGAAGCGGAGCTGCGGGTGGAGCTCGAGACGATCTGGGGCACGGCGAAGATGCTCGCGGTCCCCTCCGCCGACCTGCCGTGGGTGATCGCCGTCGAGGAGCCGTCGGACGCCGCCGACCCCGAGTCCCTCGCCGCAGGACTTCGCGAGTTCGCCGCGGCCTTCCGCGCGCGCTTCGCCCCCCTTTTCGCCGCGACCCCGCCCGCTGAGGGGACGCTGCGGCCGATCATCGTGCTCCGGTCGCGGGACGAGTACCTGCGCCTGACGCGCCCGCCCGCATTCGCGACGGGTCACACGAACCTGAACTCGGGCTGGGCCTTCGTGCCGCGCACGGGTCGCCCGGTGGCGGAGGGGGTCCTGGTCCAGGCGGCGCGGCAGGAGTTCCTCGCGCTTGCCCGGGCCCGCGCGCCCCGCGAGGGCATCCCGCTCGCCGGGCTCGCCCCGTGGTTCTGGGACGGCGCCGCCGCCTATTTCGGACTCGCGGTACTGCCCGACGGCGCCGCGCGCCACGCGCAGGACGTCCGCGACGCCCTGCGGGAGGGGACCCTCCTCCCGCTTCCGCGCCTGCTCGCGGTCACCCGAGCGGAAGCGGCTTCGCTGGACGAGCCGCGCACGGCGTTCGCCCTCCAGCCCCAGGCCTGGGCGTTCACCGCGTTCCTCGAGACGGCGGAGGGCGGGAAGCGTCGGGGCGGCCTGGACCGATACGCGGAGCGCGAGCTGTCCGGGAAGGGTGGGCTGGAGGCGGCTCGCGAGTGCTTCGGCGACCTGGAGGCGCTGGACGCGGAGTACCGGGCGTTCGTGCGGTCGCTGAAGTAGCGTCAGTCGGCGTGGAGCCGGAAGTCGGCGGGGTGCTCCGGGTCGATCGAGAGGGCGCGGAGGCGGTCGCGCGCTCGCCCCGCGTTGAAGCCGACGGTCGAGCCGACGAGGTGCATCGGCGACCCGGTCAGCAGCGGCGCTTCGTGGATGTGCCCGTGCAGCGAAACCGCGGGCTTCCGCGCGAGGATGAACTGGAGGATGTCGGTGCTTCCGACGGGGCGGTCGCCGTAGCGGAGGTCGAGGCCGGTGTCGAAGGGCGGGTTGTGGGCCATGAAGACGGTGCGGCGCCAGTCGCGGGGGCTCGGAAGCGCCCGCAGGAGCGAGGCGAGCGTGGGTCTCGCCGCCAGCCACGCTTCCGCGTCTTCGACGGGCGCCGGGACACCGGCCTCGCTGGCGTAGCAGCGGAAGCGCGGCTCGTGGCGGTTAGGGGACTCCTCGGGGCGCTCGTGGTCGAGGAGCCAGTAGGGCGTCGGGGAGCAGAACGAGAAGCCGACGAGGTCCCAGTCCCCGAGGGGAACGACGCGTTCGCCCGCGTAGGTCCCCGCACCGGCCGGCGGGTCCGTGACGGACCGCCATTCGTGGTTTCCCGCGATCCAGTACACGGGCGCCGGTGCTGCCTCGCACCACTCGCGGAACCACCCCTCGGCCGCGCGCCGCTGCGACGCGGGCCCGTCCTCCACCGGGGCGGCGTTCGAAAAAAGGTCGCCCCCGAGGAGCAGGACGTCCGGCTTCAGGCGCTTCCCGAGCGCCGCGAACTGTTCGAAGAAGGCATGGGTGCCGTGGAAGTCGGAGGCGAAGAGGAGTCTCATGGTGCGATGCCACGATACGTCGCCGGCGGCGGTGCGGAAGTGGTTTCGCGCGGGGCGGGCGAAATCCTAAAGTGATGCGCGATGTCGGATTCGCGGCTGCTGCAGCAGTTGTCCTCGATGATCGTGGACTCCTCGGACGACGCCATCCTGGGGATGGCGCTGGACGGGACGATCGTGTCGTGGAATCCGGCGGCGGAGCGGATGTTCGGGCGCGGCCGCGCGGAGGCGGTGGGGCGGCCGCTGGCGTGGCTGTGGCCGGCGGCGCGGGCCGCGGAGGCGGAGGAGCTGATGCGCGCCGTGAGGCGCGGGGAGCGCGTGCGCCGCGAGGTGGCGCTGCGGCGCCCGGGCGGCGGCGAGCTGGAGGTGTCGCTGACGGTCTCGCCGGTCGCGCACGGCGGGCACCCGACGGGCGCCTCGGCGATCCTGCGGGACATGTCCGAGCGGCGGGCGCTGGAGAAGAAGCTGCGGGACGGGCAGGTGCTGGAGAGCCTGGGGCTGCTGGCGGGGGGGATCGCGCACGACTTCAACAACCTGCTGACGGTCGTGATGGGGAACGCGTCCACGCTCAAGGCGTTCGCGGCGCCGGGGTCGCGCGAGTGGGACATGCTGGACGACATCGAGACCGCGGCGCAGCGGGCGGCCGACCTCGCGGGGCAGATGCTGGCGTACTCGGGGCGCGGGATGTTCGTCCTGCAGCGCGTGGACCTCAACGCCCTCGCGCAGGAGATGGCGGAGCTTCTTCGCGTGTCCATGCCGAAGGACGTCACGCTGCGCTACGAGCTCGCGCCCGTCCTTCCGAAGGTCGAGGCCGACCTCACGCAGCTCCGCCAGGTCGTGATGAACCTCGTCATCAATGCCGCGCAGGCGATCGGTACGCGCGCGGGGACGATCACCGTCGGGACGCGTCTCGCGCGGGCCGACCGCGAGTGGCTCGCGGGGTGCGTCCACGCGGCGGACCTGCCGGAGGGGGACTACGTGTTCCTCACCGTCGCGGACACCGGCTGCGGCATGGACGCGGAGACGCGGGCGCGCATCTTCGACCCGTTCTTCACCACGAAATCCACAGGCCGCGGCCTCGGGCTCTCCGCCGTCCTCGGGATCGTCCGCGGCCACAAGGGCGCCATCCGCGTCGACTCCGAGCGGGGCCGCGGCACCACGTTCACCGTCGCCTTCCCCGCCGGAGCCTCCCTCGCGCCGCGGACGCGCGGCGAGGCGCCGCGCGCCGAGGACCCGTGGCGCGGCACCGGCACCGTCCTCGTCGTCGACGACGAACCCAAGGTCCGCGACTTCGCCCGCAACGCCCTCGAAATCCTCGGATTCCGCACCGCCTCCGCCGGCGACGGCGTCGAGGCGATCGAGCGCATGAGGGAGCTGGGAAGCGCGGTCACGGCGGTCCTGCTCGACCTGACGATGCCGCGGATGAGCGGCGACAAGGCGCTTCCCGAGCTGCGCCGCATCAACCCCGGGGCGAAGATCGTGCTGATCAGCGGCTACAACGAGCAGGACGCCGTGCGGAACTTCGACGGCGGCGCGGTGGATGCGTTCGTGAAGAAGCCGTTCACCGTGGACGTGCTGCGGGTCGTTCTCAAGCGCCTGTCGGGCGCCTGAGGCTACTCCGGGAGCCCGGCCTCGATTTCCACGGCGGTCTCGTCGATCGTCTTTCGCTGCGGCGTCCCCTCGCCCGCGGCCTTGCGCGCGGCGGCGAGGTCCTCGCGGCAGCCCTTCGGGTTCCCCGCGGCGGCGCGGATGCGGGCGCGGACGAGGTGGTACATGCCCCCCTGGTCGTCGATGGCGATCGCGGCGGTCGCGTCCGCTTCGGCTTCGTCAAAGTGGCCCAGGCCGGCGTGGGCCATGGCGCGCGCCCCGAGGGCGTCGGAGCTCCTCGAATTGCGTCCCACGGCTTCCTTCGCGTCGGCCAGGGCGGCCTCGAATTCGCCCTTGTTCAGCCGCAGCATCGCCTTTCCGGCCCACGCTTCGCCGATGCCCGCGTCGCGGCGAAGCGCTTCCTCGAAGTCGGTCCACGCTCGCTCGGCGTTGCCGGTGACGAGGTGAGCGACGCCGCGGTTGGCCCAGGCGTAGGCGTTGGAGGGGTCGAGGGCGAGGGCGCGGTCGAGGTCCGGGATGGCGCCGGCGAAGTCGAAGCGTGCGGCCCTGACCATGCCGCGGTTGGCGTAGGCGGGGGCCTCGTTGGGGTTGAGGCTGAGGGCGGCCTCGCAGTCGGCGGCGGCGCCGTCGACGTTGCCGAGTTTGATCTTCGCGAGGGCTCGGTTGGCGAGGATGCGGGGGTTGGCGCGGTCGAGGTTGTGGGCCTGGTTGAGGAGGTTGAGGGCCTGGGTGTACTGGTTCTGCTGGATGAGGCGGATCGCCTCATTGTTGAGGGATGTGGCCTTGGCGCGGTCGGCCTGCGAGCCGCCGCCGCGGAGCGACTTGAGGGCACCGCCGGCCATGGAGAGTCCGAAGAGCGCGGCGAGGACGGCGCCGAGGATGAGGATCGGGCTCGAGGTGCGGCGCGCCGGCGGGGGCGGCGCGAGGTGGGGCGGAAGAGGCGGAAACGGTCCGGGCTGCGGGGCAAATTTGGGATCGGGCATCGCCGGATGCTAACAGGAGTGGCGGCGGACCGAATGAGAAAGCCTCGCGGGGGGCGTTCAGCCGCGAAGGAGCATCGCCGCGACGATCCCGCCGACGATGAGGTTCTGGCCGTCCGTGACGATCTCGGCGAAGACGCCCTTGGGAGGGCCCCAGCGGAAGAACGCGAGCGCATAGGCGGCGACGTACGGGACGACGGGGGAGAGCCAGAGGGCGAGCGGCGCGTGAAGCGCGAACGCGAGCGTCCCGAGCGAGCCGGCGAGGAGGAGGACGAGGAAGCGCGCGACGTTGCGGGCGGCGTCCTTGCCGAGCGCCTTGAACACGGTCTCCTGGCCGACGATCTTGTCGCCCGTGACGTCGCGGATGCCGAGGCAGGTCGTGCGGAGGAAGACCATGCAGAACGCGGCGAGGAAGACGAGGGCGTTGGCGGCGCCGGGGAGGCGGCCGAGGGACAGGAAGGGGAAGACGGTGGTCATCGTGGTCCAGCCGATCGCGGTCGAGAGGTCGCGCGACGCCGGGATGTCCTTGAGCCGACGGATGCCGAGGCGGTAGGTGATGGCCTCGGGGAGCACGCGGAACCCGTACACGGCGCCGCAGAGCAGCCCGAAGCACGCGAGCGCGAAGGGCAGCCAGCCCGCGAGGGCGGCGATCCCGACCGACGCGAGCCCCGCGAGGGCGCCGCACGCGAGCAGCGGCACCGGGCGGCGCTTGTAGAGCACGGTCGCGACGCGGTCGGAGAAGTCGAGGCGGGTGCGGTCGATGAAGCGGTTGAGGGTGTGCATCGAGTGCACGAACAGGGCGGGGACGGCGAGGAAGGGCCAGCGGATCGGGATGCCCTGGAGCGTGCAGGCGGCCGCGGCGAGGCCCGCCGCGCCGGCGGCGACGTAGAGGTTCGAGCTGACGAGGAACGACGCCGCGCCGCGCAGGACGTCGCCGAAGGTCGTGCGGGCGCGGCCGCCGATGGACTCGAGTCGCTCGACGACGCGATCGATCATCCACTGGGGCGTGGAGAGGCCCGCCGTGACTCCGACGGTGTCGTACCCCTTGAAGTCCTCCTCGCGGAGCTCGGTTTCCGTTTCCACGTGCACCGCGGCGCACCCCCACGACTTCAGCAGGTCGACGAGCCGCACGGTGTTGGCGCTGTGCTTGCCGCCGACGACCACGACCATCTTCACCTCGCGCGCCAGTTTCTCCGTTTCCTCCTGCCGCTCCTGCGTCGGGCGGCAGATCGTGTTGACCTGGCGGTAGGTCTTCGCCTTCCGGCGCACGACGGCGGCCGTCGTCTCGAAGTTCTCGCGGTCCTGGGTGGTCTGGCTGACGACGCACACCCGGTCGAACTCCGGAAGCGCCTCCGCCTCCTTCGCGTTCGCGACGACGTGGATGTGCCCGGGCGTGCCGTAGCCGACGAGCCCGATGACTTCCGCGTGGTCGGCGTCCCCCACGACCACCGTGTCCCAGCCGCGCTTCGCATTCCCGCCGATGACGTTGTGGACCATGCGGACGAGCGGGCAGGTGAGGTCGTGGAATTTCGCCCCGGTTTCGCGCGAGCGCTTCTCAAGATCTGCGATGACCTCGGGGCGGACGCCGTGCGCGCGGACGACGATCGTCGCGGCGCCGGCCGCGCCGATGCCCTCGGGCGTGGAGTCGACGCCGAAGACGCGCTCCTTCTCCATCTCGGCCATGACCTGCTTGTTGTGGACGAGGGGGCCGTAGGAGTAGACGGGGCCCTCGCTCTTGGCGATTGCAAGGGCCTTGTCGAGCGCCTCCTTGACGCCCCAGCAGAACCCGGCGGATTCGACGAGGTAGACCCGCATTTGGGAGCAGTTTAGTCCTGTTTGCCCCGCCCGTGAAGCCGCACTACTTCCGCTTCACCATCAGGCAGTCCATCTCCACCGACCCCGGCTGCGTCTGGCTCACCCCCGTCAGCAGACCGGCCAGCTCGCCAGGATTCCCCGCCATCGGCACCGATCCCCGCTCCTCGCCGTTCCACATCACGACGACCGCGGAGCCGGTGAAGCGCACCTGAAGCAGGTGCCACGTCCCGGCGCGCAGCTCGTCGTCCTTCTCCAGGAACGACTTCTGCACGGGCGAGCCGTCCTCGGGGCGGACGAGGGCGTCGAAGCGCGGGCGGGAAGGCTCGAGGCGGATCTCCGCGTTCCCTGCGGTGAGGGCGAGGCGGAACTCGGGTTTCTGGAAGCGGACCAGGACGGAAATCTCCTCGATACCCGCCACCGCGAGGCGCAGTTTCTCGTCCTTGCCGCTTCCCGCGAGGATTCCGCCCGCGGCCTTCCAGCCTTCGCCGGCTTCGAGGGCGCCGGTTCCCTGGCTGAAGTCTTCCCACGCCAGCTTCTCGGCCGGGGCGCCCGCGGCGAACGCCGACTTCGCGAGGGCGTCGAGCTCCGCGGCGCGTGCCTGGGCCCAGGCGCGCCGCCCGAACGCGTTGCGGAAGTTGCGGTTCTGCAGCGCCGCCTCGGCGAACTTCCCGGAGCCGGCGAGCGACTGGAGGCGCTCGAGCGCCTCCTGCTGGGCCCGCTCGGCCCACGCGGCGAGGCGCTTCTCGATCGTAGCGGCTGCCTCCTTGAAGTCCGGCGCCTCCGCGCCGCGCCGCTCGGCTGCCTCGAGGAGCCAGCGGTCGAGCGCCGGGTCGGCGCCGACGGCCCGGGCGGCGCACCACGCGGCGATCGCCAGCCGGTGCTCCTGCCGCTTGCTGAACTCCGCGCCGCGCGCCAGCGCGTCGGCGCCGACCCGCGGGTCGAGGTCCTCCCAGGCCACCTTCTCGCGCGTGCCCGACGGCGTCGCGAAGATCACGCCCGCCGCGTCGGCGTCGGCCGCGCGGCAGTCCGCGCCTTTCAGCGTCGCCTTCAGGCGCCGATCGTTCTCCGCCTTTCCGTCCCACGTCGACTGCGCGCCGATGACCGCCGTAACCGCCGCCGCCCGCACCTCCGAGAACCACAGCGCGATCTTCGCGAGCCGCTCGCGGTCCTCCGCGGTCCCCGCCAGCGCGGCTTCCGGCTGCGACAGCACGGCCTGCGCCGCCTTCGCGTCCCACTGCGCCAGCACCTTGTCGAACGCCGCCGACAGCGACTCCCAGCGTCTCTTCGCCTCCGCCGCCTCTCTCAGCCTCCGCTCCTCCGCCTCCCGCTTCTCCCGCTCCGCCGCCTCCGCCCGCGCCGCCGCCTCGCGCTTCTGCCGGATCGCCTCGATCTTGCCCAGCACGTCCGCGGCGCGCGCGGCGTCGGAAGCGATGCCGCGTTCGCGCACGGCGGCGTTGAGTTTCGACTCCGCGTCCCCGAGCTTGCCGTCGTCGGCCAGCTTCAGCACGTCCGTCGCGACCGTCTCCCAGGACTTCGCGGCCCCGGTCTCGACTTTCTGGCGGAGGGCGTCGAGGCGTGAGTCGGGGTCGGACCAGAAGGTGAGGGTATTGGCGCGGGTCAGGGCGGTGCCGGGCTTGCCGGCGGCGAGGAGCCCGTCGATGTCGCGGGAGGCGTCGGCGAGCTCTCGCTCGGCGACTTCCTTTTCGCGGGCGTCGAGCGCCCTGAGTTCGGCCTCGGCCTGGGAGGCCTCGGTGGAGCCCGGCCAGGCGTCGGAGAAGCGCCGCAGTTCGGCGCGGGCGGCGTTGAATTCGGCGCGGGAGACCCGGGCGCCGGCGGCGCGGGACCGCACGGCCTCGAACGCGGCGCCGCGTTCGGACGACTGCCAGGCGCGCCAGCCGATGAAGGCGGCGACGAGGACGGCCGCCGCGACCAGGACCGGGACGAGGCCGCGGGGCGCGGCCTCCTGCTTCTGCTCCGCCGCCGCCCCTCCCGCCGGCGCCGACGCCGCGTTCTCGAGGTCCGCCAGCACCTGCTCGCAGGTCGCGTAGCGCGCGTCCGGCTCCGGGTCGAGCATCCGGTGCACGACGGAGTTCAGCGCGTCCGGGATCGCCGGGTCGAGCGTGCGGAGGTGGGGAAGCGGCTCCGTGGAGAGCTTCATCAGCACTTCGAACGGGTTCTTCCCGACGAACGGCGGCTTCCCCGTGATCATGTGGAACAACGTCGCGCCCGCGGAGTAGATGTCGATCCGCCGGTCCACCTTGCGGTCGCCCGTCACGCACTCGGGCGCGATGTAGAACGGCGCCACGCGGCCGCTTTCGCTGACCTTCAGCACGCCCTCCGTCGGCTTCGCGGACAGGCCCAGGTCCGTCAGCCGGATCCGCCCGTCCTTGGCTACCAGCAGCACCGACGGCCGGAAATCCCCGTGCACCAGCCCCTTCCGGTGCGCCGCCGCCAGCGCGTCCAGCACCGGTCGGATCATCCGCACCGCCTCCACGGGGCCGAACTTGCCGTTCTTCTGCAGCAGCCCGTAGACGCTGTCGCCCTCGAGGTACTCCATCGCCACGCAGAACCGGTCGTCGACCTTCGAGACCGAGTAGATCTTCCGCAGGTGCGGGTGCTCGAGGGTGGCGGCCAGGCGGGCGTTCTCGAGGAAGTGCTCGCGGAATTCGTCGTCGAGCATGGCGCTGCGGCGCATGACCTTGAGCGTGACGGTGCGCTGGCGCGAGCGCTGCTCGGCCTTGAAGGTGCGGCTGGTGGTGTCCTCGCCGAGGAGCTGGACGAGGCGGTAGTCGCCGAACTGGACGGGGAGGGGGCCGCCGGTGTCGAGCCCCGGGAGGGGCGCCTGGACCATGGAGATCTTGTCGGACGGCGTCGGGAGCGTCGGCGCGGGCGGGGCGGCGGGCGCGGGCGTCGCCGGAGCCTCGGGAGGCGCCGCGCCCCCCGGCACGGGCGACCGGAAGACTCCCGTCATCGGCGGAAGCTGCAGTTCCATCACGCCGTCCGACGTCTTCGACACCGTCAGCACCGATCCGCACTGCGCGCAGCGCAGCTTCTGCCCCGGCGCGAATCCCGTGATGTTCAGGCTCGCGTCGCACCCGCCGCACGTCACGATCACCTTCGACTGCTCCTCCGCGATCGCCGACACCTGGTGCGGCTTCAGCGCCCCCGTCGCCTCGAGGATCTCGCCGATCCGCGGCCGCTCGCCGTGCAACCTCTTCTGCGAGAAGAACCTCCGGTACACGACCAGCGCGTCGTCCTTGAGCGTCACCGTCTCCGGCTCCGGCGCCTTCTCCAGCAGCCCCTGCACCTCGAGCGCCGCGTTCACCTGCGCCTCCGTCACGAACTGGAACGCCTGCGCGATCTCGCCGAAGCGCCGCTTCTGCGTCCGCGCCATCGACTCCAGCACGATCTGGATCTGGCTCCGCGTCAGGTAGCCCTTCCGCTCCAGCATCTCGCCCAGCTTCGGAATCGGCTCGCCCTGCGACTCGAGCTCCTTCTGCTCCGAGAGGCACTCCTGGAGCTGTTCTTCGGTGATGAAGCGCGTGCTGACGGCGAGTTTGCCGAAGAGGAGATTGCGGATGGCGGGGCCGGCCATGGAGGACCTCGTGAGGGGAATTTTGGGGGGCGGAGTGTAGCAGGAGCCCCGAATCGGGGAAGTGTCAGCTTACCGCGAAACAAGGCTCCACCAAGGGGGGATCCACGCCTACAATCCGCGCCCTTCGCATGAAGAGCATCCTGTTCAAGGTCTTCGGAGTTCCGGTCTACGCCTTCGGGCTGGCGATCTGCGTGGCGTTCATGCAGTCGTTCTGGCTGACGCGGAGGCTGATCGCGCGGGACCGGCGCGACCCGCCGTTCAAGGCGGGGGCGACGGAGGAGGAGAAGAAGGCGTTCCTGGAGTGGATTTACGACCTCGGATTCGGGGCGATGGTCGGGGCGGTGGTCGGGGCGCGGGTTTTTCACGTGCTGTTCGAGGGGGTGTGGCGCGAGTTCCTGGCGGACCCGATGCGGTTCTTCCGGGTCTGGGAGGGCGGGCTGGTCTGGTACGGCGGTTTCGTGGGGGCGTTCTCGGTCTGCCTGTGGATGGTGGTCCGGAGGGGCGTGCATCCGTGGCAGCTCGGGGACTTCATCGCGCCGGGGATCTCGTTCGGGTATTTCATCGGCCGGCTCGGGTGTTTCATGAACGGCTGCTGCTACGGCTGCCCGGTGTCGTGGGGGATCGAGATGGTCGAGCGCCACGACCACATCCCGCGTCACCCGACGCATCTTTACGAGTCGGGTTCGGCGCTCCTGATCGGCTTCTTCCTGCTCTGGCTGCTGCCGCGGCGGACCTTCCGGGGGCAGGTCTGGTGGTCGTACGTTGCGCTCTATGCCGTTTCGCGGTTCATCGTCGAGTTCTGGCGCGACGACTGGCGCGGCGAGTACGGCCCGTTCATGACGTCGCAGTGGATCGCGATTGTGATGCTGCCCGCCGCGGTCGTCGCGATGCTCGTCCTCCGTCGCAAAGGCGCCATCTCCCCGCCTGCCGTCGAGAATGCGTGACGCCCGTCCGTCCCCCTCCCAGAATCCACCACCTCCAACCACCAACCTCCAACCACCAACCACCAACCTCCCTTGATCCACTACCGCATCGTCGTCTCCGACCCCCACACCCACCTCGTCGACGTCAGCATCGAGGCCGACGTCGAGGGCGCCGCCGACCTCGTCCTCCCGGCGTGGACCCCCGGCTCCTACAAGATCCGCGACTTCGCCCAGCACATCCACGGCTTCCACTCCGCCCAGCGGTTCGAGAAAGTCGACAAGAACACCTGGCGCGTCAACGCGGGCGCAGGGAAGCTCCGCGCCAACTGGCAGGCCTACTGCCACGAGCTCACCGTCCGCACCTCCCACGTCGACGACGAGCACGCCGCCCTCGTCCTCTCCAACATGCTCATGTACGTCGACGGCCGGAAGGACGAGCCCTGCCGCGTCGAGATCCGCGCCCCGCGCGGCTGGAAAGTCGCCTGCTCCCTCGACCCCGCCGGACCCGGCGCCTTCTCCGCCCCCGACTACGACACCCTCGTCGACGCCCCCGTCGAGTGCGGCACGTTCGAGGAGTTCGCCTTCAAGGTCGCCGGAAAACCCCACCGCCTCGTCTGGCACGGCGACTCCAACCTCGACCTCAAGCGCTTCAAGCGCGAACTCCCGAAAATCGTCAAGGCCGAGATCGACATGATGGGCGTCGTCCCCTACGACCGCTACCTCTTCATCCTCCATTTCACCGACGACGGCAAGGGCGGCGGCCTCGAGCACCTCAGCTCCACCTCGCTCGCCTTCCCGCGCTGGGGCTTCCGCCCCGAGGACAAGCACGAGCGCTTCCTCGGCCTCGTCTCCCACGAGTTCTTCCACCTGTGGAACGTGAAGCGTATTCGTCCGCAGGTGCTGGGGCCGTTCGACTACGAGCGCGAGAACTACACGCGGCTGCTGTGGGCGATGGAGGGTGTGACGAGCTACTACGACGACCTGTTCCTGCGGCGCGCGGGCCTGATCGGGGCGGAGAAGTACCTGAAGACGGTGTCGGAGACGGGGGAGCGGGTGCAGGAGACCCCGGGGCGGCTGAGGCAGTCGCTGGCGGACAGTTCGTTCGACGCGTGGATCAAGTACTACAACCCCGGCGAGCACTCGGCGAACGCGACGGTGAGCTACTACGAGAAGGGCGCTCTGGTGTCGATGCTGCTGGACCTGGAGATCCGGCGGCGGACGAAGAACCGGCGGTCGCTGGACACGGTGCTGCGGCTGCTCTGGAAGGAGTACGCGGCGAAGGGGATCGGGTTCCCGGAGGGGCGGTACGAGGAGGCGTGCAGCGATGTGGCGGGGGCGAGCCTGCACGGGTTCTTCGAGAAGTACATCCGCGGGACGGAGGAGCTGAACTACAACCGGTACCTGGCGGCGGCGGGGCTGAGGCTGGTGAGGAAGGCGCCGAAGAAGGGGGCGCCGGCGACGAAGCCGTGGCTGGGGCTGAGGACGGAGAAGAAGGAGGGGCGGACGCTGGTCGCGGCGGTGGCGGCGGACTCGCCCGCGCAGCGCGCGGGAGTCCACGCCGGGGACGAGCTGCTGGCGCTGGGCGGGCACCGCGTGGACCACGACGCGTGGGAAAAGCGGCTGGAGGAGCGGCGCGCCGGGGAGCGGCTGGAGCTGGCGTTCTTCCGGGGAAGCCGCCTGTCGCGGACGCGGGTGGTGGTGGGCTCGAAGCGCACGGGGGCCTGGGCGATCGAGAAGCTCCCGGCGGCGAACGCGGAGCAGAAGGCGCTGTACGGTTCGTGGATGGGCGAGCCGTGGGACGCGCGGAAGAGCGCGAAGGCGTAGGGCCGGCACGTGCCGGCGATTTCGGACGCAATCCTGAATCACACTCGAGGACTGAAGCGATGACCGACCCGGTTCCCCCCGCCGTTCCGCCCGCAGCTCCGCAGCCGGCGCCGGCTCCTGCCCCCGCCCCCGCTCCGGCGGCGCCCCCGAAGGCGACGATCGACGA
>JADLHC010000246.1 GCA_020849035.1 Planctomycetia bacterium
ATCCGCGACCCCGTCGTTCCATCGTCGTGATCGTCGTGATCCGCGACCCCGTCGTTCCATCGTCGTGATCGTCGTCATCCCCCGCCCCCGCGTCGCGCCAGTCGCATCCCCTAAAAATCAGACAGACCTCTTGACATCACACATCTATAAGATATAAGTCATGCCATCCTCCATCCCAAAAGGACCCCATGCTCCCCTTCGAGTCGCTCACCGCCCGCATCATCGGCGCGTCCTTCCGCATTCACAATTCGCTCGGATCCGGGTTCCTCGAACACGTCTACCGCAACGCGCTGGCACACGAACTCGAGGCGGAGGGACTATCCGTCCGCGTCGAGCCCTCGTTCCCGGTCGAGTACTCGGGCATCACCGTCGGCTTCTGCCGGGCGGACCTGGTCGTCGAAAACCTCGTCGTCGTGGAGACCAAGGCCCAGGAGGCCATTCTCCCCGGCCACCGGGCGCAACTCGGAGCCTACCTCCGCTGCAGCGGCTGCGACGCGGGACTGGTCGTCAATTTCGGGCCCGAGAAGGTCGAGGTGAAGCGGGTGGTTGCAGGCGGGAGGACGAGCCGGGCGGTGTGAGGGGGGGAACGGAAGGGATGGGAAGACCAGCGCGCGGATGCGGGAGATCACGACGATCACGACGATGGAACGACGGGGTCACGGATCACGACGATCAGCACAATGGAACGGCGGGGTCCGGGATGCGATCTCCCATTGGCCAACACACCTTTCCTGCTTACCCTGTCCCGCGTATGCCGGATTCCCCCGCCCCCTGCGGCTTCCTCCTCGTCGACAAGCCCGCCGGCCCCACGTCGCACGACGTCGTTGAGGACGCGCGCAAACGCCTGCACACCATGGAAATCGGGCACACTGGCACGCTCGACCCTCCCGCGACCGGCCTGCTCGTCCTCGCGATCGGCCGCGCGACCGCGGTTCTCCAGTTCCTCGACTGGGACAAGGCCTACCGCGGCACCGCACGCCTCGGCGTCGAAACCGACACACTCGACGCCACCGGACGCGTGGTCGCCTCCAGGCCCGTGACATGCAACGCGGATCAGGCTGCAGCCGCCTTCCGGGCCCTCGCCGGGACACGCAGGCAGCGCGCGCCGATGGTGAGCGCCGTCAAGGTGAAAGGTAAGCGCCTCCACGTCCTGGCCCGGCAGGGAAAGGTCGTCGATCGCCCGGAGCGCGTCGTCACCGTCCATCGCGCCGAAGTCGTCCGCGTCGCCCTTCCCGACGTCGAGTTCGACGCGGATGTCTCCAGCGGCACGTACGTGCGCGTCCTCGCGGAGGAGGCCGGTCGCGCCCTCGGCTGCGGCGCGCACCTCAGGGCCCTTCGCCGCACCCGCGTCGGTCCGTTCCGCGTCGAGGACGCCATGAAGCCGTCGGAGATCGACGCGTCGCGACTGCGGCCGCCGGCGGAAGCACTGGCACACCTGCCGGAGTTCGCGCTGGAGGAGGGGCAGGCGCAGGCGGTGTCGCACGGGCGCGCGGTGCGCTGGGCGGGTTCGGGCCTTGTCCGGATGACCTTCGGCGGTAAACTTGTCGCGGTCGGGGAAGGGGACGGGAAGGTCGCGAAGCCCCGCCGGGTGTTTCCGGAAGGGCTGTGACGGGGGACGAGCAACATGCGTGACATCAAGTACGGGGGCGGGCTGCGGATGTGCGAGTCGATCTTGCGAACTCCCACGGGCCGCCGCGTGCTCCGCGTCGAGGTGAACGGCGCGTGGACGGGCGCCGAGCGCGGGCCCCAGGGGCACGTGATGGACTATGCGAACTCGTGGCCGCGGCAGGCGGAGTTCGTGGTGCTGAACCTGAAGGCGGCGACCGCGTGCGGCGAGGGCGTCGTCGCGGCCTGCTCGCACCTGCGCGAGGAGGTCCTGCCGCTCGGCGGCGATCTGGTCGTCTCGGAAGCGCCCGAGGCCGTCGGCGGCGGGTTTGCGCTCCACGGAGTCACGTGCGTCGCCGGCGACACCGACGCGCTCGCGATGTTCGACCGCACGTCCGGCGCTTCCCACGACGCCGCCACGGCCCAGCTTCCGCCGGGCGAGGGCTGGTCGCGTTCGGTTCCTGCGGGGACGTGCGAGTTCCGGGAGTCGATCGTGCTGAGCCCGGAGGGGCGCCGCGTGCTGCGGGTGGTGCCGCAGGGGAACTGTGCGGGGAGCGACTGGATTGCGGGGCGGCAGGCGCGGGAGCACCTGGAGTCGCTGGCGGAGCTGACGCCGCTGGTGGTGCTGGACCTGGCGGAGGCGCCGACGTGGGCGGACGCGGCGACGGCGGCGGCGTGGGTGCTGCGGACCCGGCTGCGGGCGAAGGCGGGCGACTGCGTGATCGCGGGGGCTCATCCGGCGGTCAAGCGGTCGACGATCCCGTTCCAGTGGAAGCTGTCGCCGGACCTGGCGGCGGCCCTGGTGCGGATCGACAAGGGCGAGTAGTCCTCGCTGCGCTTCGTCCGCCGAGCGGACTGCCGCGCCGGGATGCAGGCGGCGAAGGCGGGAGGGAAGGAAATCGGCGAGGTAATGGCGATCCTCGAAGAGACGAAGGCGGACATCGTCGAGGCGCCGCAGCGAACGGAGGCTGCCGTGGGCACCAGGGTGGGGCATCTGGAAGTGTTTGTGCCGGACCCGATGCGGGCGAAGGACTTCTACGTGCACATTCTCGGCTTCGAGGTGGGGGAGGTGCAGCACGAGGGAAAGGTCGTCTGGCTCGCGAAGGACGACTTCACGCTTCTCCTGCGCCCGGGCCAGCCCGACGCCGCGCCGAGGTACCAGGAGGCGGCGACGGCGATCGTGCTTTACACGGACGATCTCGACGCCGAGGTGAAGTCGCTCAAGAACCGCGGCCTCGTCTTCAAGGGCACCGACGGCTCCGACCGCTGCCTGACGTTCACGGACCCGGACGGGAACTGGTTCCAGCTCGTGAACCCGCAAGAGCAGTAGCCTCCCGCCTTCCATCTCCCATCTCCCGTCCTGCTACACTCCCCCCCTCATGCCGCTCTACACCCGCTGGTCGCGCGTCCTGAAGGACCTCTACCCCTTCAAGGTCTTCAAGATCCCGCTCCACGCCGGCTTCACCTGCCCGAACCGCGACGGCTCGAAGGCGCTGGGTGGGTGCGTGTACTGCGACAACCGGTCCTTCGCGCCGAACGCGCGCGGGCCGCGGGCGGAGCTGGAGGAGCAGCTGGCGAAGGGGAAGGAGCGGTACCGTCGGCGCGAGCCGGGGGCGAAGTTCATCGCGTACTTCCAGGCGTACTCGAACACGTACGCGCCGGCGGAGGAGCTGAGGGCGATCTACGACGTGGCGGCGCGGGACCCGGACGTCGTCGGGATCTCGATCGGGACGCGGCCGGACTGCGCGCCTGAGGAGGTGCTGGACGTCGTAGAGGCGCTGCGGACGCCGGAGCGGCGCGTCTGGGTCGAGTACGGGCTCGAGTCGTCGCACGAGGCGTCGCTGCGCTGGATGAACCGCTGCCACACCGCCGCCGATTTCACGGACGCCGTCGAGCGCACCGCCGCGCGGGGCCTGCCCGTCGTCGCGCACGTCATCCTCGGCCTCCCCGGCGAGACCCGCGAGATGATGCGCGACACCGCGCGCTTCATCTCCGCCCTCCCGGTCGCGAGCTGCAAGATCCACCACCTCTACGTCTCCCCGCACACCGCCCTCGAGGGCCAGTGGCGCCGCGGCGAGGTCCGCGTGCCGACCCTCGAGGAGCACGTCGCCGCGACCGCCGACTTCCTCGAGATCCTCCCCTCGTCCGTCTCCATCCAGCGCCTCATCGGCGAGCTCCCCGGCCCCTGGTGCCTCGCCCCCGACTGGGGCGCCGGCAAGGACGACATCCTGCGCGCCATCGAGGCCGAGCTCGCCCGCCGCGGCACGCGGCAGGGCGCCCTCACTCCCTGCGCGGCGGGGACGCGGTGAAGCGCCGCGGCGTCTTCGCGTGCGCGGCGCTCGCCGCCGCAGCGCTCGGTTTCCTCCTCTTCCTCGGGTGGACGCGCGGCGTTTCCGGGACCGACCCTCTTGGGAAGCTCCCGCGGGACCTCGAGGCCGTCGTGCGCGTCCGCTCGCTGCCCGCCCTCGCCGGGCCGCTCGGCCGCCTGTCCGGGCGCGACGTGCGCGCGCTCGAAGGCTGGGCGGGCCCGTTCGGCGCCGCCGCGGCCGGCGTCCGCGGCCGCGACGCCGTCGTCGTCCGCGAATGCCCCCGCCTCGCCCGGTTCGGGCCCGTCGAGGAGGCCGCCGCGGACGCGCTCGGTCTCGCCGTCGGCCCGCAGGGCGGACGACAGCTGGCCGGTCGGCCCGTCTGGCTCGAAGCGCGGGGGTCGTGGCTCTGGATCGCGACGAGCCGCGAACTGCTCCAGTCCGCCCTCCGGCACGCCGCCGACGAAACGCCCCTTCCCGCAGACTGCCCCGACCTGGAGATCGCCGACCGCGGGCTTCTCTCCCGCCTCGACGCCGACCGGGACGCGGGCCGCCTCGACGACGCCGCCCGCCTGCTTCACGGCGCCGTCCGCGGCGCCCTCGAGCCCGGCATCACCGTCCGCGGCCGCGTCGCCGGCGACAGCCTCGTCCTCCGCGGCCACGCCTCCTGGACCCTCGAGACCCGCGAAGTCGCCAAGCGCGCCGCCGCGTCCGCGCCCGCCGCGCCCTTCAGAGTCTCCTCCTGGTCCATCCCGGGCCTCGCCGCGTCCCACGCCACCCGCTTCAACTCCCGCGCCGTCTGGGACGAGATCTTCCACGACCCCGCCAACGCCCGCTTCGTCGACGCCTTCCAGAAGGAAATCGCCGAGTACGAGGAGTTCCTCGGAGGTCGCCGGTTCACCACCGACCTCCTCCCCAAGCTCGGCCCCGAGCGCGCCTGGGCGGTCGCCCGCATCGACCCCGCCCTCTACCGCATCCAGCCTCGCACGCCGGTCCCCGCCGTGCTTTTCGCCGTCCACGTTCGCGGCATCGAGGCCGAGGCCCTCAAGTCCCTCGACAAGTTCCTGACGGAGGCGGAAGCGGAGGGGAAGAAGATGGACCTTCCCGCGCCGAAAGGCCGGACCTCCCCCGTGCTCGAGCCGTTCCACCACGACAAGGTGATGCTCGAGGGGCGCGAGATCTGGCGCGTGCTCTTCCGCGAGGGCGTGAGCGAGTTCGGGCCCGAGTTCGCGCCAGGGTACACCGTCGTCGACGGCACGCTCTGGATCAGCTCGTTCTGGCCGCTGCTCGCGAAGATCGCGCCCCTGCCCGCCCCCGCCGAGCCCTTCCACGCCCGCGGAGCCGTCGTCGGCCCCGCGGCCCTCGCCCTCGCCCGCGACGCCGCCGGCGAGTTCGCCGAGATGCAGGCCACCTGGGCCGTTCTCGACCGCGTCGCCCCCGACGCCGCCGGCGACTTCGCCGCCGCCTTCGGCTCCACCCGCACCCCCACCGAGTCCTACCTCCGCGCCTTCACCGACCTCGAAACCGGCCTCCTCCGCGAGCGACCGGACCTCCGCGGCCGCGAGTTCGACCGGGAACTGGAAGACCGGCTCAAGGCCTGGGAAGCGGGGGAGCTGCGGGCCTTCGCCGCGAAACGGGCGGAGGAGAAGAAGCGCGAACCGGCGTTCCGCGCGGACGTGGACGCGAAGCGGGGGAGGATCGACCGGGTTCTCGACAGCCTGAAGGGACTCGGCTCCGTCGAGTGGCGCCTCGAGCGCGAACTGGTCGGCAACCGGGAAACGGACCGCTGGGAGCTCAGGATCGTCCCCGCCCCCTAGCCCCTGTCCCCTGCCGTATCCCCGAAATCCCAAAAGCTGAACGGACGGGCCGGAAGGGTGGGCGTGCCGCGCGGGGGCGACTCCGTCCGGCAGCCGGCGCCTCCGGCCACCCCGTCGCCCCCGCGCGGCACGCCCCCCTTCCGGCCCGTCCGTTCATGCGGGCGGTGGGGGTCGAACCCACACGACTTTCGTCATACGCCCCTCAAACGTACGCGTCTGCCAATTCCGCCACGCCCGCGTGGGGAGGAGAAAGTAACGACCGGGGCCCCCGAGGTCAAGGCGTAGTGCCGTCTCAGCGCTTCCCCTGCCCCGTCCGGTTGATGAGCGCCGCCAGGTAGCCGGCGCCGAATCCGTTGTCGATGTTCACGACGGCAAGGCCTGCCGCGCACGAGTTCAGCATCGTGAGCAGGGGCGCGACGCCGCCGAACGAGGCTCCGTACCCGATCGACGTCGGGACCGCGACGACCGGGCGGTGCACCAGCGCCGACACGACCCCGGGCAGCGCCCCTTCCATTCCCGCGACGACGATCAGCACGTTCGCCTTCGTCAGCCGCTCCGTTTCGCGCAGGACCCGGTGGATGCCCGCCACCCCCACGTCGTAGAGCGCGGAGACCCGCTGCCCCATCACCTGCGCCGTCACACGCGCCTCCTCCGCCACCGGGATGTCCCCCGTCCCCGCGGTCACCACCAGGATCTCCCCCGGCGGCGCATCCGGCTTCTCCTGCTCCACCGTCACGCACCGCGCCCGCTCGTGCCACTGCGCCCGCCGGTCGAGTTTCCGGATGGCCGAGTAGGCCTTCGTGTCGGCGCGCGTCGCCAGCAGGTTCCCGCCCGTCGCGAGCAGCGCCCTCGCGATGTCGCGGATCTGCGCGGTCGTCTTGCCCTGGCAGAAGATCACCTCGGGAAAACCGCACCGCAGCTGCCGGTGCGTGTCCACGCGGGCGAAGCCGAGGTCCTTGTGGGGAAGGTGCTTCAGCTGTTCCGCGGCGTCGGAAGGGGCGAGGACGTTCCGGCGGACTTTCTCGAGCAGGTCGAGGAGCGCGCGTGGGGTCATGGGCGGATTCTGCGGTCGGCGCGCGGGAAGGGCCAGTATCCAGTGGGCAGGGGGCAGTGGGCAGTGGGCAGGGGGCAGGGGGCAGGGGGCAGGGGGCAGGGGACGGTGGCCATGGGTGGGCGATCGAGGAACGGCGCGGCCGTGGAGAAGCGAACCGCCCGGGAACGCAGTCCTCTCCCACACTGTTCCCGCCCCAGGCGGTGCCGCAGTCGCTGTTCCTGACCGCTGACCGCTGACCCTACCTCGTCGCCACCGCGTCCAACTCGAGCGTCGACACGCGCCCCATCTCGAACAGCGCGCTCCCCAGCCCTGCGATCATCGCCGCGTTGTCCGTGCAGAGGTCGAGCGGCGGGTAGTAGAGCTGAAGGCCGCGCCGGTGGCACGCGTCCCCGAGTTTCTCCCGCAGGCGCGAGTTGCACGCCACACCGCCGCCCATGCCGACCATCCGGACGCCCCGCTCCTCCGCCGCCCGCACAGTCTTCGACACCAGCGCGTCCACCACCGCCTCCTGGAACGCGGCGGCCAGGTCCTCCAGCTTCGGCCTCGGCGGCGCCGCGCCCCGCGGCCTCCGGCCCTTGCCCACGTTCTGCCCCTTCCACTTGTAGAGCACCGCCGTCTTCACGCCGCTGAACGAGAAGTCCGGCCCGCCGTCGTCCAGCCGCGGCATCTCGACGGCCTTCGCGTCCCCCTGCCGCGCGAGCCGGTCGATGATCGGGCCGCCGGGGTAGCCCAGCCCGAGGATCTTCGCCACCTTGTCGAACGCCTCGCCCGCCGCGTCGTCGCGCGTCGCCCCGAGCCGCTCGTGCTCCGCCGGTCCGCGCGAGTGATAGAGCGACGTGTGCCCGCCCGAGACGACCAGCCCGACGTTCGGGTAGCCGAACCCGGCGTTGGCAAGCCGGTTCGCGTAGAGGTGCGCCTCGATGTGGTCGACGCCCACGATCGGCTTGCCCAGCGCCCAGGCGAGCGACTTCGCCGCGCTCACTCCCACGAGCAGCGCCCCGATCAGCCCCGGCTGCGACGTCACCGCGACCAGGTCGATGTCCGCGAGCTTCAGCCCCGCGTCCGCGACCGCCTTCTCCACCACCGGCCCGATCGCCTCCGCGTGCGCCCGGCACGCGATCTCCGGCACCACGCCGCCGAACACCCGGTGCAGCTCCACCTGCGTCCGCACCACCGACGACAGCACCGTGCGCCCGTCCCGCACGACCGCCGCCGCCGTCTCGTCGCAGCTCGTCTCGATCCCGAGGCAGTTCACGCGGCTACTTCTGCCGGTTCTCGACCCGCAGCATCGTGATCGCCGTCGCCACCCCCTGCTCCAGCTGCCGGTCCCGGAAGTCCGACTTCTCGTTCGCGTCCTGCTTCCGCCAGTGCTCCATCAGCGCCGCCGTCTCCTCGCCCGTCAGGTCCACCACGATGTCCGGCTCCAGCCCGAACTCCTTCCCGGCCTTCCGGTCGATCCACCGCCCTTTCGGCGTGAAATACCGCGCGATCGTGTACTTCAACCCCGACCCGTCCTCGAACTCCCGCGTCAGGTACTGCTGCACCGACCCCTTCCCGTACGTCCGCGACCCCACCAGCATCGCCCGGCCGTGGTCCTGAAGCGCCCCGCTCACGATCTCGCTCGCGCTCGCCGTCCCCTCGTTCACCAGGATCACGACGGGGAAATACTGGTACGTGTCGTCCTTACGCGCCTCGTACTTGTCGTTCGACTCCGCCAGCCGGCCCTTCGTCTCCACGATCACGCCGCTGTCGATGAACAGGTCCGCGATCTTCTGCGACTGGTCGAGCTTGCCGCCGCCGTTGAAGCGCAGGTCGAACACCAGCGCCTTCATCCCCTTCGCCAGCAGCCCGTCGATCGCCTCGCGCATCTTGTCCAGCGAGTCGTCCTGGAACTGAAGCAGGCGCAGGTACCCGATCTTCTCCTTCTCGTTCAGCATCGCGACGCCCTTCAGGCTCGGGATCTGGATCTCCGCCCGCGTGATCTCCAGGACGTCCGTCTTCCCCGTGGCCTTCCTCCACACCGTCAGTTTCACGATCGTCCCCGGCTCCCCGCGGATGTACTTCGCCGCCCCGTCCGACCCCAGGCTCTCCGTCGAGCGCTCGTCGATCTTCAGGATCCGGTCGCCCGTCACCAGCCCCGCCCTGAACGCCGGCGTCCCCTCGAACGCCGTCTCCACCTCCAGCGCGTCGTTGTCGAACCGGATCTGCACGCCGATCCCGCCGTAGTGCCCCTCCGTGTCGACGAGGAACTCCTTCATCTCCGCCGGGTCGAAGTACATCGAGTGCTGGTCGAGGCTCTGCAGCATCCCGCGCGCCGCCCCGTCGTAGAGCTTCTCCGACGACGGCTCCTCGACGTACCCGCGCTTCAGCAGGTCGTGGATGTGCTTCAGCTTCGCCGCGCCCCGTTCCGCGTCCTCGCGCTCGCCGCCGGTGAGCCGGATCTTGGTGCCTGCGAGGATGGCGACGGTCACGCCGACGGGGAGGATCCAGCCCGCGAACCAGCGAAAGGCGCTCATGCGACGGCTCCGAGAAGGGGTTGAGTGGGACGAGCCTGGGGATTTTAGCATGGGGGGCTCAGGCGCGGCGGGGTGGCTGGCGAAGGTGGGCGGGAGGCGGTGGGCAGTTCGCAGTGGGCAGTAGGCAGGGGGCAGTTGACAGGGAAGCCCGGCGCCGCGTTTCGGTGGTTGCGAAGAGCGCACTTCACGCGGACGGCCACACCTCCGCCCGAGACCTTGCAAGGACGCCCCCCGCCCCGTAGACTCCCCGCCCTCGCATCAAGCCGTTCGCGGGATTTCGACAGACGATTCGTGAAAGCAGGCGTCGCGTGGCCTTTCGTGCGACGCCGGCTTTCACGAATCGTCTGTCGAAATCCCGGGCAGATAGCTCAGTGGTAGAGCTCTGGACTGAAAATCCAGGAGTCGCCGGTTCGACCCCGGCTCTGCCCATCGCGGAAGCGAAAAGAACGCAGGACGCCTGCGTCGGGGGGG
>JADLHC010000247.1 GCA_020849035.1 Planctomycetia bacterium
GAAGCGTTCGCGCCGCGAAAACCCCGCCGACCCGCCCCCGACGCCCCCCGGGGGGCGTCAGGGGCAGGTCCAGGGCCGGATCCCCGCGGCCGACGGCGCGGGGGGCGGTTTTGAAGTTCCTATTCGTGGGCTCTGCTCCGGCGGCGACCTCGTCATGAGCTCCGAGGTCCAGCGCGACGGCGAGGTCGCGGGCTATCTCAGGGAAGCGGGGTTCGGCGTCGAGGACGTGAAGGCCGCGCTCAAGGGCTTCGACGACGTGCGGTTCGACCTGTACCGCGTCGTGACGCCGTGGGTCGTGGAGAAGGGCGAGGCGTCGGCGGCGCCGAAGACGAAGAGGTTCTGATCGCCGGGACAGGCACGGCGGCGTCCGCACCCGAGATTGTCTGTCCGTCGCCCGGCCGGCCTCGCCCCGGGGTAGAATTCCGGGTATCGCTGTGAGGTCCGCATGCCGCGACAGCCATTCAAGCTCCTCTACGACAGCCTGTGCCCCATCTGCCGGACCGAGGTCCGCTGGCTGCAGATGTGGAACCGCCGCGGACTGCTGACGTTCGAGGACATCAGCGCGCCCGGATTCGATCCGGCACGCTACGGGCTGACGCTGGACGCCGTCATGGGCGTCATGCACGGCGTCCACGCCGACGGGCGCGTTGTCACGAAAGTCGAGGCGTTCCGCGCCGCGTACCGTGCCGTGGGTCTCGGCTGGCTGCTCGCGCCGACCGCATGGCCCGTCCTTCGACCGGTCTGCGACTGGCTCTATGAGGTCTTCGCACGGAATCGTCTCCGCCTGGGGCGGCTGCTCGGTGAGAAGTGCGAAGGCGACCGTTGCCGCATCGGGCGGCGCTCGGGCTGAAACTGGAGGCCGCTGATGAGGAGGCACGAGACGTGGCGGGGCAAGTTCCACTTTCTGCAAAAACTTGCGTGCGCGCTCGCCCTGGGCGCGACGTGTTCGTGCAGCTCCCGCGTCCAGACTCCCAGGTCCCTGGAGGAACTGTACGAACTTCAGGTGGAGATGCTCGTCGATCCTGCGGTGCCAGAGTCTGACCGCGACAGCGTGTGGGCGGCGCTGTGCAAGTCCAATGATCGAATCCTCTGGAAGGTCCTGATCAACCACTGGGATGACATGCGGGTGGTCGATACCGAGTACACCGGAGACCACAATCTGGCGCCGGAGTACTCCTACGTGCTTACGCTCGGGGGGTTCTGCCGTGAGATTTTCCCGGAGCTGACCGGCCTCCCTGGCTACGGTTCGAAGGAGGAGATGCTGACCTGGTGGGAGCGGGTCAAGGACCTGTACGAAGACGAGATCCACCGCCTCTGGCGGCTCGATACGCTGCAGGAACGCTGGGGGGACCGCTGGTTCCTGATGTCCGTCGAGGATCGGCGGGTCGGCTGGCGCCACCAGACGGCCAGCCGCTGGCAGGAGTCCGGACAGTCGGGCTGGACCATCACCGAGGAATGCGAGAACGAGATCGGAGAGGGGGCCCACACGCGCTATCTCTGCACCGTTCGCTGCCTCGACGACGACAACCTGACTCCTCTCCGCATGGAATGGTCGCTGGTCGACCGGAGCCCCCTGGGGCTGCAGGAATATGCGCAGGAGATCGTTTTCGCTGCCGACACCGCTACTCTCAAGGTCACCTCCGGCTTCAACGCGGCGCTGAACCTGGCCGCAGGGCAAACGTACACGGCCTCCCTCGGCGCGGAAGGGGCAACTCCATTCTCACTATGGATTCTGGCTCCATTCCTCGCGGAGATTCAGGAGGAGACTTATGCCGCATCGGTAACTCGGAGGTATGTTTCGCAAGATGACCTGGAGGTCATGGACGAGAAGACCCTGATCCGCGAATGTGTCCGTGAAGACGCAAAGCGTGAGCGCAGGATCGTCCGCGATTCCACCGGCTACTTCGTCGAGGGCTACACGTTCGGGTGGCGCGGATTGGAATCGCAGTCGATTGTCTCCCTGACCCTGACCCTGTCCGACGCGCAGGAGGCGGCGAAATTCGAGTGGAAATGCAAGCCGGGGTCAACTTTGCGCGAAGGGAAGTGACGACGTGAACGTGGCTCAGCTGTTCGTAGCACTCGAGACTGTTTCTGCGGGGCCGCAGCCTCAGGAACTCTTGACGAATGTGACGAAACAGAAGGCAAGGAAACTAGCGTAACTGCTGCCTCTCTGGTCTTGATCCGAATGTCCCTGCGGAGGCGCCCTGCCTTGCGGCCCATATGAGCGCGCCGAAGGGCGGCATGACGCGCGCCCGGCCCTGGCGTCCCCGAGAGGTATTGGGAGCGACTTGAGGCCCACCTCCACCCAGCCGGTGGCTCGAAGAGTGGTCCTGGAGTTCTCATGAATTCCCGGCTTCCGCACTTCCGCGCGTCACGAGCTCCTGTGACTTGCGGGTTTTACCGCCGCTGTATCATGAGCGAGATGCGCCTCGTCCCGGCTTCACTCCTCTGCCTCATGGCGTCGCTCGTCTTCGCCGATCCCAGTCTCCGGGAACGGCTCGCGTCCGAGGATCCGACCCTGCGCCGAGCTGCAGCCGAGGACCTCACGAAGCATTGGGAGGATCTCCCCGCAGAAACCCTTGAAGAGCTCATGCGGCTTTCCAATGACGAAGACGCCGAGGTCGCGGCTGCCGCAAGGGTGATCCACGCCACCGTCCTTGGACGTCGGAGGTTCGGACCCTGGTTGGCGCAGAAGGCGTCGGGGTTGCGAGAGGACGCGAGTCTGGGAGATGACGTGCTCCAGGACAGGCTCTCGTGGGCCGCGGGCGAGTGGCGCGAAGGCCGCGCGAGCGATGTCGAGCTGGGCGCGTTCCTGTCCGAGGCCTGGGACGCCGCCGGTCGCTGCCCGCTCCTTGAGGAGTCACTCATCGGCCCTCTGTCCGATGTCCGGCCCTACGCTCGTCTCTTCGCAGGTATGCTTCATTTGCCGGATCTCCCCGCCGACCAACGCGCCGGTCTCCTCCAGGCCCTCATCTCAGCCGGCGACGATCGCTACGCGGACGAACTGCTCCCCTACCTCGACTCCAGGAACCGCGACCTCCTCAACTTGGCCCTCGACGGACTCGCCAGACTCCACGCCCAGAAGCACTTCGACCGGATCAAGGCCTTCCTGGCCTCCGGCGACCCCGGGACGCAATGGTCCGCGATCAGTGCCCTTTCCCGCCTCGACTCAGCCGCCTGCGCTCCTCTCTCTCGCCCCTTCATCGGAAGCCCCGACGAATACCTGGCCCGGCGGGCCATCAGCATTGCTGTCGACACGGAAGACCGCGACGCGCTTCCCGCGCTTGTGAAACGACTCGACGACAAGGAACTGCGCGAAGAAGCCGCCTGCGCGATCGGGGCGCTCGGCGGGCGTCTTCCGGAGGAGAAAAGGGAAGCGGTGTTCTGGGGCTCGGCGCGCTGCGACACGGAGATGGAAAGGGCGGTTTTCGGGGAGAAGCTCTCGCCTGCCGACCGGGACTGGTTGCTGCGCGAGGTGGGCTCGGGACAGGCGGAACGGCGCGAGCGGGCGGCCATTGTCCTCGCCGACATGCTCGCGAAGGAGGACCTGCCGCGGCTTCGACCGGTCTTCGATGACTCCCCGGCGCGGGTGCGGCGGCGAATGATGGGAGCCTTCGGCCAGCTCCCGGCGGGCGAGCGGATCCTGTTCCTGCGCGAACTCCTGACCGACGACTCGGCGGAGATCCGCGCGGAAGCAGCGCGATGGCTCACGGACGAGGGCGACCGCGCCTCGGCCGGCGCGATCGCGAAGCTCCTGAATTCGACCAATGACCACACGGCCGCGCGGGCGGCGTTGGACCTCCTGGACCTCGGCGCGATCGACCGGGCGGACCTCCTGGTCCGGCAGCTCTCGAGGGAAGGCATGGCCGGCGAGTGGGCCGCGGAGGCCCTCGTGCAGCTGGACGCCCGCGATCGGGCCCCCGCGCTGCGCGAGTTTGCAGACCGCCATGCGGGCAAGTCGTTCGGGAAGACGCTCCTCAACACCTGGTGCGGGAGCGAGGATGAAGAGCGCCTCGTCGCGCTCCTCGATGATCCAGATAGCTTGGTCCGGACCTCCGCATTTCTCGCCCTGATCCGGCTGGGTTGCCTCGTCCGATTCTCCGACGGGATCCGCGCGTGCCAGGGCACGGCGGGCGAACTCCCCGACGATCTGCTCATCCCTCTGTTCGAAAGCGAACATCCGGACGCACTTCGCATCCTCCTCGAGCAGCCCGTGATCGCCGGTCCCAGGGAGGCGGTCGAGCCTCGCTTTCCGTGGCTTCGCCTGATGGCCGGCATCTCGCCAGCTGGATTCCGGAAGCTCCCGGCCGATGTGCAGCGAGACGCACGGCGGCGCCTCCGCAACCTGTCGGAACGAGCTTGGACCCCGGTCCGGATGCTGGCCCGCACGGCTCTCGCCCGCCACGGGTTCTCCAGCGATGCGGAGCTCCTGGAACTTGCGAGGGCAGCCAGAGCGAAGCCCCAGGCCAGCGAGCGGTTCATCTGCTACCCGTTTCTCTACATCGGCGGCGTCGTGGAGGCTATCGCCTGGGCAAAGGAACCGAAGGCCTGTGAGCGCATGTTCGGGCCCATTACGCCGTCGTCGCAGATCGTGACGGAACAGGACCTGGACGCACTTCTCCGAACGCTCGGACTCGAACTCGGGCCCGGTACGCTTCACCTCCAGCAGCGCTCCGCCCCCGGCATCCAAACGACCGTCGCCGAGATCCTTCGCCGCCAGGTCCCAGACGGCGGCACGTGGGTGATCGATAGCCGCGCGGTAAGGGTGATGTCGCTGTGGGAAGCGGCAGATTTCTGGCGGGAGAAACTTGGAAAGTAGCCGTGCGTTGCCCGTGGCGCATCCGGAGAGGCGTACTCTTCATGCGGCTACTTCGAGCATGCTCGCCGCTCAAAGTCCCGCGCAGAATCGACCCCTGGGATCAAACGTCCCCGACACCACGGGGATCCTCCACACGCTTCACCTCGGGATCTTCCACGATCGGAAGATCATGCCAGGTCCTTCGCGCGAGTGATCGCGGCGGTTCATGCCGCCAGAGCCATAGAATTCGACGAGCGTTTCCCTTGGCCGGCGGGTTCAACACGTCGTCAGGGCACGACGACGTGGACCTTATCTCGTTCGGATGCCTGTTGTCCGGCTTCCGGAAACCGCCGCTTCCGCCGGGATCTTCGACGCATGCCACGGCGCCAGCCTCGCCGTGATCTTCCAGTGCTCGTCGTCGAGCTCGCGCTCGATCACGCGGGCGTTCTCGGCGAGGAAGGCGAGGAGGCGGCCGTCGGCGACGGGGACGCGCAGGCAGACCTCGACCAAATCTCCCGCGGCGAAGCCGGCGGGCGGGCTGAAGTGCCCCCGCCCCGCTCCCGGTGGCGTTTACCGCGCCCGGCGGCCGCGCGAGTCGCCGCTCTGGCGGCTGCTGCGGGAGCACCTCGACGCGTTCCTGCGCGTCTACGACGGCCGGTTCGCGCCGGCGCACGGCCCGCTGCGGCCGGCGATCCCGGGGGCGGTGCGCAGGTTCCTCAACTGCGGCATCCTCGACTACGGCTTCGCGCGGATCCGCTGCCCCGAGTGCGGCGACGAGTTCCTGCTGGCGCACTCGTGCAAGAGCCGCTGCCTGTGCCCGTCGTGCCAGAAGAAGCGGCAGGTCGAGTTCGGCGAGTGGGTCGCGACGGAACTGCTGGAAGCGGTGCCGCACCGCCACGTCGTGCTCTCGGTTCCGCGCCGCCTGCGGCCGTTTTTCCGCCGCAACCGCGAGCGGCTGCCGAAGCTCGCGCGGGCGGCGTGGGAGTCGGTCAAGGAGCTGCTGGTCGCCGCGGCCGGTGACGGACGCGCAGTCCCCGGCGCCGTGGCGTGCGTCCAGACGTACGGCAACCTCCTC
>JADLHC010000248.1 GCA_020849035.1 Planctomycetia bacterium
ACGGGCACGACGGAAGCGCCCCGACGACGTCGTTCGGCCACATCACGCCGAGCCTGCGGATCAAGACCGGCGGGTCGTACGTGGACTCGTACTACTACGACGGCTGCGTCGGCGTGCCGGTGAAGGCCCAGCTGAAGGCCGGTTCGCAGGCCTACTACCTGGGCTGGTTCGAGGTCGCTTCGCTCGTGCCGGTGACGATGTCGACGATCCTGTGCGACATCCGCATCACCTACTTCGAGGAGCCCCAGGCGCTGTACCGCCTGTCGAGCTCGGAGGCGAAGAAGTAGCCTGAGGACGGGATCGGCCGGCGCCGCCGCTCACACCGGCGGCGCCGGTCCGTCAGGCTTCCGGCTCCGCGAGTTCCTCCGTGAGCTTCATGATCCCGCTCACCCGCAGGAACGACCGCTGGATGCGCAGCAGTTCGCGCGTCCCGAGCTGCTCCAGCCCGCGCGGCAGCAGCGCCCGGGGCGGGACGGGCGCGTGGGCCAGGAGCTCGCGCCCTTCCTTCGTGATCGAGAGCCACACGACGCGCCGGTCCGTCTCGCTCCGCTCCCGCGCCGCCCACCCCTTCTTCACCAGCGTCTCCGCCAGCGCGCTCACCGTGCTGATGTGCAGGTACATGCTGTCGGCCAGCTGCCCGACCGTCATCGGGCCTTCCGCCGCGAGCGACATCAGCGCCCAGATCTGCGGCCCCGCCGCGCCGTGCTCGCGCAGGCCGCGGCGCGTGAAGCGGTACGTGGCGCGCACGACGCGCTGGATCGTCTGCACGACGTCCCCGATCGCCTCGCGGCGCCTCGTCTCCTCGGCCTTCGTCCGCGCCGTGCCTCGACTGTCCAGGGGACCCTCCGGGTTTCCGCGACGGTCCGGGCGGGGTGCCCGGACCGGGACCCGAGTCTAATGCGGAAGAAGCGAATGGAAACGAATCTCCCCGGGCGGCGCGCGGGGAATTCATGGGGAATTCACGAATTCGGCCTCCGCAGCGCGGCGTTGAAAGTGCAGGAACGGCAGGGGCGTCCCGCGAGTGCCCGGAGGGTCCGGGCGCAGGGCCGCCCGCCATGCCCGCACTTCTTTGCCCGGGAATCGAACCATGAAGCACGTCGCCGCCTTCGCCGTCCTGTCCGCCGCCCTCCTGATCGCCGGCTGTGCCGCCCCCGCCCCGGAGCCGTCCTGCGGGTCCGGCGGCTGCCCCTCCCACGCCGGCACCTCCGGGCCCGACGCGGCCACCGGGATCGCAATCCCCCCGGTGCTCGTGCAGGAACACGCCGCCCTCCACGAGGAACTCGTCCAGGCCACCCGGGCCGACGGCCGCACCGGCGAAGCCGCTCGCGCCGTCGCGGACCGGCTTCATGCCCACTTCGTCCGCGAAGAACAGATCGCGCTTCCCCCCCTCGGACTCCTCGAGGAACTGGCGCGGGGCGGCGTGCGCCCGGAGATGGGCGCCGTGACGGAGATGACCGACGCGCTCGCGGCGGAACTTCCCCGGATGCTGGAAGAACACGTGGAGATCCTGCGGGCGCTCGACGCGCTGAAGGAGGCCGCCACGGCGGAGGGCCGCCCGGAGGTCGCGGAGTTCGCGGGCCGGCTGGCGGCGCACGCGCGGACGGAGGAGCAGGTGCTGTATCCGGCGGCGATCCTGGCGGGGGACATGGTGAAGCGGCGGCTGCGGGAGTAGGCGCACGCCAGGCGGGCTCCCCGGGCGGCGTTCGGGCCGGGGGAGCCCGGGGAAGTCGCGCGGACGCCCGGTTACATCTTCCCGGGCGTCACCTCGATCGTCTTTTCCTCGCCCGCGCGCTTCACCGTGAACGTCACCGCCTTCCCGGGACGCGCCGGCAGGATCGCCTTCGCGTAGTCCGCCATGCCCTTCACCTCGACGTCCCCCACCTTCGTGATGAGGTCGCCGACGAGCAGCCCCGACGCCTTTCCGCCGCCCTGGGGGTGCAGCTGCCCGATCATCAGGCCGTCCTTCGACTCCTTCACGTTCGGGATCACGCCGAAGAACGGCACGTCCTCCGGCTTGATCGTCACGAGCTCCGGCAGCTTCTCGGGCCGCGACACGACCTTCGCCGAGACAATCTTGACCTCCTTCAGCGGCGCCATCCCGTCCCGCGGCGTCGCCGCCTCCGCCTCGATCTTGTCCAGCACCTCCAGCCCCTCGGTGACCTGCCCGAACACCGTGTACTGCCCGTCCAGCTGCGGCACGTCCCCGAAGCACAGGAAGAACTGGCTCCCGCCCGAGTTCGGCTCGAACGTCCGCGCCATCGAGAGCGTCCCCTTCACGTGCTTGCGGTCGCTCAGCTCCGCGGGGACCTTGTAGCCGAGGTCCGCCGCGCCCACCTGCGCCGGGTCGCCGCCCTGCGCCATGAACTTCTTGATGATCCGGTGGAACTTCAGCCCGTCGTAGAACTTCTTCTCGCACAGGGTCACGAAGTTCACCACGGTGTTCGGCGCCTCCTTCATGTAGAGCTCGATCTTCATCGTGCCGAAGTTCGTCTCCATCGAGACCACGGCGGGCTTGTCCTCCGCGGACAGCGGGCCGGCGAGGAGGAGGAAGAGGGCGAGGGCTCGGATCATGGCAGGGTCGTCTCCCGTGTTGGCGTGAAGCTCGACACTTTATCGGGGGGGCGCCGGTGTGGGGAAGGGCATTCCGGGAGATGCTGCGCCCTCCCCGGCGTCAGCGGGACTTCCGGAGCGGGATGGCGAACCGGTCCTGCGGGTCGCGGTCTTCCAGGAAGCTCGCCGCCGGTTGCGAGGCTGCTTCCGGCGCCGCCCGGACCGCGACGAACCGCCCCTGGATCTCCTCGCCGCCGATTTCGAGCAGGACGAAGTGGAGGCGCCCGTCGATCCTGGCGACCGATCCGGGGATCACCTCCGGGTCGGTCGAGCCGTGATCGGCGCCGCCCCCGCTGGTCACGAGGAAGTGCGACTCGGTGCCGTCCGCCCCCGGAAGGCGCAGCCGCTCGTACCGGTGCGAGTGCCCGCTGACGACGAGGGCGATGCCGTCCTGATCGCGCAGGGCCCGGCCGAGGCGCATCGTCACCGCGTCCCGCGGCGGGTCGTCCTGGGCCGACGCGAACGGAGGCAGGTGCGCGCACACGACCACCCCCAGCCCCTCCGCCCGGGCCGCTTCGACGCGCTCCTTCAGGAACGCCCACTGCGGGCTTCCCTCCGCCAGCGGATCACGGTCGCCGGGAGTGTCGCTGCCCGTGTCCAGGACCACGAACCGGAGGCCCGCCGCATCCAGGGAGTACCAGAGCGCTTCCGGATCGCGTCCGCCCTCTCCCCCGGGTTCCCCGAACAGCCTGGCGATCTCGCGGCGGTCGAACTCGTGGAAGACGTCGTGGTTGCCGGGGACGAACAGGAACGGAGTCGCGTCGTCGAGCCGGAGCGGGGCGGTGTCCTCGAGGAAGTTGTTCAGGCCGTCGAGGTGACGGACCGGGAGCGGGCCCGAGAGGAGGAGCTCGTGGACGGCGGCTGGGAAGGGGACGAGGGACAGGAGGGTGAACAGCGGGCGGCCGCGGTAGTACTGCGGCCAGAAGGGGATCAGGAGCCCTCCGGGACCGAACTCCGGCATGTGGCCCGCCGGGCGGCAGTCCAGGGCGTCGCCGGTGAAGATCACGAGGTCCGGGCGCTCCCTGCGGATCGCCGCCACGACGGCGCGGTGGCCCTCGCGGCCGCGGTGGACGTCCCCGTAGACGGCGACGCGGAACGGGCGGGGGGCGGAGGCGGCGGGGAGCGCGCGGACCGCCCGCCCGGTGTCCTCGACGAGCCAGCGCGCATCGGTTTCGTCGTGCGAGAACGGGCCGCATCCGGACGCGGCGACGGCGGCAAGCAGCACAAGGTGCGAGGTCTTCACGGGTCCGCGATTCTATTCGGATCGGGCGGCGGCGGCGAATCCGCCGCTTCTCCCGGGTCGCGGAAAACCGGAAAGGCCACAATTTCCGGGAAGGGGGGGGCGTTCCTGTGGCAAGGGGGAGGACGGACCTGTCCTCACACGGGAGACGCGCCATGATGCAGAAGATCCTCGCGGGGCTGGTGGTGACGGTGCTGTGCGCCGGGGTTGCGGCCGCGGACGGCAAGGGCGGCGGCGGGTGCGGCAAGGGCGGGAAGCCCGGGGCGCACGGGAAGGGCGGGCCTCCTGGCCGCGAGGGGGAGGGAGGGACGGCGGGGGAGCGCGACCGGGGTCCGGGGCGCGACGAGAAGGCGGGTGGCGAGCGGCGCGGGCCTCCTCCGAAGGACGGCAAGGGCGGGCGCGACGAGGACGGTGGTTGCTGCTGCGGCGGGCACGAGAAGGGCGGGCACGAGGGCGAGGGGCCGAAGGCGGGTCCCCCCAGGCCGCCGCGTCCGCCGCGGGACGGTGACGTGCGCGACGGAAAGCCCAGGCCGCCGCGTCCGCCGGCCGCGGGCGGGAAGGACCGCGAGGGAGGCGACTGCAAGGGTCATCCTCCGCGTCCGCCTCACGCCGGGCCGGACGGCCGGCGCGACGGTGACGGCGCCGGTCCGCGGCCTCCGCGGGACGGCGAGGGCGGCGGCGATCTCGACGGCGGCCGGGTCCGCGGCCCGAAGGGCAACAAGGGCCACGGGAACAACACGGACCACGACGACGAGGACAACCCCGGCAAGGGCAAGGGCGGCCACGGCGCCAAGCCCGGCCACGACGACGACGGGAAGGACGACGACGAGAAGGGTGGCGGGAAGCACGACGACGGGATGGACGACCTCAAGTAGGACCTTCGCAGGACTCGCGGGGCCCGGTTCACGCCGGGCCCCGTTCGTTTTTCGCGGCGATCGTCGGAGAGGCCGCGCCGCGCACCCGCCGCCACCGCGACATTCCCGTGGGGATGCGCGCTTGCGTCGTGCCGCCGGCAGTGTCTAGAGTGAGCGCCCCAAAGGAACGCTTCCCGGGAATTCCAGCGGAGTCCCGCATGAATCGCCTCGCGTTCGCCCTTCTCGTCCTTCCCCTGGTTCTGCCTTCCGTCGCGATCGCGGAGGATCCGCTTCCTGCCTGCTTCGCCCAGGAGCCCGAGGAGGTCCGGAGGGCGCTCGTGGAGTTCAAGGCGACGGGGAGCGAGGGGGCGTGCAAAGTCCTCGCCGGCGCGGGGCTGAAGGCCATGGACCTGCACGCCTTCCTCGCGGCGCCGCGGACGTACCGGGAGGGGAAGGCGGGGCTCGTCACGAAGTCCGTCGAGCTCGGCAAGGACCTGACACTGGAGGTCGCGATCCGCGTGCCCGAGGGCTACGACCCCGCGAAGCCGCACCCGGTGCTCGTCAACATGCACGGCGGCGTCAGCAGGGCCGAGCCGATCCCCGTCGACCAGCTCGGCGAGGGAATGGCCGGCATGCTCTCCATGCTCGACGAGGCCGACCTGAAGCCGATCGAGATCCTGCCGCAGGGGTGCGCGAAGTGCCTCTGGTGGACGGAGACCGGCATGGCGATGGTGCTGGGCAGCGTGCGCCTCGCGGCGACGGACTGCAACGTGGACATGGACCGCGTCTTCGTCACCGGCTTCTCGGACGGCGGCTCCGGCTCGTGGTTCTACGGCGCCGTCAACCCGACGCCCTTCGCCGGCATGATCCCGCTCAACGGGTCGCCGCTCGTCGCCGAGATGGGCGGCTTCGAGATCCACCTCGCGAACTACCGCAACCGCCCGGTTTTCGCCTGTTCGAACGCGGACGACCCGCTCTACCCGGCCTCGATCGTCCAGCCGGTCATGGACCGGATCCGGGCGCTCAAGGCGCCGCTGGAGTTCACGATGTACGAGACGGGCGGGCACTCCCTGACCTACGTCGATCCGATGACGGAGCCGTTCCTGAAATGGTGGAACGCGACCCGCCGCGACGCCTGGCGCGACCGCGTGGAGTGGACGCGCGGCGAGAAAGGCGGGGCGCGCTGCGACTGGCTCGAGATCGCCGAGATCGGCGACACCGGGTCGAAGACCGCCTGGGAGCCCGCGACGGTGAAGATCCGGGCGCCGAAGCGTCTCGGCGTCACCCTCGCGCAGGACTTCGAGGGCCCGGGCGCAAAGGTGGACCGCGTCGAGCCGGAGAGCAGCGCCGCGAAGCTGGGCGTGCAGAAGGACGACATCCTCGTCGAGGCGAACGGCAAGGAGATCGAGGGCTTCCAGGACGTCCGCTCCTTCGTGCAGGGCGTGAATCCGGGAGACGAAGTGACGCTGGTGGTGAAGCGAGGGGAGGAGCGCGTCGAGCTGAAGGGGAAGATGCAGGCCGCGACGGACCGCGAAGCCTTCACGTACGAGGCGAAGCCCGGTTGGGTAAGCGCTTCGCGCAAGGGCAACGCGTTCGAGCTCCGCACGTTCCGCGCCCGCCGGGTCGTCCTGTCCCTGAACCCCGCGCAGGTGGACCTCGCGAAGCCCGTGACCGTGACCGCCGACGGCAAGGTCGTGTTCGAGGGAACCGTCGAGCCCTCCGCCGCCGCGATTCTCGAAACCTACAGGGCCGATTTCGACCCGCGGGCCCTTCCGGCGGCCCGAGTGGAGGTCAGACTGCCCTGAGCCTGTCTGCGGGACGCAATCGGCGATCGTGCCCGCGCGCGGGTGGCGCAGGATCCTGAAACCGGGCGGGGCGCGAGACTGTAGGAACCCCCGGAGGTGGACCATGGGTCGGATCGTCCTGCCTGCAATCGTCGCCGTCGCCCTCATGTCAGCGTTGTGCCGCGCCGAACAGCCCGAAGGGAAGACGACGGAACCCCGCTTCAATGTCGGGTACACCGTCCTCGAATTCACCGGCCGCACCGCGGACGGGGAGCGGATCGTCACGACCGCCGTCTGGTACCCGACGGACGCGCCCGCCCGGCCGCACGTCTACGGTGGCCCGACCCGAGGCGCCGTCGCGCTCGACGCGCCCCTCGCCCGGGGCGGACCCTGGCCGCTCCTTGTCTTCTCCCACGGATACGGCGGAGGCGGCATCGCGTCGGTGTTCTTCACCGAGGCGCTGGCGGCGCAGGGGTGGATCGTCGCCGCTCCCGACCACAACGACCGTCACAGCGCCGTGCGCATCCGGAAGGGACAGCAGGAGTTCGACCGCGCCGGTTTCCTCGCCCACGCCCGGGAAATCTCCGGGTACGGCCCCGAGGACCGTGGCGCCGTCCTCTACCGCGTCGAGGAGCTCCAGCTCGTCCTCGACCGCATGCTTTCCTCGGAGAAGTTCGTGGACGCCATCGACCCGCGGCGCGTCGCCGCCGGCGGCCACTCCCTGGGCGGCTTCACCGCCCTCGGGCTCTGCGGCGCAGTCCCCGGACGCCGCGACGCCCGCGTGCGCGCCGTGCTCGTCTTCTCCTCCGGCGCCGCCGGCTACCTCTATCGCCCCGACGAACTCGCGCGCGTCCGGATTCCCGCCCTCGTCTTCCTCGGCGAGGCCGAAAAGCAGGACAAGCGCGGCGACGAAACCATGGCGGCCATCGCCGAGAAGGTCTTCTCCTCCCTGCGCGGCCCCCGACAGCTGCTCGAAGTGAAGGGCGCGACCCACTTCGCGTTCAACAACTGCTTCTCCGATACGGAGACCGCCCGCCGTCTCAGCGGCACCGAGGCCCAGTTCGAGACGATCAGGCGGCGTTCGATCGCTTTCCTGCAGAAGGCCGTCGCCGGCGTCGACTCCGCAGACGCCCCCGGCGCCGCGCCGGACCCGGGGCTGGTCCGGGAAGAGCGTGCTCCCGGGGAGAAGTAGACGTGAAGGGGGGTGAGGCGCCGCGATCCGGGCGAGCCGAGGGAGCGGCGGGCGCGGGGCCGGGCGACCGCCGCTTCCGGCACGCTACTTCTTCACGTCGATCCTCGCCGTGAACACCAGGTCCGGATCCTCCTTCGCCGCGAACGACTCGACGAGCGCCGACAGGCTCGTCGCCGGAGTGCCGCGGAAAATCTCCTTGCCGTCCAGACGGAGGACCACCGGCTTCTTCAGGTCCGCCATCCTGTCGTTGAGGAAGACCGTGAAAGATGCGACGCCCTCCGCCTTCACGTCGATCACGTTCTTCTCGCCGATCGTCCCCTCAAGCCGCATCGCGGCCGAGGGCTCCTCCGTGTGCAGCCAGTAGAAATACCGGTTCTCGCACGGCTTCATCGCAGGGTCGTTGAACCCCTGCCAGACGACCGACTTCGGGGCGGGGTCGCGCTTCAAGGGCTTCATCCACTCGAAGATCTCGAGCGTCGCCGAGTTCGGCAGGTCGTGCCCTTTCCCCGGATACTCCCTCCAGGCGAGCGCGTAGCGGCCCGGGAACGACTTCTGCGCTTCCAGCATCCGGTCCCGGAACTTCCGCGCCTTGCCGATCCGGTCGGTGTCGGTGTCCTTCTCGCCGATGTGGACGGAGAAGGACCGATAGGAACTTCGAAACCGCCCTCCGCGCCGCCGGCCGCTGGGGAAGCGCCCTGGACCTGCCCCTGACGCCCCCCGGGGGGCGTCAGGGGCAGGTTGGCGGGGTTTTCGCGGCGCGAACGCTTC
>JADLHC010000249.1 GCA_020849035.1 Planctomycetia bacterium
AGGGCGCGCCGTCTTTCAGTGCGCCCTCGCGCGCCCCGCACTCCAGGGGCCCGCGATCGCGCAACGGAGGGGGTGGGATTCGAACCCACGCGAGAGTTCATCACTCCCAACTCGATTTCGAATCGAGCCCGTTATGGCCACTTCGGTACCCCTCCTCGACTTCCGGAGCCCGTCGACAGCGCGACGCGCTCCGGGAATCGAGGGCCGCTAATCCTCCGCGCGCCTCCGGCGGAAGAACGACTTCAGCAGGCCCCGGCACTCGTCTTCCAGCACGCCCTTCCGCGACAGGACCCGGTGATTGAGCCGCGGCTCCTCCCAGATCCGGAACACGCTCTCCACCGCCCCGGCGCGAGGATCCGGCGTCGCCCAGATCACCTCCTGCACGCGCGCCAGCACGAGCGCTCCCGCGCACATGGCGCACGGCTCGAGCGTCACGAACATGCGCGCGCCGGAGAGGCGCCAGTTCTGCAGGTGCTCCGCCGCAGCGGTGAGCGCGATCATCTCCGCGTGCGCGGTCGGGTCGTGGAGCAGCTCGCGCTGGTTGCGGCCGCGAGCGATCACCTGGTCCCCGAGCACGATCACCGCGCCGACGGGAACCTCCCCCTCCTCCTCGGCCCTGCGGGCCTCGCGGAGGGCCTCCCGCATCCAGTCTTCGTCCGTCCGCTTGAGAAGGCTCAATGCGCCCTGCAGGACTCGAACCTGCAACCCTCTGGTTCGTAGCCAGATACTCTATCCAGTTGAGCTAAGGGCGCAACTTCATGTTTTTCAAAGATTTACGGGCGCCTGCAGCCGGCCGCAGGCCCTGACCGAGGGGCAGAATTTAGCGGCCTCCGCAGGCCGTGTCAAGGACGCGCCCCGCCCTCCACACTCCTTCATCGCAACCTCTCCCCCGCGGGTTCGCCTCCGCGTCTACAATCCCGCCATGCCCGCGCTGACCCTCGCGCTCCTCGCCACCCTCGCCGCCGTCTTCGCCCTCACCCCCTTCGCCCTCTTCCGCGCCCGCCAGCGATTCGGCCTCCTCCCCCTCTGGATCTACGTCGGCGGCGCCGTCGTCTTCATGCAGTTCGTCGCCATCGGCGTCCCCGTCGCCGGCGCGACCGTCCCCCTCACCTCCGTCGCCCTCTTCCCCACCCTCCTCTCCCTCGCCCTCCTCATCTACGTCCAGTCCGACATCGCCGAGGCCCGCCGCTTCATCCTCACCATCATCGCCGTCACCGTCGGCTGGTCGCTCCTCAGCGCCGCCGCAGCCATGGCCCTCAGGAGCGGCGGAGTAACCCTCTACGTGAGCATGCAGGAGCGCGAGTTCATCGATCTCCTCATCTCGACGCCGCGCACCATGCTCGCCAGCGCCGCAGCCCTCCTCGTCGACGTCTTCCTCATCCTCATCTCCTGGCAGTGGCTCGAAAACCACACGCGCCTCCCCTTCGTCCTCCGCGCCTTCACCTCACTCTCCGTCACTCTCACCGCAGACTCCGCCATCTTCGTCCTCGGCGCCTTCTGGCCCGCCGAGTTCGTGCCCGGGCTGCTCACGGGACACCTCGTCGGCAAGACGATCGCCGCCGCATCCAACGCGTGCCTCCTCTGGGCCTACACCGCCTGGTTCGAAACCCCCGCGCCGGCGCCCGACGCCCGCGGAACGCTGGACATCCTGCGGGTGACGGAGCGGCTCGAGCAGGCCGAGCGCGCCCTCGAGACCTCGGAGCAGCGTTACCGCACCCTCTTCGGGAACATCCTCGACCCGGTCGTCGTGGTGTGGAAAGGCCGCGTGTTCGACATGAACCGGCGGGCCGAAGCGCTGCTGGGCCTGAAGAAGGAGGACCTGGGCAATTCCAGCGCTTCGGAACTGGGCCTGCCGGCGGTCACCGAGTCGTTCGAGGCGGCGAAGCTGCGGCTGAGGGACGGGCGCGAGGTGGCTGTGGAGGCGGCCGGACTGACGATGGACGTCGGGGGGCAGGAGATGCGGCTCGTGACGATCCGCGACGTGTCCGAGCGGGAGCGTGCGGCGGACCTGATCCGGCGGAAGAACCGGGAGCTGGAGGCGCTGAACTCGGTCGCGGAGCTGGGGATCCGGAACGTCCCGGTGCACGACGTGCTGGAGGCGGCGGTGCGGAAGGTTCAGGAACTGACGGGGACGGACTCCGCGGCGCTCTGCCTGGCGGACGAAGCGGGGAAGGCGCTGTCGCTGGAGGCGGGGACGGGGATCTCGGCGGAGACGCGGAAGAAGGCCGGCGAGATCCGGTTCGGGCTGCTGTGGAAGGTGTTCCAGACCGGGCAGGCGCTCGTCGAGAACGACCTGCAGGCGCGGAGCGAGGCGCGGCGGGACCTGATGGAGAAGGGCGTGACGGTGCACGCGACGGTGGCGGCGCCGATCGTGTCGCGTGGGCGCGTGATCGGGACGCTGAGCGCGTGCTCGTACCGGCCGCGGACCTTCGGGGCGGAGGACGCCTCCCTGCTCGGCACACTCGGGGCGCAGCTCGGCGCCGTGATCGAGAATGCGCGGCTGAAGGACTCGCAGCGGGAGCAGCGGGAGGTCGCGGAGGTGCTGCTCGCGGCCGCGACCGCGTTCGGCCGGGCGCGGACGGTCGACGAGCTGGCGGAGGCGATGCTGGACGCGGTGACGCACGCGTCGGGGCGCTCGGTCGCCTCGCTTCTCCTCTACGACGAGGACCGGGACACGCTGACCTGCCTGGCCATGTGCGGCGTCGAAGATGCGGCGCGGGCCGTGATGATCGGCAGGACCTGGGGACCGAACAACCCGCCGACGATCGCGCTCCGGACGCGGCGGCGAACCCTGATCGTCGCGGCGGAGGAGGGACGACGGCTCGACGAGAAAGCATGGGACAGCACCTCGCCAGGGTGCATCGCGTTGTTGCCTCTCTTCCAGCAGGCGCGCCTGCTCGGCGCCATCGCCGTGAACTTCGACTCGGAGGACCAGGCGGCCCCGGAGACGATCGCCGTCCTGGAAGGACTCGCCGGCCTGTGCGCGGCCTCGCTGGCGA
>JADLHC010000250.1 GCA_020849035.1 Planctomycetia bacterium
CCGAACTCGACCTGCCGCTTCTTCTGGCACGACGGGCACAGGCACCGGCTCTTGCACGAGTGCGCCAGCAGGAACTCGTCGCCGCACTCGGGGCAGCGGATCCGCGCAAAGCCGTAGTCGAGGATGCCGCACTTCAGGAATTTGCGCACCGCCCCCGGGATCGCCGGCCGCAGCGGGCCGTGCGCCGGCGCGAACCGGCCGTCGTAGACGCGCAGGAACGCGTCGAGGTGGTCGCTGAGCAGCCGCCAGAGCGGCGACTCGCGCGGCCGACGGGCGCGGTAGACGCCGCCGGGCGCGGGGCGGGGGCATTTTGCTTCGCCCGCCTGCTTCGCCGCGGGGCCCTGCTTGCGCTTCATTCGGGACGATGATCCCGTTCTGATCCGCTGAAACGCAATCCCCCGGCCCGGCCGTGGGCTCGCCCCGGGTCGCTACCCCTCCACGTACCCGAACACCCGCCCCTTGAAGTACTCCTTCACCTTCTTCGCGTGGGCCTCGGGGATCTCGCGCTTGAACGGGAACGCCTTCGCGTCTGCCACCCACCTTCCGATGAACGTCTCGAGGTAGTGGCCGATCGGGGCGAGCGAGTCCTTCCAGCAGCGGTCGAACGTGTCGGCCGGCGTGTGGGCCCACATGAGCTCGACGCCGAGGCGGCCGAAAGCGGCGGTGGGGACGCCGGCGTGGGCGAACGGCGCGTTGTCGGAGGAGTAGCACTCGTCGTCGAACTTCATGGCGGGGCCCATTTCGCTGGCCAGCAGCTTGCACGCGCTCATCAGCTCGGGCGGGCCACCGACGGGGCAGTAGTTGTCGCCGAAGAGCAGGCCCTGGAGGTCCACGTTGAGCATGAGCCGGACGCGTTCGAGCGGGCTCCAGTCGAGCTTCCACGCCTTCCCCTTCTTCTTCGCGACGTGCTTGGCGTGGGCCTTGCGGAGGTTTTCGACGTGCGCCGTGCTGCCGCGCAGGCCGAGTTCCTCGCAGCCGAACGTCGCGAACCGCAGCGTGCGCTTCGAGCCGCGGTGGGCGAACACGCGCGCCAGTTCCATGGCGACGGCGGCGCCCGCGGCGTTGTCCTGGGCGCCGTAGCCGCCCCAGACGGAGTCGTAGTGGCCGCCGACGACGATCTCCTCCCACGGCTTCTCGGTGCCGCGCAGGACGCCCCAGACGTTCTGCGACGTGCGCCACTCGTGGCTGACCTTCACCACGACCTTCGCCTTCTTCAGGCCCTTCCGCAGGATCCGGTCGCCGTCCTCGAACGCGATGCGCACGGTCGGCACGGCGCCGAACGCGTCGCGCTTTTCGTTCGAGAGCTTGGTCAGGCGGGGCTCGATGAAGCGTGCGTTTTCGACGAGGACGATGGCGGCGGGCTTCGCGCGCATGAGGGGCTCGTACTTGTCGGGGGCGCCGAGCTCGCCGTAGAGGAGGAAGATCTGTCCCGGTTTTGTTTTCGGAAGGAAGACCTCTTCGCCGCTCTCGACGAACACGAGCTCGCCGGTGACGGTGCCCGATGCGGTCGCGGCGACGGGGCGCGTCTTCAGCTCGCCGAGCCCCTCGACATGGATCGCGGCCTCGACTTTCCCCGGGATCTCGACGCGGAAGGGCTCGACCGACGTTTCGAGCCCGTACGAGCGGAACTGCCGCGCGACGTACTCGGCGGCCTTGCGTTCCTCCGGCGAACCGCCGGGACGGATCCCGATCTCCTTCGCCATCACTCGGATGTGGTCGAACGCTTTCTGTGCTGAGAAGAGCATCCCGGGATGCTAGGCGAAGCGCCGGGCGGCGCCAGCTTTCGGAGGCTGAGCTAGACTCCGCCTTCGTGAGCGCCGAATCGGCCTATGTCTTCCGCCACGCCCTCCTGCGCGACGCCGCGTACCAGCTCCAGCTTCCGGGAGCGCGGACCCGCCTTCACGGGCTGGCGCGGTCCTGCATGGAGTCCGCGTTCGGGGGCCGGCCGGAGCCCTCCGGGCCGGCTGCCTCCGATGGTGAGTCGCACACGGCGCACGCCTCGGATCCCTTCGCGCGCGAGCTGGCCGGGCACGCCCGCCTCAGCGGAGCGCCTGCGGGCCTCGTTCGCGAGTACCTGCGTCGCGGCGCGGAGCACGCGGAGGCGGCGTTCCGGATGGGCGAGGCGGAGGAGCTCTGGATCGAAGCGGCGGCGCTCGGCGAGGCAGGCGTGCGGGCGGAGGCGCTGAGGCGTGCGGCCGCGGCGGCCTACCAGGATGGCCGGAACGCCCTCGCCGAGCTGCGGTACCGTGACGCCCTCGACGCGGCGCGGGGGTGCGGCGACCGGGGGATCGAGGGGCTCGTGGCCGGGGGCCTTGCGGCGCTCCTGAGGGAGTGCGGCCGTCCCGACCAGGCCGCGGACCTGTTCCGCCAGGCGCTCGAACTGCACGGCGACCGGGGTTCGGTGGCGGAGGGGGGCTGCCGGTCGAATTTCGGGGACCTGCTGCTGGCCGCGGGCCGCATTGCGGAGGCCCGGGAGCAGTTCGAGCGGTCGCTGGAAATCTTCCGGCGAAGGGGCGGCACACGCCATGTGGCGCTGGGGATCAGCTCTCTGGCCGTGCTGGCGGCGCGCACCGGGCGGTCGGAGGAGGCCGAGCGGGGACTTCGCGAGGCCCTCGCGCTGGCGCAGTCCGCGGGCGACCGGCGCCGGGAAGCGCAGGTGCTGGGCAATCTCGGGGGAGTCCTGGTCCAGCTTCGCCGCCCCGCGGAGGCGGAAGCCGCAATAACCCGGGCGAGGGAGCTTCACCGCGCCACGGGGAGCCGCCGCAACGAGGCCCACGTCCTGGGGAACCTCGGGATCCTCCGGGCCCGGTCCGGGGAGACCGCCGCCGCGGCGCTTTGCCTCGAGGAGGCGGTGCGGATCTGCCGCGACGTCGGGGACCGCGTGACGGAGTGCGGGTTCCTGGCGAACCTCGGGTCGCTCTACTCCACGGCCGGCGACTCCCTCAGGTCGTTGCACGCCTTCGAAGCCGCGCGCGCCCTGAGCCGCGAGGTGAAGAACCGGCGCGCCGAGGGCCTCGCGCTCGTCGGCCTGGGGGAGCATCACTCGGAGGAGGGGAACGACGCCGAGGCGGACGCCGCCTACGGCGAGGCCCTCGCGATCTGGAGGGAGCTCGGCGTCCGCGCCTACGAGGGCGTGGCGCTCGGCGGGCTCGCGGGCCGGTGCGCGAGAACCGGGCGACTGGATGAGGCCGACCGCCACTTCGCGGCCGCGATCGCCCTCCATGAGTCGGAGCGTGACCGGAGTTTCGAGGGGATGCACCGTTGCGAGCACGGGCTCGTCCTGCTGGCCCTCGGCCGGGCGGACGAGGCCCGGGTGACGTGGAAGCGGGGCGCGGACATCCTCCGCGAGGATGGCCTGCGGGAGTCGCTCGAGAAGCGCGTGGTGGCGATGACGGAGGCGTGCGCCGCGGCGGGCGTCGGGAGGTTCGACGCGCCCGGACCCGCGCGGACCTGAGGCCGGGCGGCGGTCACGGACCCGGAGGTCCAGACCGACACTGCCGAGGTCCTCACGAGTTTTCGACGAGTTTCCCGTCCTCGATCCGGACGACGCGGTCGCCGGGCTCGATGAACCGCGTGTCGTGCGTGACGACGACGACGGAAGCGCCGCGCTCGCGGTGGAGCGAGCGGACGAGCGCGAAGATCTCCGCGCCGGTCTTCGAGTCGAGCTCGCCGGTCGGCTCGTCGGCGAGGAGGAGGGCCGGGTCCTTGAGCAGGGCGCGGGCGATCGCGACGCGCTGCTGCTCGCCGCCGGAGAGCTGCTTCGGGCGGTGGTCGAGGCGTTCGGCGAGCCCGACGCGGCCGAGCAGCTCCTTCGCCTTCGCGCGCATCCCCGGCGCGAGGCCCTTCGCGTAGAACGGCACGAGCACGTTCTCGACGGCGTCGAGGTTGCCGATCAGGTTGAAGGCCTGGAAGACGAAGCCGAGCTTCTCGCGGCGGAATTCCGAGAGCTGGTCGTCGGTCAGCGCGGTCAGGTCCTTTCCGGCGACCTCGATCGTCCCGGACGTCGGCCGGTCGAGCGCGCCGGCGAGGTGCATGAGGGTGCTCTTGCCGCTGCCGCTGGGGCCGACGACGAACGTGAAGCTGCGGTCGGCGAGCTCGAGGGAGACGCCGCGCAGCGCCTCGACGGGGCGGCCGCCGATCGTGTACGTCTTCTTCAGATCTGTGGCGCGCAGGATCATCAGTCCGCCCGGATCGCGTCCACGGGGGAGAGCTTCGCCGCCTGCCGCGCGGGGTAGACCCCGCCGACGATCCCGAGGAGCGCGCCCACGCCGAAGGCCGTGGCGACGAGGGGGAGCGGGGTCGCGGGCTGGAACGGCATGAAGCGCGCCGCAATCTGGACACCGAGGACGCCGACGCCGCAGCCGAGCAGGCCGCCGGCGATCCCCAGGTACGTGCTCTCCGCCAGGATCAGCCGCGTCACGTCCCCGCGCGACCAGCCGTTCGCCTTCAGGATCCCGAACTCCGGCACCCGCTCCGTCACGCTCATCAGCATCGTGTTCAGGATCCCGATCGCCCCCACGATCACCGCGATCGAGCTCACCACGATCAGGAACACGTCCAGGTGCCCGAGCAGCTTCCCGAACTCCGACTGCCACTCCGCCGTCGAGAGGCAGTCCACCTTGCGCGTCTCCTGCGCGAACTCCGCCTCCACCGCCTTCTCCACCCGCGCCATCTCCTCCGGCGACTGCGCCACGGGCTCGACGTAGAAGCTGGTGACGACGTCGCGGGAGTTGTTCCCGGCGAACGACCAGGCGGTCTCGAGGTGCATGACGAGGGTGCCGTCGAGGAAGAGCGAGCCGGTCTGGTAGACGCCGACGACTTCGTAGTCGAGCTCGCCGACGCGGATCGAGGCGCCCACGTCCTTGCGGTACTTCTGGGCGATGCGTTCCGAGATGACGACGCGGCGCTGGCCGGCGTCGCGCGGCTCGATGTTGCGCCCGCGGCGCATGGAGCGCGAGTAGACGTGGCCCGCGGAGAGGCGGGTGTGCCTCTCAGGGTCGAGCCCGAGCACCACGATCGCGCTGAACAGCCCCATCAGCGTCTTCTGGCCCTCGACGTTCGGCGCGACGCGCCAGAGCTCCGGGACGCACGCCGCCACGCCGGGAATCCGCTCCACCCGGGCCGCGTACGAGAGCGGCAGCGTCGAGAAGATCGGGTCGACCGAGTTCGCCTCGATCATCACGAGCCCCTCCACCTTGTCCAGCGTGTCCACCATGGTGCTCTTGAGGCCGGACGACACGCTGACGAGGCCGACGACGCCCGCGATGGCGACGGCGACGCCGACCAGGGCGAGGAAGGAGCGCAGGGGGCGGGTCAGGATGTTGAGGAGGGCGAAGCGGAGCACGCGGCCCAGTTAGCCGCATCGGGCGGGAATCGTCCATGCGATTCCTTCGAACCGGGGCGCCGGGAACCCGTTGGAAGGCGCATGAGCGGGCGTGTGCTGAAGGGGTACGCGGCGGTGCTGGCGCTCGCGGCGCTTCTGGCGCTGGCGCTGCGCCTGCGCGGGCCGGGGAGTGCTCCGCCGGCGGAGGAGCCCGGGGCCTCGGACGCGACCGCGGGCGGGACCCGGGGCGTTGCCCCGGAGGCCGCTTCCGGACCCGGGTCGCGACGAGTGTCGGAGGTGCCGGTCGGGCCTGTTTCGCGCGCGCACGGGGACGGCTGCGGCCAGGTCGTCGAGTTCGCCGTCCCTCGCGCCCTCAAGGCGCTCGTCCGCGCCCAGAATCCGGATGGTTCGTGGGGCGACGGGGCGGAGGCGTTCGAAGGACGCATCCACACCCCTGCTTCCGCCACGGCCCTCGCCGTCCTCGCCCTCCTCGGCGCGGGCTACACGCACCTGAGCAAGGACATGGCGGCCGACGGCGTGACCTTCGGGGCGTCCATGAAGCAGGCGCTGAAGTGGCTGATGGCATGCGAGCCCGCGGACGCGTTCGAGTCGGGGATCGTCGCGCTCGCGCTCTCGGAGTACTACGGCCTGACGGCCAGCGCCCTGATCAGGAATCCCGCCGAGGCCGGCCTGCACCGGCTGGAGTCCTGGCAGGCGTACGAGGCGGCGCACGGCGACCGCCTCGGCGAGGCCTGGACCGCCATGGCGGCGACCTCCGCCCGGCTCTCCGGCCTGGAGTTCGATCCCGAGGCCACGGCGCGGGCGAAGGAACGCGTCAGCGCGCGCCTCGAAGGCGGCCCCGACCCCCTCGCCGCCGCCTCCTGGCTCCTTCTCACCAACGACCGCACCCACGCCGGACTCCCCGCCGTGCGCGATGCCCTCGCCGCCGCGCTTCCAGAGCCCGCGTCCTACTCCTACGCCGACGGCTACTTCGCCACGCTCGCGCTCTTCCAGATCGACGGTCCCGGGCGCAAGGAGGGCAAGGGCGAGGCGTGGAAGGCGTGGGAGGGGGCGATCCGCGAGGTGCTGGTCGGGAAGCAGGACCGCGACGGCACCTGGCCGGGCGTGTCGGGCCGCACGGGAGACGCGCTGCGCAACGCACTCGCGACGATGACGCTCGAGATCTACTACCGGTACGCTTCCGCGTCCGGCGCGCGGTAGCTACCGCTCGCCCGCTCCGCGCGGCCGGAAACCGGTCTCGGATTTCGCGAGGTCCATTTCCACCGCCTTCGGCAGCGGGGCGCCGCCGCTGCGGAGCACCCGGATCACCGGCCGTTCCATCCCGGTCGCCGTCACGCCCGACACCACGCCCGTGCACCCCGCCCACTCGCCGTCCAGCACCTCGATCTCCAGCCCGACCGGGTACGGCGGCGTGAGCGCGAGGAAGGCGCGAAGGGCGTCCGGGTGGAGCGCCTTGCCGGTTTCCTTCCGCATGAGCCCGATCGCCTCGTCGTCGCGCATCGCCCAGCCGTCGGGGAACCCGCAGGTGAGCAGGTCGAAGACGTCCGCGACCGCGATCACGCTCGCGTACCGGTGGATCGAGCCCGGGCCGACGGAGTCGCGCGGCGAGAGCGCCGGCATGCCGACGAGCCGCCGCGGGAAGCCGCGGCCGTCGAAGCGCTCGTGGTGCTGGTAAGCGCAGTGGGCGCAGAGCAGGGAGAGCCCCGTGTCCGAGCGCAGGATGTGGTAGCCCGCCGCCGGGTGAAGCTGCTGCCCCGGCGCGGCTTTCAGCGCCTCCTCCGGCAGCACGTGGTACCCCACATCGTGCAGGAGCGCCCCGACGCAGAGCTCCCGGCACTCGCGCGGCGTCCATCCGAGCCGCCGCGCGACCATCACGCTGCGCGCCGCGACGTTCATCGCGTGGTCCACGTGGTGGCTCGCCTCCGTCCGCGGCATCCCCGTCACCATCGGCGCGTCCTTCTCCAGCGCGATCCCGTCGAAGAACGCGTCCAGCTCCGGGCCCGCCATCGCCTCCACGAAGCGCAGCGCCTTCACCGCCTTGCGTACCTCCGGCCGCCCCAGCTTCTCGCCCGCCGCCGCCGCGTCGTCCGTCGCCTCGATCCCCGCGGCCCGCCCGATCGTGTCGCGCACCGACTTGAAGAACGCCGCCAGCTTCCGCCCCATCGGCGCCCGCGCGGCCTCGATCACCAGGTCCCGCCCCTCGTCCGTCTCCGGCCCCTCGTCGAACACGTACAGGTCGCGGTAGCCCGCCTGCGCCAGCCGCTGGATCGCCGCCGGCGTCAGCGCCGCCCCCGACGCCAGCATCGCCGCCCCGTTCGGGTAGTACAGCGCCCGCGCCACCCGCTGCCCCGCCACCGCGTCCTCCAGCTTGATCCGCCTCATGCCGGCCCCTCCACCGGCACCGGCTGCCCCGGCCGCAGCTTCTCCGGCAGCAGCACCCCCGCGCTCACCACGAACGGGATCGCCTCGTCCACGCTCATCGCCACCGGGATCACGTCCGACTTCGGCAGGATCAGCACCCACCCCGTGATCAGCGTCGGCGCGTTCGGCACGCACACCGTCACCATCTCCACCTTCTCCCGCTCGTTCAGGATGTTGATCCCGTCGTTCGTCACGAACCCGATCGACCAGATCCCCTTGTACGGATACTGCACCAGCACCACGCTCTTGAACTCCACCTGCTTGTTCCCCTTCATCAGGAAGTCCGACACCTGCTTCCCGTACCCGTAAATGCTCCCGATGATCGGAAACCGCGCGACCACCTGCTCGACGGCGCCCATGAGCTTGCGGCCGAGGAAGGAGGCGAAGAGGAACCCGAGGAAGAAGATCAGGACGGCGGCGACGGGGAAGCCGATCGCCGACTTGAGCCAGTGGTCCGTGGCGCGCAGGTCGGCGAGGGCGTGGCCGGTGTAGGAGACGATGAAGTCGCCGAAGCCGCGGCCCGCCCACCGGTCGAGTCCCCAGATCACGGCGCCGCCCATCGGCTTGCCCACGTAGTCGTTCAGGATGCCGAAGGCGGCGATGAGGATGAGGATCGTGAGGGTGGTGGGGAGAAGGGAAGCGACGCCGGTCATGAACGACCGCTTGAACCCCGCCTTGATGGCCTGCGAAAGCATCCCGATCCTCGAGTAGGTCCCTCGGAGGGGATTCTATCGCCCTCGCCCCTGCTGGGCACGATCTATGCCCCCGTCCAGGGAAACCGGATTCCGCTCAAGTTCGCGCCGCTGCCGCGACGAGACAAGGAGGCGAGAGGGGGCGACCCCGGTTTGCCGCCGCGGCCTCGGAGACCGCGGCAGGCCACCCCCGAGCCACGCGGGACAAGAGAGGGGATCGCGTCATGGAGAAGCACACCTGCCAGCGGTGCCGGTGCCAGGAGTACATCCCGACGCACCAGTTCGTGAAGTTCGACGAGAGGGTGCAGTACGTCTGCGCCCGGTGCTGGGAGGCGTTCCGCAAGTGGTTCTTCGCGGCGACGCGAACCGGCAGCGACAACGACGTCGCCGCCTAGGTCAGGGGAGCGGGGGGCGACCCTCGGGGAAGCGCTCGCGGTCGCGCTCGAGGACGGACTCCACCTCGGAAGCCGGCACGATCGCCCCCGGCTCGCCGATCCCCGGGCACGCCGCGGCCTCCTCCTCCCACCGCCGCTTCGCCGCCATCACCTTGCTCCAGAACGGGTAGGTGCGGCACTGCGTCGGGCGCGCGTCGTAGACCGAGCAGCCCTTCCCCGCGACGTAGAACTCGCAGTCGTTGTTCGGGCGCTCGCGGAGGGAGAGGTGGCCGCTGAGGGAGCGGACGTGGCGGAGGGTGAACTCCTGCGGCGAGAGGCCGAGGAAGGCGGCGAGCGCGGCGATCTCCGTGTCGTTGACCCAGACTGCGCCGGGGCCGGCCTTGCCGGAGCAGCAGTCGCCGCACTCGGGGCCCTTGCAGCGGAAGGCGACGCCGTCGCGGTACCAGCTACCCAAACTGCACCGAGCGGCGTGTGAAAGAGCTGCCCATGAAGCCGGTGATGGGGAATCTCACGGCGCCGCGGCTGTCCTCGTCGGCGCCCGCGGCGACGACGACCGGGACGAAGTGCTCGACGGTCGGGAGCGCGTCGTCACAGTCCTTCGCCTCGAGGAACTTCAGCAGAGCGTCCGTCCTCCGATGCTCGATCACGTCCGCGCACCACTCGTCCCACCGCGCCGCCCACGCCGGCGTCGCGCCGTCGCGAAGCGCCCGCATGTTGTGCGTCAGGAAGCCGCTTCCCACGATCAGCACGCCCTCGTCGCGCCGCGGCGCGAGCTGCCGGCCCATCTCGAAGAGCGGCTCGGCCTCCATCGTCGGGAGCGAGAGCTGCAGGACCGGCACGTCCGCGTCCGGGTACATCGCCTTCATCGGCACGTACGCGCCGTGGTCGAGCCCGCGCTCCGGTTCCTCCTCGACCGTGCGCGTCTTCTTCAGGAGCGACTTGACCCGCTCCGCCAGCCCCGGCGCGCCCGGCGCGGCGTACGTCACCTCGTAGTACTTCTTCGGGAAGTTGTAGAAGTCGTACACCAGCGGAACGGTCGTCGTCGCGCCCAGCGTCACCGGCTTCTGCTCCCAGTGCGCCGAGATCATCAGCACCGACTTCGGCCGCGGCATCGCCCTGGCCCACGCCTCCAGCTCCGCAACCCACGCCGCGTCGTCGAGCAGGAACGGCGACCCGTGCGCGAGGAAGATGGCCGGCATCCGGGCGGGCGCGGCTGCCTTCGCGGGCTCCGCTTTCTCCGCGGTCCGTTCGCAACCGGCGAGGATCGGCAGGGAAGCGGACGCGGCGACGAGGCGCTTGAGCGCGTCGCGGCGGGTGATGTCGGCGGCGGTGCGGCGGTTCATGGAGGCAGTCTATCGAACGCCGGTCCCCGCCCGGGAATTCCCCATGTGTCAGGGAAAGGCGATCGTGAACGACGAGCCTCGCTTCCCGTCGCTGTCCAGCCGCAGCGAGGCGCCCACCGCCTCGGCCAGCGTCCGGCAGGTCGGCAACCCGAGACCGGTGTCCACGTGGAGACCCTTGCCCCGCAGGGCGGCGGCTCCGAAGGGGCGGAAGATCTCCTCCTGGAACTCGAGGGGAATTCCCGGCCCGTCGTCCACGACTGCGATCGTGGCGCGCCCTTCCAGGTCCGTGCCGACCCTGACGAGGATCCGGCAGCCCGGGGGCGTGTGTCGAAGGGCGTTCCGCAGGAGATTCTGGAGGATGCGCCGGACGAGGGCGTCGTCGCTGCGCACGCGCGGCGCGCGGCCGGGTTCAAGGACAAGCACGCGTCCCACCACCTGGGCCGCGCCCTGGAACGACTTCACGACGTCCCCGGCCAGCTTCAGGGGATCCAGATCGGCCATGTGCGCCTCCAGCTTCCCCGTCTCGGCGCGGCTGATGGAGAGCACGTTCTGGATCATGAGCATGAGACTCTCGCACGCTGCCAGGCCCCCTTCGAGCAGGCGCTGCTCCTCGGTTCCGGATGCCACGGGCCGGCCCTGCATGAGTTCCAGCGCGGCCATGATCACCGTCAGCGGGTTCTGCATGTCGTGCACGACCATGTTCGTGAGCTGGCGCTTCGCCGCCTGCGCCTGCCTCAGGCCCTCGTTCGCCGCTTCCAGTTCCGCCGTGCGCCGGCGAACCCGCTCCTCCAGCTCCGCCGTGAGCTTCACGTTCTCAAGCGCGACGGCCGTGCTCTGGGCGAGGGCCTGCAGGAGCGCGACTTCCCCGGGCGTGGCGCGATGCCGCGACGCCCAGTAGTTCCCGATCGCCCCGATCGGATCGATTTCGCGGATCGGCACCATGGCGAGGCTCTTGACGAACGTGGGCCGGTACGCGTCCGCCGGGATCCGCGGGTCCGCGTAGATGTCCTCGATAACGGCGACTTCGTGTTGAAGCATCGACCAGCCGCTGATGCAGGCCTGCATGGGGAAGCGCATCCCCTTCCAGAGCGGCGCGATCGCGTCCTCGTCCGCGTAGTGGCACTTGTCCCCGTCGCGAAGGACGAAGGTGGCGCCGTCCGCCCCGGTGAGCTCGCGCGCCGCGACGCGCACGATCTCCTGGACGCGCTCCAGGCTGCGGGCGAGGGACAGATCCTGGACGGCGCGCAGAAGCCGCGCCAGGCGGTCGGAGGAGTCGATGGTGGACTTGCGGGAACGGGATCCCGGTGGACCGGGCTTGCGGCGTGGCGATTTCGACATCAGAGGCTCCCCAGAGTCTGCGCCCGATGTTTGCAGAGTGGGGAGGCCCGGTCAAGTCCGTCCCGCGCGCGAGGGGAGCGCAAGGCTTCGATGCTACCTCAGGTCCACCCGGTTCTTTCCCGCGACGATCCGGATCCCGCGCTCCCGGTAACCGCTCCGCAGCAGGTAATCGCCGGGTTTCAGGCCCTCGGCCGTCAGTGTGCCGCCGGGGCCGTAGACGAGGGTGACGGAAGGCGGGTGGAGGCCGGGGAGCGGATGGATTCCGTCATCAATCGGGATCAGGACGCCGTCCTTGCCGCCGCCGACGACTTCGAGCGACGCGGCGTGCACCGAGTCCACTTCCACCGCGCCGTCCGGCACGGAAGCGGGGGCCGTGACGCGCCGCACCTCCATCCAGTTGCCCGCCCGGACCCAGACGATCCAGTCGCCCGCGTCGAACGGCACGACCCGGTAGCGCAGGTCGCCCTCCGCGTCCAGCGCGATCGTGATCGGCGGCTCGCCGCCGTGGTTCGCCTGCCGCCCCTCCAGCCGGCCGTCCGAGTCCACCGCGCGCAACTCGATCTCCTCCGACAGCGCGCCCGAGCCGTCGGCGCGCGTCGCGCCTACCGTCACCCTCACCGAGCCCTTCACCGGCCGCGTCCACGCGATCGGTCCCGCCACGAGGTGCCTCGGCGCCGGGGCAACCAGCTCCTCCGCCGTCCACGTGCGCTCCGGGTGGAACCTCCCCTCCCCATGCACGATCCTCAGCCGCAGCAGCTTTGCCACCCCGCCCTTCATCTCGAACTCGCTGCGCCAGGTCATCTCCCGTCGGCCACCCCGCCCACCCCCGGTCCCTTCGCTGGTCAGCCACGCCGCCGTGGTCCCGTCTTCCAGCACCAGTTCGATCGACGCGGACTCCACCCCCGTCTCCTTCCAGCGGACCACCAGGCTCTCCCTCCCGTCCTTGCGCTTTCCGGCCCGCACGTCCGTGATCGCCACCGTCCCGCCCGCAACCTTGAGTTTCTCGCCCTTCTTCACGGGAATGGTCTCCAGCGACGTCTCAAGGTACACCCCGATGTCCCACGCGGCGGTGACTTTCGAGACGCCCGGAGGGAGCCTCCATCCCGCGGTGCCGATCGTCTCGACGCGCGCCGGTCCCGGGCCGGCCGGGTCGAACTCGACGACGGGGTCGAGAGTCGCGCGGCCCCCCGCCACGAACCACGGCGGGATGAGCGCGACGGCGGCATGGAAGGGCTTGTGGTCGTACGAGTTCTCCTCCATGCGCAGCCCGGTCACCACGTCGCCGTCCACTTTCACCGCGAACAGCCGCGACGCCGGCACGAGCCGCACCCATTGCGTCCACGTGTCCTCGACTTCGAGCGACGCGGCCTTCGCGAGCGAGAACACGGTCTCCCAGTACGTCCCGTCCGCGCCCCACTCGACTTCGCGCCCCGGGTCCACGAGCGGGCCGAGCTCCAGCGCGCGCTGCTTCTCCGGGAAGTCCGGCACGCGCGACAGGATTTCCTTCACGTGGTCGGCGAGCGTCCGGCGCGCCTTCGGTACGGAAAACCGGCGGACTTCGGGAGGATCGGCGGCGGCGACGGCGGCGAGCAGCAGGACGAGCGCGAGGCGTTTCATGGAAGTGGGACGCTCGCCGCGGCAGGAAGTTCCCGGTGAGCGAACGGCGGCGGCCCGGCTACGGCCTCGGCGTCAGCCCGTGGCGTTTCATCACCGCGCCGATGGCGGCAAGGTCGGGCGGCCCGCCCGCGGCGGCCCGGACGACGGCGGCGATGTCGCTGAAGTACGCAGGGCCAAGGATGCCCGGGGTGACGACGGCGAGGGAGGACGCATCGGTCCCGTGGAGGTTGTCGAAGCGGTGGACGGCGCCGCGGGGGATGAAGAGGACCCGGCCCGGGCCGACCTCGGAGCGTTTCCCGTCAACGGTCCAGGTCAGGGTTCCCTTGAGGCCGTAGATGGTCTCGTCGTAGTTGTCGTGGCTGTGGGCGACCGGCACCTTGCCGGAGGCGGCGACGTCGAACTCGAACATGGCGAGGGAGCCGCCGCACGACCGTCCCTCGAGCAGGAAGCGCACGGCGATTTCGCCCAGCCGGATCGTCCCGTTGGTGCCGTCGTTCATGACTGGATCTCCCCGGGGTGATGTGGTAAAGTCCCTGTACTATATGAACCCGCACCCGAAGAAGTCAAGCGCTTGTACCACTTCCGCGACTCCGCGGGTCGGCCCGCCGCTGATCGGGGCCCTCCTGCGCGTCCCCCACGAGATCGTCCGCCGGCGCATGCTCGAGGCGCTTCACCAGGCCGGCTTCACCGACCTCGCCGCGCCGCACCTCGTCGTCCTCCAGCACCCGGGGCCCGACGGCGCCTCGCCCTCCGAGCTCGCGGCGCGCCTGCGGATGAGCAAGCAGTCGCTCAACTACCTGCTGGGCGAGCTGGAACGCGCGGGGTACCTCGAACGCGTCGCCGGCGGCGGCGACGGGCGCTCCCGGCGGGTCGTGCTCACGAGGCGGGGCTGGGCGCTGGTTCCCGTCCTCCGGGGCGCGGTCCGCGAGGTCGAGCGCCTGTGGGAGAAGAAGCTCGGCCGGCGGCGGCTGGAGGAGCTGCGCGCCAGCCTTCGGGAGATCGCGGAGGAAGCGCCGGGGAAGGCTACCCCTTGATGACCGCGAACGGCACGAACTTCGCGATCCGCTTCGAGATCCCCGCGCGCTCCATGACTTCGGTGACGATGCCGGCGTCCTTGTAGGCCGACGGCATTTCCTCGGCGAGGCTGGAGCGGGTCTTGCCGCGGACGGTGACGCCCATGGCGCGGAGTTCGGCGTCGAGGTCGACGCCGGACATGCGGCGGTTCATTTCGCCGCGCGAGGCGAGGCGGCCGGCGCCGTGGCAGGTGGAGCCGAAGGTTTCCTTCATGGCGCCGGGGAGGCCGGTGAGGAGGTACGAGGAGCGGCCCATGTCCCCGGGGACGAGGACGGGCTGGCCGACCTCCTTGTACTTCCCCGGCGTGAGCGGGTGGCCCGGCGGGAAGGCGCGGGTCGCGCCCTTGCGGTGGACGATGACCTTGCGCATTTTCCCGTCGACCTCGTGCTCCTCGACTTTGGCGATGTTGTGGCAGACGTCGTAGATCAGCTCGGGCTCGACCTTCTTCCCGAGGCAGTCGCCGATCGCCTTTCCCGCCAGCGTCTGGATGACCTGCCGGTTGACCCACGCGTAGTTGGCGGCGCAGGCCATGGCGGAGAGGTACTGGCGCCCCTCGGGGCTCGCGGCCGGCGCGCAGGCCAGCTGCTTGTCCACGAGGTCGATGTGGTACCGGTGCGCGATCTTCACGAAGTCGTGCACGTTCTCGTCGCAGATCTGGTAGCCGAAGCCGCGCGAGCCGCAGTGGATGAGGAGGACGACGTCGCCCTCGCGGAGGCCGAAGACGGACTCCGCTTCCGGGCCGTAGACCTCGACGACGCGGTCGAGCTCGAGGAAGTGGTTCCCGCTGCCGAGCGTGCCGACCTGTCCCATGCCGCGCCGGAACGCGGTGTCGCTCGGCGCCGCCGGGTCCGCGCCCGGCATCGTCCCGCCGTCCTCGGTGTGCTCGAGGTCCGCGGGCGTCGCGTAGCCGTGTTCCACCGCCCACTTCGCCCCCTGCGTCACGATCCGCGCGCCGTCCTCCTTCGACAGCCGCCCGATCGCCGAGTCGCCGCCGACGCCCGTCGGGACCGCGTTGAAGAGCGCGTTGACGAGCTTCTTGTGCTTTCCCTCGAGTTCGTCGAAGCGGAGGCCGGTCTTGCAGACGCGGACGCCGCAGTTATGGACTACAAGGCCGCCGGCGACGAAGTTGTGATGGGGCGATTCGACCTCGATGTCGTAGACGCGGGTCACATCGGGCCGCGAAGTGACGGACTCAACCGCGTCCCAGAAGACATCTCCACTCTGCACGGCAGCAATGCGCACGCCTCGCGCGACTGAGCCCAACTCTCGCCAGCCGTCCCGTGTCAGGATCAGGTGATCTTCCGTCCCGACGACCCGGCGGCCGGACACGGTCACAAGCTCGCGGACCGGATTCCCCGGGGCCCGTGAGAGGCCCGCGCGGACTCGCGTGGGACGCATTTCGCCGTCTACGAGGTGGAGTATCTCCCCCTGATAGCGGCTTTCGACGATCTCCGACAGCGACCGGGTTCCGGATCCCGGCAGCAGCACCTGCGTGTCGCCAGCGAGGCAGTTGATGTCATACCCGACTCCGCCCGGCGAGATCACCCCTTCGTCCGCGTCGAACGCCGCCACCCCGCCGATCGGAAATCCGTACCCCCAGTGGATGTCCGGCATCGCCAGCGACCACTTCACGATCCCCGGCAGCGTCGCGACGTTGACGACCTGGTCGAGGGCCTTGTCGCCCTTGGCCAGGTCGAGGAGGCGCTTGTCCGCGTAGATGCGGCCCGGGACGCGCATCGCGCCCGACTTGGGGATTTCCCAGACGCAGTCGCCGACTCGCTTGAGGTCCATGGGGAGGTTGATCGTCGGTGGCGGGGGAGAGGTTCGGAGAGGTTGAGGGGTTGAGGGGGATGGGGCAGGGGGTCAGACGTCGAAGACGACGCGGGCGGTCCAGAGAGGCGGGCCGGGGGTGACCGCGAGCTGGTGCCAGGTGACCGCTTTCAGCTCCGTGCGGCCCTCGTGGCGGTCGGGGTCGTACTTCTCCCCGGCGGCGGTGGCCACGACCGTGCGCTCGTCGAGCTCGTGGACGGCGACGTGGGGGAGGAGCAGGCGTTCCTCGTCGAAGATCACCAGGAGCTCCTGCAGGAACCGGTTCAGCGTGTCGGCCCTGTCCTCTCCCTCGGCGCGCACCGTCCGCGTCACCCGCGGCTCCACGTTCCCCGTATCCGCGATCGCCTCGAACAGCGCGAGCCCCGCCGTCGAGAACAGACCCTGCGCCGTCGGCGCCTCGAGGTCGACGCCGATGTCGCCCGTGTGGTCGAAGAACGTGTACCCCATGCCGCCCCCGATTCTGCCCTGACCCTCCGCGCCCTCCTACTCCTTCCTGCTTCCCGCTTCCGCCCCCCCGCTTACAATGCCGCGCCCATGGAGCTGAAGAAATTCCTCCGGGAGGTCGATACGTTCAGCGCCCTCACGGACGCCGAGCTCGAAAAGCTCGCCGCGATCTGCCGTGACCGCGCGCTCCGGCGCGGCGACGTCGTTTACAAGGAGCGCGACCCGGGCGACCGGCTCTTCATCATCGAGTCCGGCGCGATCGAGATCGCCAAGTCGAACGGCAGCCCCGCGGGCACGCGGATCGCCATCCTCGAGCACGGCGAGATCTTCGGCGAGCTCGCGATCTTCGAGGAGCGCGCCCGGTCGTCGTCCGCAGTCGCCTCCCGCGACGCGCGGCTGCGCTTCATCGAGAAGAAGGACCTCGATGCGCTTCTGGCCGCCGACGCGGGGCTGGCCGTGAAGATCCTGAAGGGCCTGCTGAAGAAGACGGCGGCGCGGCTGCGGCTTGCGGACGAGGCGATCCAGACGCTGATCCGGTCGTTCGACGCGTAGGCGGCGCCGGCCTACCTCTGCTGCGTGCCGTGCTCGCGGATGACGGGAAGCCTGCCGTCGTCGGGGCCGAGCCCCGGCCAGTCCGGGCTCACGCGGCGCACCTTCTCCTGCTCCAGATCCGCCTCCCGGGCCATGCCGATTTCGCGGAGGAGGACGAAGAGCTCGGTGTGGGCGCCGAGGTCGAAGCCCCGGGCGTCGCGGGCGTCCAGCCAGGCGGCGCGGTTCCGGTACCACTGCCTGGCGTACCGCTCGGCTGGTCCTTCCGGGTGCTCGCTGAGCTCCGCACGCGCGGCGATGCTCTGCGCGGGGGAAAGGCGGTCCACCTGGTCCCGGAGCGCCTGGCGCTCCGCCGCCTCCAGTTCCAGCGCCTTCTTCAGGCTGTCGCGGAACGCGATGCTGACGCCCCTGCAGTCCGTGGTGTGGAGGTAGAGGTCGGCCCAGCGCGCGGCCGCCAGGAAGGGAGCGGATTGCGTCTCATGGTCGCCGGGCCGGACCGCGGCCCAGGCGTTCATGTCGGCGGGATTCTGCCGGAAGTAGTACGGCGTCCAGACGCCGATGAGCAGGATGGTGAAGACCACGAGTCCCAGGGAGATCAGGTCGAAAGCCGGCCCCTCTTCGGCGGGCCGCACGGCCGCTGGGGCGATCGGCGCGCTCATGCTACTGCCAGTCCTCGGTCGGCTTGATCGCCTGGACCTGGATGGAGAGGGCGGACATGAAGTCCTTCGGGCCGCCCGCGAGGTGGATCATCTTCATGAGGACGCCGCGGGACTGTGGGTCCTTGAGCAGGTCGTTGTGGACGAGCTTGAACATGTTCATGACCGGCATCGGCAGGGCGTAGTGCAGCTCCTGGTACTGGGCCTTGGAGAGCTGGATGAAGTACTCCTTGCAGATGATCTGGTAGCCGACGTTCGGGACGGCCTTGATCTTGACGCCGGTCTTGTCGATCTCCTCCTTCGACATCTTGATCTGGGAGACGCCCGCGGGTCGGTCGATCTCCTTGCCCTTCTTCCGTGCGAGGGAAGCGGGCTGGGCCTGGGATGCGGGCGGCTGGGCGGGAGCGGGGCCCGCTTTCGAGACGGGGCCCGAAGGCGCCTTGGGAGCGGTGCCGGCGACGGTCGCGGGCTTGGCGGCCGCGGGCGGCATCCCGGGGCGACCGGCATCCACGGGGGCGACCGGGATCTCCTCCACGTCGTCGACCAGCTCGACGTCGTCCACTTCGTCGGGGACGTCCACCGTGAACGGCCGGGGACCGGTGACCTTCGGGGGTACTCCCGGCGGTGCCGGTTTCCCGGGGACGGTCGGGGGCTGGCCTGCGGGCTTGGCCACGGAAGGCGCGGTGGGTGTCTTTGCGATGCCGGGTCCCGCCGCAGGGGCGATCGCCGGTTTCGCGATCCCGGGGCCCGCGGCGGCCGGTGCGACCGGCGGTTTTGCGATTCCCGGCCCCGCGGCCGGCGCCTTGACGCCCGTCGGCGCGACGGGCTTGGCGACGGAGGGAGCCTGCGGTTGCGCCGTCCCCCCGAACGACTGCGTCTTCATTCCCGCCGGTTGCACCGTCGACGGCGGCTTTGCCCCCGCCACGGACGGCGCCGTGGACTTCGCCTTCTTCGGCGGCGGCTCGACTTTCTGGACGGCGGCCTGAAGCGCCGACATGCCGGAGTCGATGCCGCCGAGGAGGCCGAGGATGTCCTTAAGGGCGTCGCGCTCCTCGGGGCGGTTGAGAATCGTATCGTTCATGAGGCGGTAGACGCTGGCGTTGTCGCCGGGGACCGCGTAGTAGAGGTCCTCGTAACGCACCACGCCCAGGTCCAGGATCTTGGATCCGACCGTGATGCGGACGCGCTTGCCGTCAGGCTGCGGCGCGATCTGGATCGGCGGAGGCGCCTTCTGGCCGAAGACCTGGGTGCCCGGGCGTTTTCCCGCGGCCGGGCCCGCGGGCTTCATTTCCGCCGGCGGTACCGACTTCTGCGGCGTGGTGATCTCGAACGGCTTCTCCTCCGCCTTCGCCGGCTTGACAATGTCCGCGAACGGATCGACCGCCGGCTTGACCGGGGTCACCGAGATCTCGAACGGCTCGTCCTCCACCGGCGCCGGTCTTGCGGGCGCGGGCGCCGCGGCGGGCTTCGCCGGCTCGGGCTCCGGGGCCTTGGGCGCCTCGACCTGAACGCTTGCGGTCGGGGGAGGCGTCTGTTGGACGAGGGCCTGAAGGGTCTTCATCGCCTCGTCGACGCCGCCGTTGGCCTCGACGAGGAACTGGAGGATGGCGCGGTCGTCCGCGTTGGTCAGGACGGTGCCGTTGAGGAGGAGATAGAGGCTCGAGCTGTCGAGGGGGATGGCGTAGTAAATGTCCTCGTACTGCTGGGTCGTCAGGTCGAGGTAGACCTCGTCCTCGGCGGAGATGCGGATGCCCGTGGGGAGCTTCTCAAGACGCATGACTCCCTCTTACTCCCTCGCGGCCCCTGAGTCAATGACATAACGTAAGGCGCGGCGAAGATTTGCGATTTCATTGAACAATTCCGGCAGACGCGTCGAGCTCCGGTTGCCGTCAGCGCGATGCCCCCTTGACCACCGTCACGGCCAGAACCAGATCCTGCCCGAGGATCGCATTCACCGCCGCGCGCATGTCCGCTCGGAGGTCGTCCTTCGACTCGTTCCTCTGCAGGTTGGCGTAGTGATAGCGGGAAAGAACGGCCTGAAGCGCATCCTGCAGCCTCGGCCGCAACGCGTCGAGCCTTCGCCGGACCTCGGGCTCGTTGCGGCGTTTCAGGTGCAGGACCGGGTCCACGCCGTACGTGGCGCGTGCGTTGTGGTCGGGGGGAAGGGTGATGGTGTGCTCGACGCGGTCGAGCGTGATCGTGGCGATCTCGTCGCCCCTCGGGTCCCCCCGGACCCCGGTGCGCGCGGCGAACGCGGCGAGCGCGCCCGTGCCGAGCGCGACCGCGAACGCTGCGAACGGGAGCAGGAGGGGCCGCATGCACGGATTCTATCGGCATCCTCCCGTCCCCGGCGTGATCCCCGGAATTCCGGCTCAACAGCCGCCCGGACCCCTGCTACAGTCCCGCCCCCCATGATCCGCAGCTCGGCCGCCCTTCTCCTCACGCTCTTCTTCATCAACTTCCTCAACTACGCCGACCGGTACGTCCTCTCGGCCGTGCTGGAACAGGTCTCGGGAGACCTGGCGCTCGACCCGCGACGCGAGGGCTGGCTCGCCACGGCCTTCACGCTCGGCTACATGTTCAGCTCTCCCGTCGTCGCCAACTTCGGCGACCGCTGGACCCGCCCGCGCATCGTCGCCCTCTGCTGCCTCGTCTGGTCCCTCGCAACCGCCGCCAGCGGCCTCGCCACCGGCTTCTGGTCCCTCCTCGTCGCCCGCGTCCTCATCGGCGTCGGAGAGGCCGGCTTCCTCACCGTCGGCCCGCCGCTCATCGCGGACGCCTTCTCGAAGGCAGCGCGCGGCCGGGCGCTGAGCGTGTTCTACACGGGGGTGCCGATCGGAAGCGCCTGCGGATTCGTGCTCGGGGGGCTGCTGCCGGCGGTGCGGCTGTCGGAGAGCCTCGCGCTGGGCTGGCGGGGGACGTTCTTCGCCGTCGCGATCCCCGGAGTCGTGGCTGCCGCCCTGGCCTGGTTCCTGCACGATCCTCCGCGTGGCGCGCACGACGTCCCCGGGGAGCTCCACGCCGAAATCCCCCGCAAGGGAACCATCCGGGAGCAGCTCGCCCTGTTCCGCAACCGGACGTTCCTCCTGGTCACCGTCGCGTTCACCGGCGTCGCCTTCGCCACCGTGCCCCTGCTCCACTGGCTCCCGCAGTTCTTCGGGGACGTGAAGCACCTGGACCCGCGCAAGGCGAACGTCCTCATCGGCATGACGCTGATCCTGCCGGGAATCCTGGGCACCCTGCTCGGCGGCTGGGCCGGCGACCGCATCTCGAAGCGCGGGATCCCGGGGGGCTACCTCATCGTGGCGGCGCTCGGGCTCGGCGGCGGGCTCGTGTGCCTCTGGACCGCGATCCTGTCCCACGACGCCGCTCTCTACTTCCCGGCGCTCTTCCTCGGCGTCCTGTGCTTCATGTCCTGCACGCCGACGCTCAACACGACGATCGCCAACATCAGCGCCCCCAACGCCCGCGCGATGGCCTACGCGACCGTGATCTTCTGCATGCACATGTTCGGGGACACGCTCTCGCCGCTGCTGTTCGGCAAGCTGATCCACGACCACGGGCTGGAGCGCGCGTACCTGTTCATGCCGATCGCGCTTCTCGTGAGCACCGCCGCCTGCGTGATCGGCGTGCTCACGATCCGTCGGGACGTCGCGAAGACGGAGCAGCGCGTGACGACGCTGATCCGGGCGTCGCAGGCTCCGAAGGTGCGGCCGCGTCCGTAGCGCGGCGGCTACAATGCGCCCCCCATGCGCGTCGACTGGCTGACCGGGAACCCGTACATGAGGTCGCGCGAGGCCGCGATCCTGGCGGCGGTCGACGCGGACGGGGCGCGCCTCCTCGAGGTCGGCTGCGGCGAGGGCAACAACCTGATCGTGCGCGGCATCCGGGGGGCCTTCGGGATCGACATCGACCGCGCCTCCCTCCGGACGGCGAAGGCGCGGACGGACGGGAAGTTCGCGCAGTCGGACGCGGCGCGGCTGCCCTTCCGCTCCGGGACGTTCGACCGCGTCTTCGCGCGCGACATCCTCCACCACGTCGCCGACCCGCGCGGCTCGGTGGCGGAAATGGTCCGCGTCTGCGCCCCGGGAGGAAAGGTCTGCATCCTCGACGACAACGGCCGCAACGGCATCCTCCGGCTCTTCTCCGCCCTCGACCCCACGGAGAAGAACATCGCGAAACAGACCCCCGAGGGCCTCGCCGCCCTCTTCCGCGGCCTCCCCGTCGGGCCCGTCGAACTCTCCGTCCGCGAACCCACCCTCGTCTACCGCGCCATCCTCCACCACCGCTTCGGCCTCCCCTCCCTCGGCCGCTCGAAACTCTTCGCCCGCGCCATGGACCGCCTCCTCGCCGCCCTCGAACGCACCTCCAACCCCGACACCTGGGCCAAGATCGCCATCGTCGCCACGCGAAAGCCTGCTTGATCGAAGCGCCGCGGGCCGCTTCAATGCCCGACTCGCGGGGGGGACTCCTGCGAGGAGAACCCGCGTGATCGCACCCGGCCACAAAGTCACGATCGTCCTGCCGACGCGCAACGAAGGCGCGGGCATCGCCCGCATCGTCGAGCAGGTGCGTCCCTGGGCGGACGAAGTCCTGGTCGTCGACGGCCACTCGACCGACGACACCCGCGAACTGGCCGCCGCCGCCGGCGCCCGCGTCGTCCTCGACGGCGGCCGCGGCAAGGGAGACGGCATCCGCACTGCGCTCCGCGAGGCGTCACACCCCGTCGTCTGCTTCTTCGACGCCGACGGCTCCCACGAGCCGCGCGACATCCCCAACGTCCTCGCCCCGCTCTCCCTCGGCGCCGCCGACCTCGTCATCGCCTCCCGCGCCACCGGCGGCTCCGACGAGTTCCGCATGGACGCGGAGCACGTGTTCCGGCAGTGGGGAAGCGCCTTCGCGACGTGGATGGTGAACTGGCGCTGGGGCGCGAGCCTGACGGACATCCTGAACGGTTTCCGTGCCGGGTTCCGCGACAAGCTGCTGGCGCTCGGCATGAACTCCACGCACTTCGACGTGGAGACGGAGATGGTGATGAAGGCGCTGAAGAAGGGGCTGCGCGTCGTGGAGGTCCCGAGCCACGAGTACGAGCGGGCGTGGGGCCGGAGCAAGCTGGCCACCTCCAGCGCGTGGCGGTTCCTGCTGAGGCTGGCGCGGGACATCGTGTGATGCCGTCCCCCCTGCGGTTGCTCGCAGCGTTGGCCCTGGCCGGCCGCGTGCATGCCGCCGACGCCGTCGTCACGCTCCAGTACCAGTCGAAGACCGCCGTCTTTGCAGCGGGCACGAGCCGGCTGGAGCCCGCCACGGTCAAGGCGATCCACGACGCGTTCCCGACGGCGAAAAACCACACCGTGAACGCGTTCAGCGGGCAGATCGGGAAGCTCTCTGCCGACGAGATCGCGAAGAACTTCGAGGACGCCAGGGCGGCCCTCCAGGCGCTCAACAACGGCGCGCTGCTCGTCCTGAACTGCCATTCCTCCATCGAGAAGGTCGGCGTGCCGGCCGCGGACGGGACGACCCTCCTGATCCCGTGGTCGAGGTTCTGGGAGCACTTCGGAATCGCGCGCCCTCCGCGGCTCGCGCTGGTCTGCCTCAACGGGTGCGTGGGGAAGGCGGACGACAGCGGCGTGAAAGGGGAGGCCGGGGACTGGGACCTCGAGCTCCTGAGGTGCTCGCTGTCGGCGCAGGCGCTGGTGAGCGGGAAGCGGAACATCGCGACGGCGGAGGCGCAGGCGGACCTCACGAACGTGATGACGAAGATGCGTGCGGACCTGAAGGGATGGGACCTGGATCTGTCCGCGGACAAGGGGGCGTTCAGCGTCATGCACGTGCTGGCGATCCGGACGGGGAGGCTGTACGGGCAGAAGGAGCTGACGTTCAACAAGCTGAAGCTGCAGGCGGTGACGTTCGCGCGGGCCGGACGGGTGGTGCAGGACGGACCGAGGGACGTCGTGTTCGCGCACGAGGACGACGCGGACTCGACGCGCCTGGCCGAGAGCGCAGTCCCGGTTGCGTGGGACGAGCACGACGAGCGCGCCACGCGCGGCCCGCGGCCGTTCTGCTTCGAGTTCAAGCCGCGCGGCGAAATTGTCCGCATCGAGGTCGAGCTGGAGGTGGAGGCGTTCGGCAGCGACCCGGCGGAGGACGGCGCTTACCTGTGGGCGGGCGAGGAGCCCGTCGTCCTGGCGAGGGACTTCTCGGCATTCATGAAGAAGGCGGGGAAGGTATCGAGGTCATTTCCGTCGGCCGAGCAACTGCAGGAGAAGCCGGGGCTGACCCTTAAGGAGTCGCATCCGGAGTTGTACCGGAGGGTGTCGAGCGGTCGCGTCCGCGGGGCGATTGCAGACCGGGCCTGGTTGCGCGGGGCTGCCTTGTCGGTCACCTACCCGGAAGCGAAGTAGCATCCTGCGGATTTTCTCGCGCCGGCCGCGGGATTTTCAGCTCAATTGCGCACTTTCTCTGCGAGGCCCGCGGGCACCCCTCTTGCACCGGTGCGCCCGAGTCCTCCAGCGGAGCCCGCCACGATGGCCGGAACGATCGCCCGGACTGCCGTCCGAATTCCCGTACAGGGAGCCACCCTCGACGCCCTTCTGTCCCTCCCGGATCGCCCCGCAGCCCTGGTCGTCTTCGCCCACGGCCGCGGCGGCATCCGCGGCGACGGCCGCAGCGGTCTCCTGGCCTCCGAGCTGCACAAGTCCGGCCTCGGAACGCTGGACTTCGACCTCCTGACGGAAGCGGAGCGGGGAGAACCGGACTACAAGTTCCAGGTGGATCCTCCGGCCCGCAGGCTGGGAGAAGTCTTCGCGTGGGCGACGCAGCAGGCGAACCTGCACAGGCTGCCCATCGCGCTCCTGTCCTGCGGAACCGGCACTTCGGCGGCGCTGGTTGCCGCCGCGGCGCCGGGAAACCCGGTGCGCGCAGTCGTCTGGTGCGGCGGCCGGCCCGTGTTCGCGGGCGACGCCGCCGGCGCCGTCACCGCGCCGACCCTCTTCGTCGTCGGCGGCTTCGACTGGGCCATCATCGACCTGAACGAGGCGGCGGCGAACCGGATGAGATCCGCGGCCCGCATGGAGGTGGTCGAGAAGGCGACGAACGAGTTCGAAGAGGAGGGGACGCTCGAGGCCGCGGGGCGGCTGGCGCGCGACTGGTTCGGCAAATGGCTCGGGTCGGGCGGCGCCTAGGGAAAGCGGCACCTTGAGAAAGGGCGCCTTGGTCGTGGACCCGCCCCCGCGCGCCTGCTAGGATGCCCCTCCCGACCCCGAGGGGGGGCTCGGAGGGAGCCACCGATGCGCGTCTGGGCACTCAACCCGCCGGCCGACGACGGCGTGAAGCAGGTCCGCGAGGGCCGCTGCATGCAGCGCGGCGGCGCATGGACCACGATCTGGACGCCCCTCTCCATGGCCTACTGCGCCTCCATGGCGCGCAGCCTGGGGCACGAGGCCTTCCTCAACGACTGCATCGTCGAGGACCTCGACTTCCTCGACGTCACACGCCGCGCCGCCGAGCTCAAGCCCGACCTCGTCGTCATGAACGCCGTCACGCCGTCGTTCGACAGCGACCTCACGACCGTCGAGGCCGTCAAGAACGGCTGGCCCGGCGCCTTCGTCGCCGTCATCGGCATCCACGCGAGCGCCCTCCCCAGGGACGCGTTCGACCGGGCGAAGCGCCTGGACGCGGTGATCCGGGGCGAGCCGGAGCTGACGGTGAAGGACCTGCTGGCGGCGCTGTCGAGGGGCGAGCCCGTGGACGGCATCGCCGGGCTGGCCCTTCGCAGGAACGGCGACGTCGTGCTGACGCCGGAGCGGGTACCGGCGGAGAACATCGACGAGCTGCCGTGGCCGGCGTACGACCTGATCCGGCGCGACCTGTACCGCATGCCGTACACGGGGAATCCGTTCCTCCTCGTCGCGACGGGTCGCGGCTGTCCGCATCCGTGCGTCTTCTGCGCGGACCACACGTACTACGGCAAGAAGCTGCGGCTGCGTTCGCCGAAGTCGCTGGTGGACGAGCTGGAGCACTACGGGAAGGCGTACGGGATCCGGGAGTTCCTGTTCTGGAGCGAGGGATTCACGCTGTCGCCGCCGCGGGCGAAGGCGGTTGCCCGCGAGATCATCGCGCGGGGGCTGGACATCGAGTGGGTCTGCAACTCGCGCGTGGACGACGTGGACCCGGAGATGCTCGCGCTGTTCAAGCAGGCGGGCTGCAAGATCATCGGCTTCGGCGTCGAGAGCGGCGTGCAGGAACTGCTGGACGCGATGAAGAAGGGGACGACGGTCGAGCAGATCCGGCAGGCGATCGCGTGGGCGAAGGACGCGGGGCTGGAGACGGCGGCGCACTGCATGCTCGGCTTCCCCGGCGAAACGAAGGAGACGATCGGGAAGACGGTCGAATTCGTCCGTTCGCTCCGGCTGGATTTCGCCCAGTTCTACTGCGCGGTGCCGTTCCCGGGCTGCGACCTCTACGACTGGGCGAAGGAAGAGGGGTGGATCGCGACGGACGACTACCGGAAGTTCGAGCAGAACCAGTCGGCGATGAACATCCCCGGGCTGACGTGGGAGGAGCTGGAGGCTGCGCGGTCGAAGGCCTACCGGAAGTTCTACCTGCGTCCATCGATGATCGGGAATCATCTGGGGCGGTTGACGAGCCTGAAGACGGCGAAGGTTTTCGGAAGAATGGTGAAGGAGTTCGTGAGCTGGGTGTAGGGAGGTCAACCACTCAACCAGGGGGGCCCCGATGGGCGTCTGGGACTGGAAGGTGATCGAGAAGCAGTCGTCCGCCGCGCTGGCCAAGAAGGCGGACGACCAGAACGCGAGCCGCCGGCTGGCGCAGGCGATCGGCATGCAGGGGAACGTCAACCAGGCGATGCAGCTGCTCGAGAGGCACGCCGCCCAGTTCCCCAAGGACATGAAGGCGCTGGACATGCTCGCCGCGTTCCAGATCATCGCCGGGCGCAACGAGGACGCGCTCGCCACCTGCGACAAGGCCCTGAAGACCGACGCGAACGCCAGGTACGTGCGCTACAACCGCGCCATCGCCTGCGTGAAGACCGGAAAGGCCGAGGAGGGCATCCGGGACCTCGGCATCGCCATCGAGTCCAACGCCGAATTCCGCGAGATCGCCGCCGAGGATCCCGACTTCGCCGGGCTCGCAGGCAACCCGCGCTTCAAGACCGCCATCGCCCCGCCGAAGAAAGAAGGCTAGTCCCCGGCCTGGCCCGGGAGGGATCGCGTGACGCCCTCGCAACGTCGTCTGGCCGCCATCGCGGTCGCGCAGAAGCGGGACTATGTGTCGGCCTCGCGCGCGAACGAGCTCATGGCCTCGCTGTGGGGCGAGGCGGACCCGGAGCCAGGGTCGTACCGCGGCTCGTCCGCCACGACGGTGGGCCTCGGGGGCCGCCCCGCGGCCGGCATCCCCGCAGCTTCCGTCGCCTCCCGCCTGCCCGCGGGCCTCCGCGCCGTCCTTCCTCCCGCGGAAGCGGAGGCCGTCGACCTGGAAGTCGCCGCCCTCGAGGACAACCTCCCGGCGCTTCGCCTCCTCCTCCGCAAGAGCCCGCTCGACCCGCTTCTCTGGCGCACCCTCTGGCGTGGCGTGCACCGTGCGATGCCCGCCGCGTGGAGGCCGCGCTCGCCCGGGGAGGACCTGATGCGGCCCGCGGCCGTCGAGGCGGCGCCCGGGGCGAATCTTCCGCCCGAACGGTACCGGATCGTGACGGAAGCGGCGCGCGGCGGGATGGGGCGTGTGCTGATCGCGCAGGACCAGTGGATGGGGCGGGACGTGGCGATGAAGGAGATCCTGCCGCCGGGGGCGCGGACGGGGACGACGGCGGCGGGCTCGGCCTCGACGAGCCGGAAGTCGTCGGCCCGGGACCTCGGGCGGTTCCTGCGGGAGGCGCGCGTCACGGCGCAGCTGGAGCATCCGAACATCGTCCCCGTCTACGAGATCGGCTGGCGCCCCGACGGAGGGGCGTTCTACACGATGAGGTTCGTGAAGGGCGAGACGATGGCGTCGCGCCTCCGGACGTTCGCGCTCGACGCGAAGCCCGCGGCGGAGATGCTCGCGGAGCGGATGAGCCTTCTCGACGCCTTCGTCCAGGTCTGCCACGCGGTGGCGTTCGCGCACTCGCGCGGGGTGGTGAACCGGGACCTGAAGCCGGGGAACGTGATGCTCGGGGAGTTCGGGGAGGTGCTGGTGCTGGACTGGGGAATCGCGAGGGTGCGGGGACATCCGGAAACGCGGAGCTCGGCGCTGGTCGCGCCGGGGGACGCTCCGTCGGTGGCGGGCGCGGGGCCGCAGGTGACGCTCAAGGGCGACATCCTGGGCACGCCGTCGTACATGTCGCCGGAGCAGGCGGCGGGGAACATGGACCAGGTGGACGAACTGAGCGACGTGTACTCGCTCGGGGCGATCCTCTACGAGATCCTCACGGGGCGGCCGCCCTACGAGGGGCCTCATTCCGCCGACGTCATCCGCGCGGTAATCGAGGACGACCCCCTGCCGGTGCTGAAGCAGGAGCCGGAAGCTCCGCCCGAGCTGGCCGCGCTCGCGGGGCGCGCGATGGCGCGGGACCGTTCGAAGCGGCTGGGATCGGCGCGGCAGCTCGCGGAGGACGTGAAGGCGTTCCGGGACGGGCGGGCGCTGAGCGTCTACCGGTACACGCTGGGGGAGCAGGTGCGGCGCTTCGTGCAGCGGAATCGCGCCCTGTCCGCGTCGGTCGCCGCGGCGGCGCTCGCGCTGGTGGCCGGCACGATCCTCTCGCTCGCGTTCGCGGAGCGCGCGTCGCGCGAGTCCTCGAGCGCCAGGCTTGCGGAGAGGCTCGCGGAGGCGGAGCGCGACCGTGCCACGGCGAACGCGCGCGAGGAGCGCACGGCGCGCGAGGCCACGCAGTCCGCGCTCGACCGCGCGGAGGGGCTGAGACTCGCCGCGCTCTCCACGACGCTCGTCTCGTCCAACCCCGGCTCGGCCCTCCTGATCGCGCTCGAGGCCGCCTCGCGCGCCCCGGGCGCCGCCTCGAACACAGCGCTCTACGGCGCCCTCTTCTCCCTCCGCGAACGCCGGCGCTTCATCGGACACGAGTCCTACGTCTACGCCGCGCGCTGGTCTCCCGACGGGGCGCAGGTCGCGACGGCGGGGCTGGACTGGACGGTGCGGCTGTGGGACGCGGCGACGGGGCGCGAGGAGTGGAGGGCGACGTCGCATCGCGGCGACGTGCGCGAGCTGGCGTTCAGCGCGGACGGGACGCGCCTGCTCTCGGTCGCGGACGACCGGACGGTGCGCGTCTGGGTGGTGCGCACGGGCGCCGAGGCCGCCGTCCTCGCGCACGACGGCGCCGTCGCGGGGGGAGCCTTCGACGGGGCGGGGAAGCGCGTGGCGACCTGGGGGGAGGAGGGTGTCCTGCGGGTGTGGGACCTGACGACGGGAGCGCCGATGGCGCTGTGTGCGGGCGGACCGGAGCTGGTTGCGGCCGCCTGGTCCCCGGACGGCGGGCGGCTGGCCGCGGTGTCGAACGACGGCCGGGTGCGCTGCTGGCAGACCGCGGGGCCGCCGGACGGGAAGGCGCTCGGGGGGACGGCGCCCGCAACCGGGCTGGCGTTTCTGGCGGAGCGTCTCGTCACGGCCCACGACGACGGACGCATCCGGATCACCGAACCGGGCGGCGCGGAGTCCTCTTCATTCGAGGGCGGCGGCGGGGCCTCTCTCCGCGGCGTGAGCGTCCTCGAGGACGGCCGGATCGCGGCCGTTGCCGCCGACGGAAGCCTGCGGCTCTGGGACGACCGCGGCCGCTCCCTCTCGGGCCCCGTCGGCGCCGGCGGCTGGCCGCCCCCCGTCCTCTCGCGCGACGGCCGGCTCGCCGCCGACCGCGAGGGCCCCGATATCCACCTCCTCGATGTCGCCGGTGGCCGCGAACTCGCCGTCCTCCGCGGCCACGAGTATGAACCGTGGTCCGTCGAGTTCAGCCCCGACAACCGCACCCTCGTCTCCGCAGGAACCGACCGGCTCGCAATCCTCTGGAGCGTCGAGGCGGGGCCCGTCGGGAGCATCGTCGCCGCCTGCACCGGCAAGGACGTGCTCGCCTTCGGCGCCGCCGCGAACGTCGCGATCGCGCGCGCCGGCCCGGCCGAACCGTGGGAACTCGTCCCGCTCGCCCCCCACCTCGAGAAGTCCGCCCTCCCGGCCGGTTTTCCCCGCAACGCCCTCGCCGTCTCCTCCCCGGACGGCTCCGCCTTCCTCGTCGTCGACGGCACGACCGGCGCCGCCCTCGTGATCGATGCCGCCACCGGCGCCGTCACGGCCCGCATCCCGGAGTCCCCCGACGGTGCCCGGGGTCTCGGCTGGAGCCATGACGGTTCGCGCTTCTGGATCGCCGGCGCCCGCGAAGCCCGCGTCCTCGCCGCCGACGGCGCCGCCATCGGCCGCGTCCCCCTCTACGAACACTGGGTCGACGCCGCCCTCGACCCCTCCACCGGCCTCCTCGCCGTCACCAACGGCCGCACCGTCGACATCGCCCTCTCCGACGCCCGCTCCGGCGAACCCCTCCGCCGCCTCGAAGGCCACACCGGCTGGACCCTCCGCCCCGCCTTCTCCCCCGACGGCTCCCGCCTCTTCTCCACCGCCGCCGACGCCACCTGCCGCGCCTGGGACCCCGCCACCGCCCGCCTCGCCGGCCTCTTCCGCTGGCCCCGTATCCAGGAAACCTGGGTCCGCGTCTCCCGCGACGGCACCCGCCTCGCCCTCTGGTCCGACGCCGGCGAACTCCGCTTCGTCACCCCCGATACCCTCCAGGAAACCGCCTTCCTCGACTCCGGCCGCCGCATCCTCGGCGCCTGGTTCACCCCCGACGGCCGCTCCCTCGCCGTCCGCCACGACGACGGCCTCCTCCGTCTCATCCCCCTCGACCCCGCCGCCGCCGCCGCCGCCGCCGCCCCGCGCGAACTCACCCCCCTCGAACGCGCCCGCTGCGACGTCGGCTCCCGCACCGAACGCGAACAGGCCGCCGCCCTCTACGCACGCCAGCACCCCTCCGGCTCCCAGCTCGTCCTCCGCGGGAACGACCGGCGCCGAAGCGGCGACCTGGACGGCGCGGTGGAGATGTACCGGCAGGCCGTGGGGCTCTACTCCTGGCACCCCGACCCGCTCCTTGCGCTGGGAGAGGGGCTTGCTCTCCGGGCGGCGAAGCGCGGGGCGGGCTCGCCCGAGCGGGCGGCCGACGTGCGCGAGGCGCTCGACGCGCTCGAGAAGGCGGTCGACCTGGCCCCGAGCACGGCGTCCGACATCGCGGCCGACAGGGCCTTCGACGCCCTCCGCCGCGAGCCACGCTTCCAGGCCATCGTCGACAGGGCCGGCGGCGCCCGGTAGCGGTTTCCGCTTCCGGCCCCGCACCCTCCACCCTACAATCCGCCCCCCCATGTTCCTCTCAGCCGCCACCGCCGCCGGGGTCCGCGAGCGCTTCGGCACCCCCTGCTACGTCTACGACCGCGCGACGCTCGAGGCGTCGGCGCGCAACGCCCTGTCCTTCCCGAACGCGTTCGGGTTCACGCTCCGGTACGCGATGAAGGCGAACCCGAACCACGCGGTGCTCAGGCTGTTCCTGGACCTCGGGCTGCACATCGACGCTTCCAGCGACCACGAGGTCGAGCGGGCGCTGCGGGCGGGGTTCCAGCCGGGGAAGATCCAGCTGACGAGCCAGGCGCCGTCGAAGAACCTCAAGGCGCACGTCGAGCGGGGCGTGCTGTACAACGCGTGCTCGCTTCGGCAGCTGGAGAATTTCGGGGAGGCGTTCCCGGGGCGGGAGGTGAGCATCCGGGTGAATCCGGGGCTGGGGTCGGGCTCGACGAACCGGACGAACGTCGGCGGTCCCGGGTCGAGCTTCGGGATCTGGCACGAGCATCTCGGGGAGGCGCGGGAGCTGGCGGGGCGGCACGGGCTGCGGATCACGCGGATGCACTCGCACATCGGGAGCGGGACGGACCCTGTGGTGTGGAAGCGTTGCGCGCGGATGAGCCTGGGGATCGCGGGGCAGCTTCCTGAGGTGAAGGTGCTGAACCTGGGCGGCGGGTTCAAGGTGGCGCGGGTGCCGGGGGAGAAGTCCACGGACCTGCAGGACGTGGGGGAGAACCTGAGGCAGGAGTTCGTGGAGTTCCGGCAGCGGACGGGGCGGGCGCTGCACCTGGAGATCGAGCCCGGGACGGCGCTGGTCGCGAACGCGGGGTGCATCGTGGCGACGGTGATCGACGTCGTGGACACGGGGAAGGACGGGTACCTGTTCGCGAAGCTCGACACGGGGATGAACGAGGTGACGCGGCCTTCGCTGTACGGGGCGCAGCATCCGATCGACGTGGTGACGGCGGAAGAGAGGCCGCTCGCGAAGACGGTCTTCGTGGGGCCGTGCTGCGAGTCCGGCGACATCCTGACGCCCGCGCCGGGCGATCCCGAGGGGCTCGGGCCGCGCGATGTGCCGCGCCCGAAAATCGGCGACCTGGTCGTGGTCGGCGGCGCCGGCGCCTACTGCGCGGCGATGTCGACGATCAACTACAACTCCTACCCCCAGGCGCCCGAGGTCCTGCACGACGACGGCTCGCTGCGCCTCGTGCGGCGCCGGCAGACGTTCGAGCAGGTCCTCCAGAACGAGGTCAGCGAGTAGCGCCGGGGCGCGTCATCGCCTCCTCGAGCCGCGCCCGCGCGTCCGCCGTCCACTCGGCGAGCTTCTCCCAGCCCGAGGGAACCTCCAGCTCCCACCGGAACCGCGGCGCCCCGGGGCGCGCGTCGAACCGGACGGACGAAATCTCGCCGGAGGAGTAGGGCGGGAGCGGCGGGCCCGAAGGAAACGGCAGCGCCTCCGACGCGTCGAGCAGGTCCTCGATGTCGGTGCGGGGAAGCAGGACGTCGCGGACCGCAAGGGTGGGGCGGGACGGGCGCGGCCGTTCGCGTCCCGGGAACGGCTCGGCGAACGCGGCCAGGTCGGAGACGCGGTCCCACGCGGCCTCGCGCAGGAGAAGACTGCCGTGCTCGGCTTCGAAGAGGCACCAGGCGCGATGGGCGCCGAACGCGGGGAAGAACTCGACGGTCAGGAGCGGGCGCGCGGCGAGGGGCGGGGACGCCGCCCAGGGGCGGGCGAGCGAAGCGTGCGCCTCGGTTTCGAGCGCGGCAAAGGCAACGTCGGGATCGGTGTCGGCCATGGGCGGCTCCCCGGAGGAACCGTGGCGGTCCTGCGTCGCTCTATTGCGCCACGATCCCGCCGCGGCCGCAAGAGACTATTCGAGGATGCGCCGCCCGAGCGCCGACTCGATCAGCTCCGTCGCGAGGATCGCCGTGCGGTTCCTCTCGTCCAGGATCGGGTTCACCTCGACGAGGTCCATCGAGCTGATCCGGTGAGTCTCCGCGACCATCTCGAGCGCGAGGTGCGCTTCCCGCGCCGTGATCCCGCCCGGCACGGGCGTCCCGACCCCGGGCGCCTCGTCCGGGTCGATCACGTCCATGTCGAACGACAGGTGGATGTGGTCGCAGCCCGCGAAATGAGCCATCGCCTTCTCGATCACCGCCGGCATCCCGTAGCGGTCCACCTCGTGCATCGTGAACACGTGCACCCCGCTCGCCCGCAGCGCCCGCTTCTCCAGCGGGTCCAGGTCGCGGATCCCGATCTGCACGACGTGCATCGCGTTGACGCGGCTCGCGGGATCCTCGTTCTTCACGAGCGTGTCGCGGCCGCGGCCGAGCGCCGCCGCCATCGGCATCCCGTGCACGTTCCCGGACGGCGACGTCTCGGGCGTGTTGAAGTCCCCGTGCGCGTCCATCCAGAGGATGCCGACGTTCTTGCGGACGCGCGTCACGCCCCACAGCGACCCGACCGCGATCGAGTGGTCGCCGCCCAGCACGAGCGGGAAACAGCCGTCCTTCACCGCCTTCGCCACCGCGTCGGCCAGCATCTTGTTCGCCTTCACGATCTCCGGCAGGTACTTCGCCGTCGGGTCCTTGATGATCCGGCTCTCCGGGATCGGCACGGGGATGTCCCCCTGGTCCTCCACCTTGTGCCCGATCTTCTCCAGCCGCTCCTCGAGGTCCGCGTACCGGATCGCGCTCGGCCCCATGTCGACGCCGCGGCGGTCCCCCCCGAGGTCCATCGGCACGCCGATGATGCGGATCTTCATGGCGGCTACCGGGAAGCGGCGCGGGTCTCCGCGGGGACGCGGGCGCCGACGCTCCACTCGGCGAGTCGCTGGAGCGGCTGCCAGTAGACGCCGAACAGGAGCGTCGGGAGGAGGCAGACGAAGAGCAGCAGGGCGAAGTGCCCGCCGACGCGCAGCGGGACGGCCTCGCCGCCGTGGCGGGGGATGCCCTCGAGGTACATCGCCTTGACGACCTTCACGTAGTAGTAGAGCGACACGGCGCTGTTGAGCGCGGCGATGACCGCGAGCCAGACCCAGCCCTGGTCGACGAGGGCGGCGAACAGGTACACCTTTCCGACGAACCCGGCGAGCGGCGGCAGGCCCGTCAGCGAGAACAGGAACGCCGCCATGCAGACGCCGACGAACGGCGCGCGCCACCCCAGGCCGCGGAAGTCCGACAGCTCCTCGCCGCCGCCCGCCTCCGAGACCGCGATCACGCAGAGGAAGGCGCCGAGGTTCATGAAGACGTAGACCGCGAGGTAGAACAGCATCGCGACGATCCCCGATCCGTGCAGGACCACGAACCCCAGCAGGATGTACCCGGCGTGCGCGATCGACGAGTACGCCAGCAGGCGCTTCACGTTCGTCTGCCGGTACGCCGCCAGGTTCCCGATGGTCATGGTGATGACGGAGACGACCGCGACGAGGCTCGTCCACCCGGGGTCGCCCAGCGGGATCCACGGGCCGGCGGGGTTGGCGGCGGCCTCGGGGCGGGCGAGGACGGTGTAGAAGAAGCGAAGAAGGACGGCGAAGCCTCCGGCCTTGGAGGCGGTGGACAGGAAGGCGGTGACGGCGGTCGGGGCGCCCTCGTAGACGTCGGGCGTCCACATGTGGAACGGGGCGGCGGAGATCTTGAAGCCGAATCCGACGAGGACGAGGCCGAGCATGAGGGTGACGGACAGAACGTCGGCGCGGCCGTCGGCGACGGCGGACGAGATGCCCGTGAAGGACGTGGTACCGGCGAGGCCGTAGAGGAACGAGAGGCCGAGGATCATGGTGCCGGAGGCCGTGGCGCCGAAGAGGACGTACTTGAGCGAGGCCTCGCTGGAGCCTCGGTCGCGCTTGTAGAAGCCGGCGAGGACGTAGCTGGGGATGGACAGCGTCTCGATGGCGACGACGAGCCCGACGAGGTCGGCGACGCCGGCCATGAGGTACAGCCCGAGCGTGGTGACGAGAAGGAGCGAGAAGAACTCCCCCTCGCCGTGCGCTTCGATGCGACGCGTCTTCGCGGCGAACATCGCGACGAGGAACGCGCAGGTGCCGGCGAGGAGCTTGAAGAAGAGCGAGAAGGGGTCGACGACGAAGGAATCGGCGAACAGGAACACCCGGGCGCGCTGGTGCGACTCGATCTCGAAGGCGGTGAGGAGCACCATGAGGATCGACGCCGCGATCCCCGTGGCCGCCAGCCGCGCGACGTGGCCTTTCCGGTCCTTCGGCCCCCCGATGTCGAGCGCGATGACCGCGCCCAGGGTGACCGTGAGGAGGATCTCCGGGGTCAGGTACGACAGGTTTTCGACGACGCCGAGTTGCAAGGGCGGTTCCGCCTGTTCCGGTGGGACGGGCTAGGGTTTGTACTGGTGGACGAAGGACTGCAGCTCCGAGAGCGAGACGTTCATCATGTCGAGGACGGGCTTCGGCCAGCAGCCGGCCAGGACGACGAGGATCGCGAGCGGGACCAGGCAGAAGATCTCCCGGCCGTTGATCTCCGTCACGTGGTGGTACTGCTCCGTGTAGATCTTGTTCTTCTCGCCGAGGAACATCCGCTGCAGCGCCCAGAGGTGGAACGCGGCGCCGAGCAGGATGCCGAGCGTCGAGAAGACCGTGATCTTCTGGTACAGCGGCGTCCCGTTCTGCCAGGCGCCGATGAAGCACATCGCCTCGGCGATGAACCCGCTCATGCCGGGCAGGCCGAGCGACGCGAAGAACGCGAACGTCACGAACCCCGTGTAGACGGGGACCATCGTCGCCAGCCCGCCGAACCGGCTGATCCAGCGGTGGTGGACGCGGTCGTAGATGACGCCCACGCAGAGGAACAGCATCGACGTGATCAGCCCGTGCGCGAACATCTGGAACATCGCGCCGTTGAACCCCGCCGTCGTCATGGCGCCCATCCCCAGCAGGCAGTACCCCATGTGGCTCACCGACGAGTACGCCACCATCTTCTTCAGGTCGTCCTGCGCCATCGCGCACAGCGCCCCGTACACGATGTTGATCGCCCCCAGCACGCCCATGAACACCGCGCACTTGTTCGCCATGTCCGGCAGCAGCGGGAACCCGATCCGGAACAGGCCGTACGTCCCCATCTTCAGCAGGATGCCCGCCAGGATCACCGAGATCGCCGTCGGCGCCTCCACGTGCGCGTCGGGAAGCCACGTGTGGAACGGGAAAACCGGCACCTTGATCGCGAACCCGATGAAAAGCGCGATGAAGCACAGGAACCGGACGTTCTCGAGGAGCAGGACGCCGTGCCTCGCCTCCTGGTTCTTGAGCACCAGCAGGTCGAACGTGTGCTTCCCGGTCGCTGGGTCGGTGACGTTGAAGTAGAAGACCAGCATCACGACGAGCATCAGCACGCTGCCGACCAGCGTGTACATGAAGAACTTGATCGCCGCGTACTCCTTGCGCGGGCCGCCCCAGATGCCGATCAGGAAGTACATCGGCAGGAGCATCACCTCCCAGAAGACGTAGAACAGGAAGAAGTCCATCGCGCAGAAGACGCCCATCATGCCCGTCTCGAGCAGCAGGAACAGCGCGAAGTACCCCTTCACCCCTTTCTGCACCTCCCAGCTCGCGAAGATGCAGATGAACGAGATGAGCGCCGTGAGCAGCACCATCACCACCGAGATCCCGTCGACCGCCATGGAGTACTGGATGTTGAACATCGGGATCCAGTCGAACTTCTCCACGAACTGCATCGCGGACGTCGTCCGGTCGAAGCCCTTCCAGAGGAAGTACCCGAGGAAGAGCGGGATGCCCGCGGCGCAGGCCGCGACGGCCTTGACGAGTTCATCCTTGCCGCGCGGGAGGCACAGGATGACCAGCGCCCCCAGGAGAGGGATGAACGTCATGAGCGACAGGAGGTGGTTCACCTTCGGGACTCCCTATTTTCCGGGCGGCGCCGTGGAGACGTTGCGGCTGCGGAAATGTTTCCAGTTCGTGACGATGTGGAACCCGCCGACGAGCACGAGGACGCCGGCGAGGGACCAGGCGAGGTAGGTTCTGACGCGGCCGGTCTGGAAGCGCGAGAGGGAGGCGCCTGCGGACTGGACGACGTCCGCGGTGCCGTTGACGGCGCCGTCGACGACCTTGTTGTCGAAGAGGCCCGAGGCCCACGCCCAGGCGAGGACGATGTAGCCCCAGGCGTTGACGCAGAAGTCGACGACCTTGAGGTCGAAGCGCGCGCAGAACCGGGCGAGCCAGAGGCAGGGGGCGACGAGGAGTTCGTCGACGAACTCGTCGACGTAGTACTTGTTGAGGAGGAGGGAGTGCGCCCAGGGGACGGCGGCGGCGATCTTCGGGGCGGAAATGAAGGGGACGAGGTAGGTGAAGCAGGAGAGTCCGATGCCGGCGGCGGCGACGGCGATGGAGAGGATCATGGCGAGCTGGTGGGCGTGGTGCTTGTCGTGCTCGAGCGGGTCGTGCCAGGGTCGGCGCGGGTCGGCGTGGGAGGGGGCGGCATGGGCCTCGCCGGGGCCGGCGTGGGCCGCGGCCGCGGGCTCCGCCGAGGGGCCCTGCACGAGCGCGATCGCCTTCTTCGCCGCGGACGGCGGCGGGCCGACGAGCTCCCTGAAAGGCACGTACTGGCTCGTCATCGCGAGCGCGCCGAGGACGACCAGCGGCGCGGCCATGACCCACGGCGACTCGTGCGCGTGGTCGAACTTCTCCCGGACGCGCGGCTCGCCGGCGAAGGTCATGAAGATCAGGCGGAACATGTAGAACGCCGTGAGCGCCGCGCCCGCAAAGCCGAAGACGACGACCGGCCAGAACGCGCGATTGTGCTGCGCCGCGTAGAGCAGGTCGCCCAGGATGCCGTCCTTCGACGCGAATCCGCTCGTCCCGGGGACGCCCGCGATCGCGAGCGTCGAGACCAGCATCGCCACGAAGGTGATCGGCATCTTCTTCCACAGCCCGCCCATCTCGCGCATGTCCTGCGTGTGCACCGCGTGGATCACGCTTCCCGACCCGAGGAACAGGCAGGCCTTGAAGAACGCGTGGGTCCAGAGATGGAAGAAGCCGTAGGTATAGGCGGAGGCTCCCAGGCCCATGATCATGTAGCCGAGCTGGGAGACGGTCGAGTAGGCGAGGACCTTCTTGATGTCGTTGGCGCAGAGGGCGATGGTGGCGGCGAAGATCGCGGTGAAGCCGCCGAAGTACGCGACGACGACGAGGGCGTCGGGGGTGAACACCGGGAACATGCGGGTCACGAGGTAGACGCCGGCGGCGACCATGGTGGCCGCGTGGATGAGGGCGCTGACGGGGGTCGGGCCCTCCATCGCGTCCGGGAGCCAGATGTGCAGCGGGAACTGCGCCGACTTTCCGATGGCGCCGCAGAAGAGCAGGCAGCCGGCGGCGGTGAGGAGCCAGAGGGGCATGCCGTTGGCGCCCTGGGCGACTCCCTCGAAGATGCCGGTGTAGGTGAGCTGGCCGGTGAAGTGGAACAGGAGGAGGATGCCCAGGAGCATCCCGATGTCGCCGACGCGGTTGGTGAGGAACGCCTTCTTCTGGGCGTCCGCGGCGGACTTCTTCTCGAACCAGAACCCGATCAGCAGGTAGCTGGAGAGGCCGACCAGCTCCCAGAACATGTAGAGGGCGAAGACGTTGTGGCAGAGGACGAGGCCGAGCATGGAGAACGTGAAGATGGACAGGAAGGCGAAGAACCGCGAGTAGCGCGGGTCGTCGCTCATGTAGCCCATCGAGAAGACGTGGACGAGCGTGGAAACGAGCGTCACGACGAGCAGCATGATGACCGTGACGTTGTCGATCAGGATCCCCATCGGGATGCGGAACGTCGTCACGTCCGGGCCGTCCGGCGTCCCCCGCGTGAACAGGCCGATCCAGTCGATCTCGTAGACCTTCTGGAACTGCCAGTCGTAGATCCCGATCATCCGCCCGAACATCAGGAGCGAGATCCCCAGCCCGATCGCGACTGCACCCGTGGAGACCCAGTCGCCGCGGCGCGGCAGGAAGCGGCCGACGAACGCCTGCACGAAGGCCGCGAGGAGGGGGAGGCCGAGGATCGTCAGCGACGGCCACGGCGAGTCGAACAGGTCGGCGAGGTCGAACGAGCGCCCGCCGACGGCCAGGTGGCCGTCGACGCCGGACTTGAAGAGCCACGCGCCGAGGGCGACCGCGCCGAGCATGACGAACAGCCCGGGCGACAGCCCGGCCGGCGCGGCGTGGGCCTGGTGCCCGTGCGCGCTTCCGTGGCCGTGCCCCGCCGCCCCGTGGGCGGGCGCGCCGTGCCCGTGATCGTCGTGTCCGTGACTCATTTAGCCCTTCAGCGCCGTCGCCTCGTCGACATCCACGTCGCCGGCGGTGCGGTAGATCCCGAGGATGAGGCCCAGCGCCACGGCGGCCTCCGCCGCGGCCAGCACGATCACGAACGCCGCGAAGACGTTCCCCGCGATCCAGGGCTGGCCGTAGACCGCGTGGGCGGCCGACCCCTGGAGCGGGAACTCCACCGACTGCGGCCCCAGCGTGGCGGCCGGCTTCACGAACCGCGAGAACGCCACGAGGTTCACGTTCGCGGCGTTCAGGATCAGCTCCACCCCCATCAGGATCGAGACCGCGTTCTTGCGCGTCAGGATCGTGAAGACCCCCGTCGCGAACAGGAACGCGGCGATGACCAGGAACCACTCGAGGCCGACGACGGGCATCAGGCCTCCCTCTTCTCGCGCCGGGCGAGATACGCCGCCCCGATCAGCGCGCCGAGCAGGAGGACCGACGACACCTCGAACGGCAGCAGGTACTTCCCGACGAACGCCCGCCCGATCTCGCCGGACGTCGCCGACGCCGGGTGCTCCACGACCTGCCAGTCCGTCATGAGCGAGACGTACGCGAGGGCGAGGAACAGGAACCCGGAGATGACCGCGCCGACGACGGGGTTCGTGGACTCGTTGGACAGGTTGATGTCCCGGATCTTGTGCGTGAGCATCACGCCGAACAGGATCAGCACGAGGATGCCGCCGACGTAGACCAGCAGCTGCGCGGCGGCGAGGAAGTCCGCGTCGAGGAACGCGTAGAGCCCCGCGACGCCGAAGAACGTCAGGAGGAGCGCGTACGCGCTGTACACCAGGCTCCGCGACACCGCAACGACCAGCGCGCTTCCGCACGTCACCGCGGCGAACGCGAGGAACACCCACGTCGCAGGATTCTTCACGGCCAGTCCCAGGGCGGCGATCACCGCGTCACCTCCGCCACGGCGGGCTGCGCCGCGAGCTTCATCTCCATCCGCACGGCCCTCACGCCGCACATCAGCACGAACCACACCAGCGCGATCGGCAGGAGGACCTTCCAGCACAGGTGCATGAGCTGGTCGACGCGGTAGCGGGGGAGGGTCCAGCGCATGTGGATCATGACGAGCACGAAGAAGTAGCTCTTGATGAAGAACCAGGCGAAGCCTTCGAGGAAGCGGAGGACCATGCCGAGGTGGCCCATGCCGCCGAAGAGCTGCTCGGTGAGCTGGACGGGGTAAGGCGGGAGGGGCCCGCCGAGGAACATCGTGGTGGCGATGGCGCCGACGGCGAACATGTTCGAGTACTCGGCCATGAAGAAGAACGACCAGCGGAAGCCGGAGTACTCGGTGTGGTAGCCGGAGACGAGCTCGGACTCGCCCTCGGGGAGGTCGAAGGGCGTGCGGTTGACCTCGGCGCATCCGCCGATGAAGTAGATGACGAACGGGACGATCATGAGGCCGCCGTAGCGGAAGACGTACCAGCCGAGGGCGCCGGCCTTCTCGATCCCGTACCCGCTGCGCTGGGCGTTGACGATGTCGGTCATGTTCATCGTGCCGGCGAGCATGACGGCGGTCATGAGCGAGATCGCCACCGGGATCTCATAGCTCACGATCTGCGACGCGCTGCGCATCCCGCCGAACAGCGCCCACTTGTTCGCGCTGCCCCATCCGGCCATGAGGATGCCGGGGACGACGAGCGAGCTGATCCCGAGGACGTAGAAGATGCCGATGTTGAAGTTCACCGCGCGGAAGTTGAACGACACCGGGAGCACCGCGAACGCCGCGAACGATCCCGCCATCACCACGTACGGCGACGCCCGGAACAGGAACTTGTCCGCCTTCGCCGGGATGATGTCTTCCTTCGTGAACAGCTTCAGCCCGTCCGCCGCGAACTGCAGCAGCCCGCCGGGGATCAGCCGCCCGATCGCCTTGACCGGCCCGATGTCGCCCATCCGCCCGATCCATCGCGTCACCGGCAGCGCGTCGAGCAGGCTGCGGAATCCCACGCGGTTCGGGCCCCAGCGGTACTGCGCGCGCCCCGCCATGCGCCGCTCGATGTACGTGCTGATCCCCGTCAGCGGCGCCACCAGCGTGTTCAGGATGCCGAACGCCACCACGAAGACGATCGCCACGTACACGACCCAGTCCGGCCAGCCCTTCGTAAAGGGCAGGACGTTGTGGGCGAACGTGATGACCGGATGCACCTAGGCCACCTCTTTCCGCGATTGCGGCCGCGCCACTTTCTCCGCCGGCGACAGGTGCTTCCGGAACGTCATGATCCAGTCCAGGTCGCCCTTTCCCCACACGTACGCCAGCCCGAACGCAAGGATGCCCACGAAGATGAGCATGTCCCAGAACAGGGCCATGCGGTAGAAGGCGTACAGTTCGTTGAAGACGGCGGCCCAGGGGAAGAGCAGGACGACTTCGACGTCGAACACGATGAACACGAGGGCCATGACATAGAACCGGATGTTGAACTTGATGAACGTCCCGCCGATGGGCTCTTCGCCGCACTCGTAAGGCGACAGTTTGGCCTCGTTGGGGCGGTTGGTCCTGAGGAACCAGGACACGACGCGCTGGGCGGTCATGCCGACGAGGACGAAGACGACGGCCAGCGCCAGGTAAACGAGGACGCCGACGTAATCGTATCGCATGCTTTGGTTTCCGACGCGAGTAGCGGCGAGCGAAGCGGCGGATTCTAGGCCCGGTGGCGCGGGAGCGTCAACGAAATGGGGCTGAAGCGGGCCGGGGTCGGGCGCCGACGTTAAGGAGTTGAGGAACCCGGTTTGGAGGTGGGTCGGATGCTCCTGGCTGCGCACGAGATGGCCCGTCTGGCCGCGCTGGCGGCGGGGCGCCGCTCCGCTGCGCCGGGGGCGCCGGGCGGGAGCCGGCCGGGGGCGCGGAAGGGTGCGGGGAGCCAGTTCGAGGGGCACCGGGCGTACGTGGCGGGGGACGACCCGCGGACGATCGACTGGGCGGCGTACGCGCGGACGGAGAACCTCGTGATCCGGGAGTACCGGGAGGAGGTCGAGGGGTCGCTCACCGTGCTGCTGGACGTGTCGGGCTCGATGAAGTCTTGGGGGAAGCACCTCGTGGCACGGCGGGC